>JAZDJA010000040.1:0-2573 GCA_043804415.1 Candidatus Latescibacterota bacterium | reverse complement strand
ATCGTAGGGGTCGAACCCCACTACCACCGGCCCAAACCAATCCTCTACAGCGGCGACTATAGACCGAAGGGACTCGCCGTAGACGGTCGGGCGGGGAGGCGCCTCGGCGATACCGGTCAACCCGTCGTCCGTCCTGATACGAACTAGGACGTGCTCTGCCGCGTCCAAGGCCCCGCGGGCCCAAACCTTCTTCTCGGAGAGGGGGATTCGAAATGGTATAGCCTCGACAGCGGTCACTTTCATTTCACAACTCCTTTTCTAATATCTGATAAGAATTTGCATTTATGAAGCGTGAAGATAAGAGAAGCGCCCTGGTATGTCAAGAAGATCTTGTTACAACATATTCCGTCTGTAGAGGGGAGATTTCGGCAAGAAAGGAGTCGAAAGCACTAGGGGGGGGGTGTATCTGGAGAGAGTATTCTGTTATTTTGACGGGCATCCATCATTTCAGTTGCCAAGAAAAAAAGCATCTCCCTTGACTTCTCAGTGGAGCATGAGCAGATTAATTAGTATTTCAAGTAGATAATGTTCTATACATTCCATTTCGCGATTTCATTGCGGATGCGCGCCGTAAATTCGTCGGGCGTCGACGTGACGGCGTCGATCCCTTCGCTGGCGAGTTGTTTCACGACATCAGGCTGGTGCACGGCACGGTTGATTGCATGGTTGAGACGGCCAAGGACGTCAGGTGCGAGGCCGGCCGGCGCCAGAACGCCGTACCATCCGGAAACATCATAACCTTCGACCCCGGTCTCCGCAACCGTAGGTACCTCCGGCAGAGCACTCGAACGCTTGCTGGTCGTTACGGCGAGTGCACGCAGCCGCCCGGCTTTAATATGGGGAACCGCTGAAAGCATGTTATTGAACATGAGCGGCACATGACCGCCGACAAGCTCGACTGTCGCAGGTGCTGCGCCTTTGTATGGAATATGTGTCATCTGCACACCGGTCATGGATTTGAACAGCTCGCCCGCCAGGTGTGGGAGCCCGCCGACCCCGGCAGAGGCGTAGTTGAGTTGACCAGGTTTCGATTTTGCAAGTGCGATGAGATCCTTGACGCTCTTTACCGGCAGGCTGGGGTGCACGACCAGAACGAAAGGCCCTTCTGCAACCAGGCCCACGGCCGTGAAATCACGCTCTGTATTGAACTGCATTTTTTTGTACAGGCTGGGGTTGACTGAATGCGTCGCAGGGACTACGAGTAAGGTATATCCATCCGGCGGCGCCTTGGCTACCATCTCCGCGCCGATCATGCCGCTTGCGCCCGGACGGTTGTCGACTATGAACCGATGACCGAGCGATTCACCGAGTTTCTGGGCCACCAGGCGCGCCAGAATATCCGATGGTCCGCCTGCGGTAAACCCAACAACGATGCGTACCGGTTTGATGGGGTACTCGTCGCGCGTCGCTCCACTCTGCGCCTGCCCCATAGGGGCTTGTGCTTGAGCATTTGGGCTGATGATCCATCCTATTGCAAGAACCAAAATTACGCCGATAATTTTCAGAATTTTCATTTCTACCTCACTTTTTCCATACATAAGTTATGTTGGGTTTCATGTAGCAGGCTCAACTCCCCAGTCATGTCGTTGGATGCCGGGTCACCGCCGTTCGCGGTTCGGCCCATTGATCGGGCCTGGCCTTGGAGGCTTTGATGACCTTTGCCCATTTGATGGAAACGATTCAGTTGCCACCAAACCCCTGTCGCTACCGGATGAATCATTTTGCCCTCCTTTACCCTCATGGATATGTCTGTTGTGGCTTTGGCGAAGACGGATAATAATATCAAATATTTTATTCCGGTTGTAAAAAGGCAAGCAATATATAAGACGACCACGGCCAGATCCCACCGGATGGCTCGGCCGATGGTGAACCAGGAGCCGGCGGATCTGCCGGAAACGAAGGCAGCCACGCCGACCGAAGCGCGGACTATGGCGCAATTGCGGATGAGTAGCGCGGCGACCAACTCACGCCGCGGGGAACGGGCGGAGCAGGAAGGCGGTTAACACGACGATTCAACTCCTGGTGTCCGCTGTGGAGACAAGAGATCCCTATATATCCGGCCACCGGATCCGGCCTGTGGTACTATCGGCTAGGCGAAAAGCCGATGAAAATCTTATATCAAATGCTTCTTCGAACATCGGTGTTTACCATAAATACTTTCCACTCGTACTGGATGTTATGCTACATTATCGAATAAAAAGCAGGACAAGGAAATCTCCAGGGGGACCGGTTATTAAAGAACACTCAAAACGGCATGCAGAGGTCATCCAGTGAAGAAAATAAATCAAATCGAGAAGCCAAAGCCCCATCAAGACTTCTGCGAAAGATACAGGGATCCCAATTTCCTCCAAAAACTGTTCGATTCGATACCAACCCCCATTTTTTATAAGGACGCTCGAGGGGTCTACCTTGGAGGCAATCAGGCCTTCGGAGACTTTCTGGGCAGAAAAATGGAGGATGTCGTCGGAAAGACGGTCCATGACATTGCTCCAAAGCTTCTCGCCGAAAGATACGAACGAGCGGATCAAGAATTGTTTCGGACAGGGGGCGTCCAGACCTATGAAAGTCCTGTG
>JAZDJA010000039.1:0-16112 GCA_043804415.1 Candidatus Latescibacterota bacterium | reverse complement strand
CCCCAGAACAAGACCCGGAAGAGCAAATAGCCAGGGTCATCCGGGAGCATGACCTCAATCAGCTTTTCATTGCGTTCACCGCCACACCGGCGCCGGCTACCGTGACCCTATTCGGCGAGCCGTTCGACACCTACTCCGAGGCCGAAGCCATCGCCGAAGGGTATATCGTAAACGTGGCGTCCGGCATCATTTCCTACAAGACGCTTTACAACCTGCATTGCCCGATCGTTCCCAAGCTGGACGAAGAAAGGCTATACCCCAAAGGCGTGGTGTCCAAGGCGCTCCAGAACGTCGCCTTCCAGGACGACGGTCTCATTCAATACAAGTCCGAGGTGATGCTGCGCATCTTTGAGAAGGACGTGATGCCGCTCATCCGCGGACGCTCCAAGGCGATGATCGTGGCCACCTCCCGCGTCGCCGGGCTGCGGTATTTCCAGATCATCAAGGAGAAGCTCAAGGAGCGCAGCGCGGACTACAAGGCGCTTTATGCTTTCTCGGATTTTGTCCACCCGGAGACCAACGCGCCGATCAGCGAGCACGCGATAAACGAATTGAAGGAAGGCGAGTTGATTGAGGAGCGTTTCGAGGGCGACGATTATCGCCTGATGATCGTCGCCAACAAGTTCCAAACCGGCTTCGACCAGCCATTGCTTGCCGGGATGTTCCTCGACAGACCCGTCGTGGACCGCAATGCCGTGCAAACGCTTTCACGGCTGAACCGCTGCTACGAGGGCAAGGATCGAGTCGTGGTCGTGGACTTCACCAACAACGCCAAGGCGATCCTCACGGCGTTTGCGAAGTACCGTAAAGGTACGCCGTTTGAGCCGGAAGAGCCAGACCCGGAGCTATGCCCGAAATTGCACACCGAGATTCTGGCGGCGGGGGTGTTCACCCAGAAAGATGCCGCCGCTTTTGTGAAGCTGCTCGCGACGGGCACGGATGCCCAGGTGCAATTTTCAGTCAACGCGCTGGGGACGCGCTTTCAGGCGAAACTCACCGGCTCGGAGGAGCGCAAGGGTTTCGTCTACCTGCTCGCCCGCTTCGTGAAGAGCTTCCACTTCCTGACCTGCTTCTTCACCTATTCGCCGGAGATCAAGGAGTTCGTCACGTTTGCCGATTACATCGGCCCGCAGCTGATTAAGGCAGGCGGTGTGTCCGAGTTGATGAAGCAGATTCGCCGGACGGAAGTCAGCAAGGCCGCCGTTGAATATCAGGGCGTAGAGCGCGCTGGTGGAACGGTCAAACTCAAACCGGGAACCGGGAAGAAGGGCTCTGGCCCACCCCCGAAGCAGGTGTCCGTTCAGGACATGATCGCGGAGATCCAATCCAGGTTCGCCATCAGCGACGAGGAGGCGCTCTACATTAGACAGGTTACGGAGGAGAAAGCCGCCGACCCGGCCATTCGAAGCACCGTCACCGCCCACCGGGATGACCGCATCTACCTCGAGGGTGCTTATCGCGGGCAGGTGAACGGCCAGATTCAGACCGCCTACGACGAGCGAGGACGCTACGAGGAACTCTCGGATCTCAAGTACACGGGCACCGGGGGTATCTTCGACATCATGGCGGTCACTGTGATCCAACATCATCTGGCATTCGCAGCATGAGGCTATGAGGCCATGAGCAAGACCATTCAACAGATGCCCGAAGCCGACCGGCCGCGCGAGAAGCTGCTTCGGAAAGGCGCGGCTGCCTTAAGCGATCGGGAACTGCTGGCGGTTCTGCTGGGGAAAGGCACACCAGGGATGGATGTTATGACCCTCGCTGGGAAGCTGGCGCGCCTCATTGACGAGAAGGGCCTGGAGGTGAAAGCCGAGGACCTGACGCACTTCGAAGGTGTGGGCGACGCGAAGGCCTCCCTCATTCTTGCGGCGATCGAATTCGCTCGCCGCCGCATCAAGCCGGAGGGTGCGAAGATTGAAACCCCGGCAGATCTGCTGCCTCACATCCGGCACTACGCCGACCGGAAGCAGGAGCACTTTCTGTGCGCCAGCATCAACGGCGCGAATGAAGTCCTGAACGTCCGCGTCGTTTCGATTGGCCTGATCGACCGGAGCCCGGTTCATCCGCGGGAAGTCTTCTCGGACGCACTGTCCGACCGTGCTTCGGCTGTCATTGTCGCCCACAATCATCCAAGCGGTGGTGTTGAACCGTCGCCAAGCGACATCCACATCACCGCCCAGCTCAAGGCGGCGGGCGCAATCGTTGGAATTGAGCTGCTGGACCACATCATCTTCAACCGGACCGGGTACTTCAGTTTTCTGGAAGACGGAAGGCTATAGAGGAAGCGCGTGCTCTGCCTATCAGCAGCGGCGCGCAATAACAAGATACAGCTGACGGCGCTGCGTCCCAGCTGTGATGCCCAACATGAGCGTTAAGAGCGAGGAGAACAACATGTCCAGTTCGTCCAAGAAGAAGAATATCAACGAGAAGGCTGCAGCCGACCAGCACAAAGCCATCGGTATCGCCGAAGAGGTCCCCGCGATCGCCCCTGCGCATACCACGCATCCCGGTGCCCAATGGTTTGAAAATGCGGGGTTGGGCTTGTTCCTTCATTGGGGCATCTCCAGCGTGCATGGCGGCATCGACATATCCTGGGGGATGATGGCGAACACACCGTGGGACACGGATCGGGAAAATCGCAACAAGGTGACGCCAGCGGAATACTTCGCTCTCGCACAAGACTTCAATCCGGAGAAGTATGATCCTTCGAAGTGGTTGAACGCCGCGAAGGAGGCTGGCTTCAAGTACGCGGTGATGACCACCCGGCACCACGACGGATATGCCATGTGGCCGAGCAATTTTGGAAGCTATGGAGTCAAGCAACACCTGGGTGGCCGCGACTTGGTGAAGCCCTTTATCCAGGCCTGTCGGGATGCCGGGCTGAAAGCCGGCATCTACTATTCGCCCCCCGACTGGTATTATCATCGCAAGTATATGTCCTTTCACTATGGGAGTGGTGGAGATCCCCGTTTCCCCGGGCGGAAGCACTACGGACTGAATCACGAGCCGATCGACGAGCTGGTTCGCGAACCGGAAGGGTTCGACGCAGCATACCGGGCGTACGCGCGCGGTCAGGTGGTGGAGTTGCTGGAAGGCTATGGCCAGCTGGACGTGATCTTCTTCGACGGGGGACCGGCAGTCATCTCGATCGATGAGATCCGTTCCTATCAGCCCAGTGCGGTCATCAATCCTCGGATGCATGGGCATGGGGATTACGAGACCCCTGAGTGCAGCCGTCCCGAAACACGCCCGAAAGGTTGGTGGGAGCGTTGTGACATCTGGAATGTGGGGGGATGGGGCTATGCCGGAGAGGGATACAGGCCCACCTCCGACATACTCACCATCCTGGCAGAAACCCGAGCCTGGGGGGGGAACCTGCTCATCAACTGTGCTCCGAAATCAACCGGTGAAATGCCTGATTTGTACTATGACCGCCTCTCTGAGTTGAAGGCGTGGCTTGGGCACAGCGGCGAAGCCGTGTTCGATACCGGGGGCGGGCCCTGGCCCGAGCGAAGCAACATACCGGTAACCGTCCGGGGGAATACCTGGTATCTCCATTTCACCGACGCGACGGTCCAGGACGCTTGCGTGACAGACGTGGAGAGACCTCTGGAGGTGAATCTTCTGCGCACAGGGGAACCCGTGCCGTTTGGCTACAAAGAGCGCCAGTTGACCGTATCCTTGCGGCAGTCCATGCGGACAAGTCTTGATGACGTGGTGGCGGTTGCCTGGCGGTGATGGCGATGTGAAACGGGTGGCTGCATGGTTCGGGTCCTTAGATAAACTGTATGGAAATTGTACCATTATCGTGAAGGACTCTTGCCAGAAGCTACCCAGTCAGTGATCAAGGTGTATGAGGAGGAGGGGATTGACGTATGGCGCTGGGCGAATCTCCACGTCATTGACCAACCTGTTGGAGCCGACCCCCTACGGCATCTCAGGAACAAATAAACGGCCAAGAAACTTCTTGACAAAAGTCATGAAATGCCTATATTATTGCTATCTAATGCGTGAGGTTAGATAGCGCCGGGGTACGATCCGGGGGAGGAGGAGGATCTTTATTTGTTGCATATCTTTGTGGATGCGGATGCGTGTCCCGTCAAACAGGAGGTTTACCGCGTTGCAGGACGATGCGGGCTGGAGGTCACCATAGTGGCCAACTCCTGGATGCGAATCCCGAATGAACGATCGATTGCACTGGAGGTGGTGGGGGACGGATTCGATGCGGCCGATGACTGGATTGTCGAGCACCTGGCGCCTCACGACATCGTAGTCACTGCTGATATTCTGCTTGCGGGCCGCTGCGTGAAGGAAGGGGCTCGTGTGCTGGCTCCGACCGGCAAGCCCTTCACGGAAAACAACATCGGTTCTGCTGTCGCGACTCGGGATCTCCTAACAGAGCTTCGCGGCGCAGGAGTGATTACTGGTGGGCCGCCGCCGATCACAAAGCGTGACCGATCCCGCTTTCTGCAACAGCTCGACCATGTGATTCAAGCTATCCGTTGTGAACATCCCTCCGATTCTGTCTGACAGGGCGAATCGTCCGACACAGAGGGCCGATCTCGGGGTTTTGCTTCTGGGTCTTCTCTGTTTGATATCGATGGCTGGAGAGAAAGCGATGGTGGATGATATCAGCCGACAAGCCCTGTTGGGATGGGGCGTCCTCGGTGAATGGATCATCCTGTATGCCTTTCTGTTCATCCAGTTACTCTATCATGTCCTCATCCTGCGTCGCTTATGGGGTGCCCGCATGCCTCACGGCAGCGAAGCCAATGGATACTCGTGCAAGAAGCCCCTCAGCGCCTGACAGATCCCTTGGGCAACAAGATGATGGGTAAGCTTGAATCGTGGATCATTGGGCTGTTTTTGGGCATAGCATGTCCCGTGTTGACATTTACCGCTTTCTGGTGGTCAGCGGCATTTCTATACATGCGAGTCCCTGGGTCTTCGCCAAGTCGCGTGATTGCCTCCGCGGTGACGGGCCTCTGTCTGGGCATTTTGCTCGACGCGTTCTTCCTGCGACGATGGGTTCGACGATTCTACAGCGCCCATCCTGGGTCACTGATCCTGCTTCACCTCGGCCTCACCCCGATTGCGGTTGCGCTTTTCATGGGGTTTCCTGTTGGCACTATCATCCTGGGAATAGGTGCCGGCGCAGCCATGGGACGAAGAGCGCATCACCGTCACATGGATGAGATCTGCGCACTCCTCTTCCTGCGAAAGACCGCGTGTTTGGCCGCATCCGTTACTACCGTGGCTGCCTTGCCCATAGGGGTCCTTGCGTTGAGGGAACAGCATATACTGGAAATGTTGGAGAGCGTGTCGGGTGTCGACGCAACCCGTCTTCGGGGATTTTTCGGTCTTGCGCTGATCGGGCTGTTGTGCCTGGTGCTCTTCGTAACTCAGTATGGGCTCACCAGAAAGGCTGGACTCCTGGCTTTTGCGTGGGGGAGTGGAAAAGCGCTGCGTCGAGGTCCCGCCCAGACCCGTGCGTCTCGCGACTGACGTGATGCGCCTATCGATTTGTAAGGACGAAAACCATGGCGCCTCCGCCGCTCCAATGTCATCCTTTGACTGTAGCGCGCTGGGCCGATTTCGAGCAGCTTTTCGGCAGGAACGGCGCATGCGGTGGGTGCTGGTGTATGTTCTGGCGCTTGCCCCGCAAGGAGTTTGATTCCCAACAGGGCGACGGAAATCGGGAAGCGATGAAGGGCTTGGTGGCATCCGGCCAGGTGCCGGGCCTGTTGGGCTACCTTGAGGATCGACCCGTGGGCTGGTGTTCGGTGGCCCCGCGGGAGGGCTATCCGGCGCTGGGCCGCTCGCGCATCCTTACACCCGTCGATGAGCAGCCCTGTTGGTCGGTATCCTGTTTGTTCGTGCATCGTGCATATCGAAAGCAGGGGGTCTCCACGCAGTTGCTCCGGGCAGCCGTTGACTATGTGGCGGACAAGGGCGTTCGATTTCTGGAGGGCTATCCGGTGGAGCCGAAGGACGACCAGTCGATTTCCTCCGCGTTCGCTTGGACGGGCATTTCGAAGGCCTTTGAGTCGGTCGGCTTCTCGGAAGTGGCCCGTCGTTCGGCAACACGCCCTATTATGCGGTATGATTATGGCGATCGTTCCGGCCGCTGACACCTGACGCGGCGGAATCTGCTGCACGCGTTTGTTGCCGTGGACATGCCGGGGCCTGGCACGGTGTTCCTGAGCCGGTACTTCGAATTTTCGGCACCCGCGTCTATGGGCGACACCCTTACTGCGACCGCTCAGGTGCTAAGTATCCGTCCGACCAAGCCGACGGTCCATCTCGAGATGATCGTCGCGCACGGCGGCGTCGAGGTCGTCCTGGAGGGGAAGCGTGGTGCGATACTTTCTCGGCCGTGGACGACCGAGACCCCGGTAGCCCGCTGAACCCATAGGCCCAAGAAGCATCCAAAGAAAAGGAACTGAGCGCATGCACACAGAGACTTTGAGAGAACGACAACATACTCATGATTTTGCCGTGATCTATGAAAAAGGGGAACGACGGACCACACAGGTTCTGGTGTTGACAGCCCTCACCATGGTGGTTGAGATCGTTGCAGGGCTAGCGTTTGGCTCCATGGCGTTATTGGCCGACGGATGGCATATGGGCACCCATGTCGCGGCCTTTATGATCACTATCATTGCCTACCGGTACACCCGGAAGCATGCGAATAATCCCAAATTCACCTTTGGTACCGGCAAGGTGAGTACGCTTGGGGGATTTGCCAGCGCAATTGCTTTGGCTGCAGTGGCTTTGATGATGTCCATTGAGTCGGTGCAGCGCATCATCAATCCACAGGAAATTCACTTTGACGAAGCCATCGGTGTGGCCATTCTAGGTCTACTCATCAACGTGATATGTGCCTTTCTCTTGCGGGGCCATCATGATTCTGGTCACGAGCATAAGCAGGCTCATCACGATCACAATCTGAAGGCCGCCTATTTTCACGTATTGGCCGACGCGTTGACGTCCGTGCTGGCAATCATCGCCCTCCTTTGTGGCAAACTGTTCGGCTGGAACTGGCTCGACCCCATCATCGGGATTGTGGGTGCGGCGGTCATCACGCGCTGGGCCTATGGCTTGATGAGGGAGACGAGTTCGATCCTGCTGGATGCCAGCATCGAGAAATCCGATGAGTCAGTCCTCAGATCCCTGATCGAATCGGATTCCGATAATCGCATTGCGGACTTTCATTTATGGAAGGTCGGACCGGATGATTATGCCGCAATCATCTCTCTGGTTACCCACTTCCCTAAGTCTGCAGAGCATTACAGGGCACTGCTCAAGGATCACCATGAGTTGTCGCACATTACCATCGAGATCAGCCCATGCACGGATGATGCCTGCGATGTGCCAAGGTCAGGATCTGCCTGACAACCGATCAATCTGCTCCCACATGGATGAAACGAGAACGTTTCCAAAAAGGAATATGCTTGGGCACTTCGCATGGAAGTTACGTAGTGCCGATGCCGGGCTCTGGGGGCTCCTTGGCATTTCTGATGGTGCCTGTGGGATGCGAATGTCGGGCGGACAGAACGGTCCATGAGCCGGAATGACAGAAAGGGCTCGATGGGAGGGGATTTTTCAGGGCTTGCAGGGGAGTGCGAAAGGATACCCAGAAAGAACGCTGGGGCAAGGAGATGAGGCAGCCACCTACGAAACACAACAACAGATGATCGGGCGGCCTAAACGGGATTTATCGGCGGAGTCGTCCGAAATCCAGAAAGGGAAAAATGGCAGACGAAAAAACGGAGAAATTGGCAGTACTGATTGATGCGGACAATGCGCAACCGGGCATCGTGGATGGGCTCTTGGCGGAAATCGCAAAGTATGGGACAGCCAATGTGAAGCGGATTTATGGCGATTGGACGCTGCCTGACCTGAAAGGATGGAAGGAGGTCTTGTTGCGGTATTCGATTCAGCCCATTCAGCAATTCAGATATACCACCGGGAAAAATGCCACAGACAGTGCCATGATCATCGATGCCATGGATTTGCTGTATACGACTAATTTCGATGGGTTTTGTATTGTATCCAGTGACAGCGATTTCACTAAACTGGCGTCCAGGATACGGGAAGCCGGTCTTGTTGTCTATGGTTTTGGAGAGAAGAAAACGCCCGAACCGTTTGTTTCCGCGTGTGACAAGTTCATATTCATCGAAGTCCTCCGATCAAAGGATGACGAGGCAGTCAAGATAAGGCGCAAGACCGCCTCCGAACTCAAACAGGACTCAAAGCTGGTGAACCTGTTTAGAAGTGCGGTGGAGAACTCTTCTGATGATAGTGGCTGGGCACACCTGGCATCGGTGGGCAGCAATATTGCCAAACAGGCACCGGAGTTTGACCCGCGAAATTACGGGTACAAGAAATTGGGAGAACTGGTGGCTGCGACGAAACTGTTTCAGATCGAGGAGAGAGAAGTCGGAGATGGGCCATCCAAATCGCTGTATCTAAAAGATCTAAGAAAGATCTAGCATGCCCGGGTTTGGGCGAATGCGCATGCCGATGTGCCGAGCCTTTTCCAGGCAATTCGGATGGACGCCATCCGAAGGTTCTTCTGCACGGAAGCTCCGGGGGCGCTATGGCGTTGTTCATGCCGGGATCTCTGGGCATCAAAGGAGCGTTCATGCGAAGTGTTCCCGGTATTGCGTGCTCGATTGGATTCCTGCTGGTCCTGATCTCATGCTCGGAGGGTGTGGCTATGGCCAGGAAGTCCTACAACAAGCTGACCGCAGAAGAAGAGCGTGTCTTGGTTCACAAAGGTACTGAAGCCCCCTTCAGCGGGGAATACAACGACTTTTTCGAGCAGGGCTCCTACCACTGCAAACGATGTAATGCAAGGCTTTACCGATCAGAGGATAAGTTTGCCTCCACCTGCGGATGGCCCAGTTTCGATGATGAGATCAAAGGAGCCATCCTAAGGCAACCGGATGCCGATGGAAGACGAACGGAGATGGTGTGCGCCAATTGCGGAGCCCATCTGGGACACGTCTTCCAGGGAGAGGAACTAACTGAAAAGAATATCAGACATTGCGTCAATTCCATCTCCCTGGTGTTTGCCCCCAAAGAGGAGGACCAACGGGCCGTAGCGTATTTCGCAGGGGGCTGTTTCTGGGGCGTGGAGCATCTTCTTCAGCAGAAGGCGGGGGTGATCTCGGCGCTCTCGGGCTATATGGGAGGCTCCGTGGAGAACCCTTCCTATCGCGAGGTGAGCGGTGGCGATACCGGCCACCTGGAGGTGGTGCAGGTCACCTATGATGCGACTCAGGTGACCTATGAGGAATTGGCAAAGTTCTTTTTTGAGATCCATGATCCGACGCAGGTGGACGGCCAGGGACCGGATATCGGAGAACAATACCTGTCCGCTGTTTTCTACAAAGATGAGGAGGAGCAACGGATAGTCCGTGTGCTGATCGACCTGCTCAAAACCAAGGGATATCAAGTGATAACAAAGGTCCTTCCAGCCGGGGTTTTCTGGGAGGGGGAAGACTACCATCAGGACTACTACCAGAGAAGAAAAGGGCAACCTTACTGCCACATGTACCAGAAGAAGTTCTAGTCTTCATCCAAACGGTTCCAGCGTGGCCCTCCAATCACGGAGTCGCCCACCCAATTTCGAGAGGCCTCATGCGCATTCGAGCGGAAGAAGAAGAGGACTGGGCTGCTGTGTATGCACTCCACGTTTCAGCATTTGAAACCGAATGTGAGGCTGATCTCGTGGAAGTCCTGCGGCAACAAGTGAAGCCCATTGTCTCACTTGTTGCCGAGGTGGGCGGGGCCGTTGTCGGTCACATCATGTTCTCGGCGGTTGAAGTCCCCCCCTATCCCAGCCTCACTGCTATGGGACTTGGCCCCATGGCAGTGGCTCCTGCGCACCAGAACAAGGGCAGCGGATCGGCATTGGTATGGGCAGGTCTGGATCAGTGCCGGAAAAAGGGTGTCGCCGCTGTTTTTGTCCTGGGGCATCCCGAGTATTACCCTAGATTTGGCTTTGTTCCTTCCTCACATTTTGACATAGCCTGTGAATACGAGGTCCCCGAAGAGGTGTTTATGGCCTTGGAGCTCAAGAGCGGAGCCCTTCGCGGGAAACGCGGCACCGTGATCTACCATGCCGCGTTCGACAATGCCTGACCATACCGTGCTGTCGGGACTTTTTTCTTATTGGCTGATGGCAAGGACGGGCAGTTTGACGATCACTTTGGTGGCGTTCTGCAATTCGGCTGGCACATCTTGAACATGGGGTCCTCTCTGCTTGGGCTCGGGAGAGGCCGGAAAGGAGAAGATGTTATGGCGGACGAGAAGAAGACGCTGACGACGAGTCACGGCATGCCCGTGGAGAACGACCTGAGTTCGATGACGGCCGGCGCCTTGGGGCCCACGCTGATTCAGGATGTTCATCTGGTGGATAAGCTGGCCCATTTTGACCGCGAGCGAATTCCCGAGCGCGTGGTGCACGCCAAGGGGGCCGGGGCCTACGGAACTTTTGAGGTGACACACGACGTTACCAGATACACGCGTGCCCGGTTTCTCTCAAAGGTCGGTAAGAGGACGGAGGTGCTTGCGCGGTTCTCCACCGTGGGCGGAGAGAAGGGATCGGCGGACGCGGCACGGGATCCGAGAGGATTTGCCGTGAAGTTCTATACGGAAGAGGGAAACTACGATTTGGTGGGCAACAACACGCCCGTGTTTTTCATCCGGGACGCGATCAAATTCCCGGACTTCATTCACACCCAGAAGCGGAATCCGGCGACCAATCTGAAGGATCCCGACATGTTCTGGGACTTCCTGTCCCTTACCCCGGAGTCCGTTCATCAGGTCACCATCCTCTTCTCTGACAGAGGCACACCGTTCAACCTACGCCATATGAATGGTTATGGCGGACACGCATTTATGTGGTATAATGCCCGGGGGGAGTATTGGTGGGTGAAGATCCACTTTGAAACGGAACAGGGCATCCGGAATCTCACCCGGGAGGAAGCGGGCCAGCTGAGTGGGGAGGACCCGGATCATGCCACCCGGGATTTGTATCGATCCATCGAGGGGGGTGATTTCCCGTCGTGGAAGGTATCCGTTCAGATCATGGAGCCTGAGGATGCCAAACGGTATCGATTCGACCCGTTTGACATCACCAAGGTCTGGCCGCACGGGGACTATCCCCTTCACCCATTTGGGCGCATGGTGCTCAACCGAAATCCGGAGAACTATTTTGCCGATGTGGAGCAGGCTGCCTTCTCGCCCGGGAATTTCGTGCCGGGCATCGGAGCTTCGCCGGACACGATGCTCCAGGGACGTTTGTTCAGCTACCACGACGCCCATCGGCACCGTCTGGGCCCCAACTACCATCTGCTGCCTGTCAACGCTCCCAGGGCCTCTAAGGAGCGGAACTACCAGCGCGATGGCGCCATGCGCTCGGATGGCAATGGCGGCGGAGGGCCCAATTACTGGCCGAACAGTTTTGGGGGACCGATTCCAGATCCGGAAGCGTCGGCGCCCCCCATCGAGGTTGCCGGAATGGCCGCACGGCATGCGATCAGATTCGCGGATGTGGATTTCGTGCAGCCAGGAGACCTGTTCCGCAAGGTCATGACCGAGGCGGACCGCGAACACCTCATCGGGAACATCGTGTCCCATCTCGGGGATGCCCAGAAGCGCATCCAGCTTCGCCAGACGGCCCTCTTCTACAAGGTCGATGCGGAATACGGCGGCGGGGTTGCCAGCGGACTTGGTCTGAGCCTGGATGAGGTCAAGCGGCTGGCAGACATGTCGCAGGAAGCCCGTGTGAAGGCAACGGCAGCCTGATTTTGTCGGGACTCCGTTCCACCGGTTCGAGTGGTGCGCTACCCAGCGGCTGTGGGGACGCCAACTCGGTAAGTGCCACCCAAAGAATGCACTGGTCCGTGGGTTTCCCCAAGGCGGTCGCGACCCAGCGCGGGAAAGGAGGGCATCATGAAGGTCCTGGTTCTTTACTACTCGATGTATGGGCACGTGTATAGGATGGCGGAAGCGGCTGCCGAGGGCGCGCGATCGGTGGAAAATGTGGAAGCGGTGCTGCGCCGGGTGCCAGAGACCCTTCCTGATGAGGTGCTGGAACACATGGGGGCTACGGGGGCACTGGGCCAGCAGGCCCATGTACCGATTTGCACCGTGGAGGAAGTGGGCGAGGCCGATGCCGTCCTCTTTGGGACGCCGACCCGCTTTGGCAACATGTGTGGCCAGATGCGCCAGTTTCTAGACGCCACGGGAAGTCTGTGGATGAAAGGCGCTCTGGTGGGAAAAGCCGGGAGTGTTTTCACCAGCTCCAACACGCAGCACGGGGGCCAGGAGTCGACGATCCTGAGCTTTCACGTCACGCTGCTGCATCTTGGCATGGTTTTAGTCGGCCTGCCGTATTCGTTTCAGGGGCAGATGACGATGGATGCGATGAGCGGCTGCTCCCCCTATGGGGCATCGACCATCGCGGGGGCTGACGGCAGTCGCATGCCAAGCGACAACGAACTGGCAGGAGCCCGCTATCAGGGCGAGCACGTGGCAAAGATCGCCTCCAAGCTGACCGCGGAGGGGAAGACATTTTGACAAGATGCTGCTTCGGAGGAAGGTTTGGCGCTGTTCTATGACTCCCGGCGGGCTTGGACGTTTTGGGTCGGGCGTATCAAGCCCGCTGGGGTCACGGTTTTCGGCGTGTGCCATTGCCCCCTCTCGATCGGAAGCGGGAGGAGTTGAGATGGAAGTCAAGTGTGAAAGCGACCGGGTGTGGATCGAGGGGATGGCGGGTTTTGGGTCCGGTGAATATGCCAGCAGTCCGCATGGTTGCCAAGCGCGTATTCTGCAAAAGCTGCGTGAACGGATGACCTACGACGATCTGATCTGCTACAGCGGATTTGCGTTCCGGATCGGAATGCACGAGCAGCTTTGCCCGAGTGCCGGCCATCCATGCTGCGGATTTGAGTGTATGCACGGATCCTCCGCGCTGCCCTGGAAGGTGCGGCTCTTCGAATCCTTCCCATGGGAGGAGCCCAAGGAGGACCGCGACGGTTTTGAGGCCGAAGCGTGTGCGGCCATCAAGGCGAGCATTGACCATGGAATACCTGTCCACTACGGTGGGGAAGAGGATGGGTTGATCATTGGCCATGCCGACCAGGGCCGAAGGTGGTGGTGTGTGCATCCCTATCACAAGAACGGCCGCGAGACCTTCTGGCACGATGAGGCCACCGGTTTTGCCGGCGGCAACTGGCCCTGGGGGATCGTCGTGTGGACGGAACCCAAACCCGAGGAAGAGCGCGTGTCCGACCGGGATTTGACGATCGCTGCGCTTGGGCAGGCCGCGGAGATGTGCCATACCGAGCGGTGCGAGGATTACTTTATGGGCGAAGCGGCTTACACATATTGGCTGGGCTGGCTGAGCGATGTCGAATCCGGCAAGGTGGACAACCCCAAAGACGGGATGCAGGGAAACGGCTGGTGCTTCGACGTGCTTATTCACAGCCGGCGCATTGCAGGTCGGTGGCTCAGAGAGAAGGCAGCGGGATTCCGTGACCCGGTGGCCGCGGCAATCAAGGATGCGTCGGACCATTATGGCCAGATTGCCGAACACTGCATGAAGGATCTTAACTGCCCATGGGATCTGGCATTGGGCCCGGATCGTTTTGGGGAATGGACCAGCCAGTTGCGGCAGGATCAGATGGCCCGGCTTGAGGTCGCCCGCAAACACGATCGGGCGGCCATTCGGGCGATCGAAAATGCGCTGGTCTTATTGAAGTAGCGGATCCGCGAATCATCAGATCCAAGGCGATCCGGATCCATGTCATCGCCCGAGAGGCTTGCGGGAAAGGTAAATTCCCGGGCTCTGGGGGAGCGAGGAGGAATTCATTCCCCGAGTGCTGGATCAGATGGCTGTGGTCTGTGGGAACGCGTGAATTCATCCTGGTTTTCTCACAGCCAGCCGCCTATGGCAGGGCGGCGTCCGGTCCCCATTTATCTTTGTGCTTGTGTTTTCAGCCCTAATTGAGTACCTTTGGGTGAGATGGTACTCAAATGACGGTTTCGCCGGGCACGTGCCCATACCTTCCAAGAAGCCATTTACTTTGTTGCTTGACCCATGCATCCCGGTTATTTGGAGCGGGAGCATTCCATTGCCGCACTCATTGCGGTCCTTTCTTTTCCACGCGTCCGGCGGGTAAAGATTTGTAGAACCCCGGACTGGGAAAGAAAAATGAAAGCACAAGAACAAGCAGGAGCGCTCCGTGCGCGAATCGATCAATCCGTTCCAAAATCAGAACCCAAGTTGCCACAAGGCATCTTTGGTGTCCTGATTCCCGAGCTTCAGCGGGCTGTGGCTGCCGAGGGATACATCACCCCAACGCCCATCCAGGAGCAGTGCATCGCGCACCTGCTGGAAGGACGGGATCTGTTGGGCACCGCCCAGACAGGCACCGGAAAGACCGCCGCCTTTGCGCTGCCGCTTTTGCAGCGGCTTTGCGACCGCCCCTCCCCCGCCAAAAAAGGTACCCCCCGAGCACTCATCCTCGCTCCCACCCGCGAACTCGCGGCGCAGATAGGGGAGAGCATAGGGATCTATGGACGCTTTCTGCGCGTCCGCCATACCGTGATCTTCGGCGGGGTCAACCAGTTTCACCAGGTTGCGGCTCTAAACCGCGGGGTCGATATTCTCGTGGCTACTCCGGGCCGGCTGCTTGACTTGATGCAGCAGGGATTCATCCATCTGGGTGAGGTGGAGGTGTTTATTTTGGACGAAGGGGACCGGATGCTCGACATGGGTTTCATCCCCGACATCAAGCGCGTGCTGTCCCACATTCCGGCTGAGCACCAGGCTCTGTTCTTCTCGGCCACCATGCCCCAAAAAATGGTGGAGTTGGCCCGCACCATGGTTCGCAATCCGGTGCGAGTGACCATCGAACCCGACAAACCGACGGTGGAGCGGATCGGCCAGAAGGTGCTCTTCGTTGGAAAGAAGAACAAGGATGCCCTGCTGGTCTCGCTGTTGAGCGACCCGCTGATCAATAAGGCCCTCATTTTCACCCAGATGAAGCATACCGCGAACCAGGTGCTGAAAAATCTGTCCGCAAGGGGCATCGACGGCACCGCGATTCACGGAAACAAGAGCCAGGCTCTGCGCACCAAGGCGCTGGACGGATTCAAGCAGGGCCGTTTCCGGGTGTTGGTTGCCACCGATGTGGCGGCGCGTGGATTGGATGTGGACGATATCTCCCACGTGATCAACTACGATCTTCCTGTGGAGGCCGAGACCTACGTGCACCGCATCGGGCGGACCGCCCGGGCGGGAGCGGACGGGGATGCCATTTCGTTTTGCTGTGCCGAGGACCGGGCCTATCTCAGGGAAATCGAACGTCTCTTGGGCAAGCCGGTGCCCGCCGAGATGGAACATCAGTACCACTGCGACGAAGCCTTCCGGTCCAGCCAGCCGCCCCCGAAGAATTTTGGACGCGGTGGTGGCGGAGGAGAGCGGAGCGCACGCCCCCAAGGCAATTTCGCGCGCTATCGCAACAGGAAAAGCAGCCATGGTGGGCGCTGAAGCATCCCGCACCAAAAAGACGGATCGCACTTCCAGATTCGATCTGGGGATTTTTGTCTTCCATTCCTGGGCGGAACGGTTTCGCCCAGCAGGGAAGAAAGCTCCCGTGCTGTGGTTGGCATGCGGCTGCCATCCAAGGATGGCCGACAGGGGTCATGAGTCATAACCGTGAACGGCTTAGTGCACGAAATCATCTATACTGTGGCGTAACCTGATTACGGGAGATTTTATGGCTACACCAGAATGGCTGCGTTTGTCGCTCTGAACGCAGTGAAGAGTCTGCACGCTAAGTCGCAGAATACGTCATCGTAATTGTGATTTCGTGCACCTAGTGGGTGAAAGTGTCGATTCTGGCATTTCCACCCACTGTTTGTTACTGAGGTTACGCGGTTTCAAGTTCCAAGTGCAACACGGGTGAATTTGTGTGATTCGCTATTTACGAATATATCGTGAGGCGGTTTAAAAGCAAGCGTTTTCCTCGGCCGGTGGTTCAATCGATCCATAACAAAAGCTAACTCCTCCCTGCTGACATCTCGAA
>JAZDJA010000038.1:0-4341 GCA_043804415.1 Candidatus Latescibacterota bacterium | reverse complement strand
ATTTTTCCCTGCCTACATCAATAGGAATTTCAAACCTAAAGGGGTTCAAAAAGCAGTTAGTAACCTTCCCCTGCTTTTAAATAGCAATATGCATACCATAATATAATTATCATTATATCAGCTACTTGCACATTAAGAGGGGGGTATATACCAAGCGAAAGAATTCAATATTCCATATTTGATAAATAAAACCATATATGGTATTAAGGCGGCACGCGTAGCAAGATGAGCACACACCAAGCCTCGGTGAGCAGATTTTTCAAAAAGAAGGCCACTCGACACATCACTCGCACAATGATTGGCAACGCACCCCCTATTTTGTGGTCAGAATCCTCTTGACACATAAGATCCTTCTTCATACACTCCCACCATGAAAAAGGAAGTTCTTACCAAAAATCAAAGGGATGTATTTTAGGACGATCCGGCCCGGCATGGTTGCAACCCATGGTCGGCTCTTCGGACCTCGGCGGCACGTGATGTTTGTCCCTTGAAGCGGACGTTTACGCCGCCTATCGTTGGGGGCCAACTGTGCGCCCAGGGGCCTCTATCAACGCGGAACATTGCCGGCGCACGATCGCCCTCGCGGGTTTGAGGGGCGTTATTCCGGGTCAATGAAGGAGGAATCGTGCAGACAGCCACTCTGGGCGCCACGGGGATCAAGGTCAGCCGCTTCTGCCTCGGCGCGATGATGCTGGGCGGCATAGGCAACCCGGACCACGAAGACTGCGCGCGCATCATCTACCGGGCCATCGACGTCGGCATCAACTTTATCGATACGGCGGACGTCTATGGCCGGGGCGAGTCCGAGACCATTGTCGGCAAGGCCATCAAAGGAAAACGCGCTCAACTGGTGATCGCCACCAAGTTCGGCCTGCCGATGAGCGACACCGATCCCAGCAAGCGCGGCGGTTCGCGCCGGTGGATCATCCAGGCGGTCGAGGACAGCCTGCACCGGCTCGGGAGCGACTATATCGATCTGTATCAGATGCATCGCTATGACGAGACGACGTACATAGGCGAGACACTGTTCACGCTCACCGAGCTCGTCCGACAGGGCAAGGTCCGCGCCTTCGGTTCGTCGATGTTCCCGGCCGACCGAATCGTCGAAAGCCAGTGGGTGGCGGAAAAGAGGGGCCTCCTGGGCTTCCGGACCGAGCAGCCCTGGTATTCGATCTTTTCGCGCGAGATCGAGCGCTTCGTCCTGCCGACCGCGCGCCGCTACGGCATGGGCGTGCTGACCTGGAGCCCGCTCGATGCTGGCTTCCTGGCGGGCAAGTACCGGAGCCCCAACGATCTCACCGACGATACCCGGATCGCGCGGGTGGCGAACATGTTCCGCGGTTCCTTCGACCCACGGGCCGATTTTATCCTATGCAAGCTCGAGGTCATCCCTGAGCTCGAGCGGCTCGCCGAAGAGGCAGGGATCACGCTCGCGCAGTTGGCGGTCGCCTTCACGCTCGAGCATCCCGACGTGACGGCCACGATCATCGGTCCGCACAAGCTCGAGCACCTGGAAAGCCTGCTACCCGCCGCCGACCTGCGGCTCGATCCGGCGATCCTGGATCGGATCGACGCGCTGGCCCCCCCGGGCAGTCTGTTCAACTTGCCGAACGACATTCCCGCAGCGACGACGCCAGCGCACATCCGGCGACCGCGCTGACCGGCTGTTAGGGTGTTAATCGGGGGACATATTACCAATTTCCAGCAGGCCAATGCCAATAATTGATATATGTCCCCCGAATTCGTCCGCGAGGTCTGCGTGGATTTTTTATGGGGAAATATGAGGTGACGCAGGGTCAGTGGCAGGCAATGATGGAAAGTAATCCTTCTGATTTCAAGGACTGTGGTGCGAGCTGCCCCGTAGAGGAAGTAAGCTGGACGGAGCGAAATATTATACTGACAATCCCCAGGGGCCATCCAGTGGTCAGTATCGTGTCCTACGCGGCGGTTCCTGGTCCACCTGGGTTGACTCCCTCCACGCGACGTTCTGGGGCGGGATCGAGCCGGCAAACAAGCTCTACTTCGACGGGTTTCGGTTATCTCTGTCCGCCCCATGATTATTTTCTAAGTTCGGAAATGAACGACGATCACCTCTATCGGGACCCTGAATATTCCTGGGATGAATATACTCAGGCATGATGTTTTGAAAAGCTGTACCATATTTAGTACTTATTTTTTTATTTATCAAATATGGAATATTTATTTCTCGTGATTGGTAAATAGTCTCCCCCTTCAATATGTAAGTAGATGAAAATAATGTAATATATATATGGCATGTATATTGCGGTTAATAATAAGAATGAGAAGAGGGTTGCTCACTGCTTTTTGAAATTCCTTTAGGTGCCGACAGGGTAAAGTAGCAATTGTTACGGTCGCTTATTTTGTTGATTGGGCAACAGTATCGGCGGTGTAACGGCATGACTGATGGCGCGGGAAGGCGCCAAGGTAGTCGCTACGGACATCGTTGACAAGCCGGTTGCAAGGCTGGTTGCCTGCTATGTTGATCTCCGTAAGGAGGACCAGATCAAAGCGATGTTTATCAAACAAAAAGCCGAAGGGAGCAAGAAGATGGGAGTACTACAAGGAAAAGATCACTATAACAGGAGGTAATAATATGAAAGAGAAAATGAAATTGAAATCCACACGAATTGGGCTTATTATCGACTTCCCGATCATCGAAAAAGCTAAGCGCGTCATGTATGACGCACTCAACTTGGCATTCGACGAAGCGCTTGAGGATGGGTTGATCGACCGCCAAATCGAGCTTGTCGTCCGGGAGTTTGGGGGGGTACTTAGGGGGGGAGGATATTCCGAAGCCTTAAAGGCCTGGAAAGAGATTGCAGCGGAAGGTGCGGTCGGAATCTACGGTCCATGGTGTTCTGAGAACGCGCTCGCGATTCGCGGCTATATCGAGAACGAAGGTCACGTACCGAGTCTGGCAATGACAGGTACCGATGGGTGGTACGGGGAATGGTGTTTCGGTATCAATAATGGATCGTTGTCTGAGGATCCGCGTCTAATGACGAACTATTTAGGCATACAGGGTGTCAAGACGGTAGCCGTCATCTACGAACATTCCGCAATTGGTGAGGAGTTCCGCAGGTTTTTCCGTGAAGCCTGTGCATTCGACCGTCTTGAAATTTTGGTCGAGTATAAGATCAAGGGGAGTGACACGGACCTACTCCCGGCCGCCAAGCGGCTCAAGGAAGCCGACGCTGATGCCGTTGCATATCTCGGCGAAGGTATTGCAGCATGTTATTTGAACAAGGCTTTTGATGTGCTGGACTGGAATCCCCGGCGGGTTATGACCAGTGGCTTTATGGCGGCCCCTTATATTCCCGAAGGTATCCAGTCAATCAAGGGATGGGTCGGGTGCGACCAGTATGATGAAGAGAACAAGGTCGGCCAGGATTTCCTCGATCGATTCCAAAGGCGGTACGGCTATCGTCCGGCGAATTTGTTCTCGCTGATGAACTATGACTTTGGCAATGTAATTACCCATGCACTGGCGAATTCCTTTCCGGTGTCGCCCGAGGGATTCAAGGCCGGCCTGGAGCGGGTGAAGTTCCTTCCCGCAGCAAACGGCGGTGCGCGTGGCCTGATAAGTTTTGGACCCTATCAGCGCCGTGGGTGGCTCAACCCTGATTTCATCATTCTGAGGGAGGTGGACCCGGAACTCCCGGATGATACCGAAGTTGTTCTGGGAGGTCCCGGAACCATCTTCCGGCATCGATTTACTCCCCGTATCTTCGGTCGCTAACACTATTCACTAGTTGATGGCTTATATTTTGTATAATGATGTTGACGCCAACTCGGCGCTGCGAGCTGCACAACTGATTCTGCAGCAACGAGGAAAAGACGAACTCAGGGAAAAGGGGGAATAGAAAATTGAGTGAGAGCGAGCAACTCATGTCAATTAAGATAAATTCTGAGGCCGGTTTGAAAAATTTCGTAGACGAGTGTATCCTTTGCGGCAAGTGCCTGGAGCACTGTCCGGTTTTCTTGGAGCCCAAGTTTGAGTTAGTCAACAAAGGTCCGGTTGCCGTCATAGGAAAAGTAGTGGATCTGTTACAAGGAGGACTGCCCTCTGAAGAGGCCTATCGGATTGTCTATGGCTGCGCAATAGGATGCACCAATATATGCCAGCCGGCCTGCCCGAAGGGGCTGGAGCTCCTGTCGGCGCTTATAATCGCGGGACAGCTGCTGCGGACTGTGGGCGAGGGGTTGCCGCCTCTTGCCTACCACCACACGCTCGGGCATCGGTACGCTTTCGGCCATGTCTTCGGTAACCTGCAGATGAAAGATGCTGAGTCGCCCTGGCTGAAGGAAGCGCCGCCAGAG
>JAZDJA010000037.1:0-5028 GCA_043804415.1 Candidatus Latescibacterota bacterium | reverse complement strand
TCTCCCTTCTGTCTCACCTTCCCAACGGCCCCAGATACTCCTCGGTGAATCGGCTTCCGGCTATGTATTGATGGAAATTGCGGTCCATTATCATCTTCTCTTGGTCAACGAGGTCGTCTTTTTTCAGAGTGACCAACTTAGGCAGGCTGTAAAACGCGAAGATACTCTCATCGTCCAGCTGAATCACACCCGGCCCTCCCAAAAAGCAGGCGGGCAATGCATCGTCCCTGAGCACCTTCTCGGATGCGACATCCCACGTCTCTCCCCCATCGTAACTCAACGTGGCTCGCATACCGGCCGGATGCCATCTGCGGGCATACGCACAGAGCATGCGGCCGCTTTTCAGACACAGGGCATTCAACGGGAGTCCCTGCATCCCCGTCCGCTGCGGAACCCCCCAGCTCTTGCCTCCATCCTCTGAAATAGACTGGTGAATATGGCAGCCCGCGGCATCACTCCTGAACAATGCGACAACTCGGCCCGAAGGATGGGAAACCAAGCTGACCTCATCTAGATTCCTATCCATGGAGTTCTCCCCGGGTATCTCAATAAACCGATAGGTCTCCCCCCTGTCCTCCGAACGCAGGATAAACAGCCCTGAGCCAAGAAGGCTCTCAAAAAATTCGGACGCGCCTTCCTGCTTCTTTTTCACCCCATAGCAGGGAATCAGAATGGTATCATCCGGAAGCACGACGCTCCCGGCAAAACACGTCACAAAATGAGAAAATGACTCCACATCGGGAATCCGATCTTCTTTCCAGGTCAATCCGCCGTCTGCCGACCTCCTGGTTATCAGGTCCGAGGACGCATGCGTGGCCACAACCCCATCCGGCAAATACCGCCAATCGGATCCCTCCCTCACTTTCTTGTCCCAGATGGTCAACCCTTTCCCCTGCAGCTCCGCCGCCATACATTCTGGCCACATATCCCATCGCAACAGACAGTCCTCGCGCCAGATAGATCCTATGCCTAACTCCTCCAATCGCGCTTTCTGCTCTTCGCGGGATACCATTTGTCGCGCGGCAACCACCTCCACAAGCGTTCCATCCGACAACTTCAGGGGAACATAGTACGCCCAGTCCGGCTCGATCTCCTCCCAGGTAAGCCCGCCATCCTTGGAAGACAGGACTATCTGCCGATAGTGTTCATAGTAGAAATCATCGTTGATCCTGCTTTCATCCGCGGAATCAAACCGGATCATGATCTCATCCCCTCGCTGCCTGATCATACCCTCGATGGGGTAATTGTAGGTGAAGCTGTTCCAACCCGGCCTGTCGTAGATTACCACATCCCATTTCCAAGCAGACATCTTTCATTCCTCCATTTGCCTAGACCTGTCAGGTCTTGTTCCCGATGCTCGTTCCGACGGTTTCCGTCTAAACGTCCGTTCGGCGGTAAAACGCATGCGTCCCCACGCAGAAGCATGGGAACGAGATCAAAGGGCCTATTCTTTCCCGTCCAACGTCTTGGCGCTTTGAAGCTCAAGCCGGATCGTCTTGATCTCAAACGGGCGCAGATCCAGCTGCACCGTGTCATGGTGTACAGTCAGTCTCCCCACCGGATCCTCCATGAGGGTGACTTCCTCCGCCGCAGTTACTCCGGCCGAGAACGCGATTTTCACGCCCCGTGCCGCCGTTCCTTCCGCTTCGTAGATCCGTAACACCGCGCCCCCCCCCTCGCCCGGCTTCAGCGCGGATACGACCACATTCGGATGGGTGATCTGCAGGAAACCCCAGCGGTTCGGCACCGTGCCCGATTGCACGGACGCTGTATGAACCAGAAACGGGTTATTGAACGCCATTCCTTCCCGACTGATCCCAGCCTGACGCCAATCGCCCCCATGCGGGACCAGGGCATAATCGAAGGTCAACGTTTTCCCCAATTCAAGACCGGAGTCCGAGGTCATGCCCGGCTCATAGCCGCCGCCGTAACCATAGGCCACGATGCTTGCACAGCGCATCAGCGAGAGCATCATCGTTCCATCGGCCACGTTATTTCCGGGAAGCCCGCGATTGAGCAGCGCGATCCCCTTTTCCGCGTTGCCATAGTCCATCCAGTTCTGCGCCGGAAACTCTATGCCATCCGGTCGCGGCATGGCCCCGAAGGGAATCTCGTGGATGCTCTCGCCCTCCTGGATGGAGGTGGGGAAGAGAACGCGGTAGCGGACAAAGCGGTCGTTGTTCAGGATCGTGGTGTGCATGTCCATCCGGCGCAGACCCGCATAGAGTCGGAAGGTGGTACTCAATTGCCCGTTGTCTCCGAATGGATGCGTGAGGGAGAACTCGGAAACGACCGGGCCGCGGCGCACCGTGCCTTGTGGGCCCCTCTGTTCTGTGCTGAATGTGGCCTCGCCCGGCTGAGGGGCTGGATGCCGCTCCTTCATGGCAATGCGGCTCCCGCCATCCAATGGCCGATACAGCTCCCACAGATCACCGTGGTCCTCTTCCATGGCTACCACATTGCCGGCTCCGCTCAGCGCATTCCAGTTCCCATCCTTGACGATCAGCCGAGTGATCGCGCCCGTGGCAGGATCCAGCTCCACCCGATAGTATTCGTTCTCCATGACCGTATCTTCCTCCGATGTCTCGGCGGGTGCGGAGATATCGGAGGACTTCAGCGGGAGAAGGCGGAAGGTGGCATATCCCAGCGCAGGAACATCTCGGGCCACGAAAGCGACCTTCGCCCAGAGCAATGCGCCGTTTTCGGTGTGCTGGGACTCCATAATCTGAACCGGAACCGGCTGACCGTCCGGTCCAACAAGCTTCAGATCCGTAACGTCGTCGTCGCTGAACCCGACGCTCGCCACGGCGAGGTCGGTGCGCGGCCAGCCTAGGGCGTTGAACACCACCAACGGAATCCCTTCGCCTTGGGTATCGATCATGGAGAGGAGGCTCCGCAACCTGGTCTCCAACTCTTCCTCCGCAATGCGTTTGGAGAAATCGAAACTGCGGATGGTGTCTTCGTACACGTGATCGGTCATCACGCCGGACATCAGGTCGTGTGCCTGATTGAACAGCAGCAGCTCCCAGGACTTCCAGAGAAGATCATGGTCTGTCTCCATCCCCAGCTGGCGGAGCAGAACCCCCAACTTCTCTGCTGTAGTCAAAAGCCCCTCCAACTCCCGCGTGCGTTGCTTCAGCTCGATCCGGCTGCTATACGTGCCCTGAAAGATGGGATTGAGCTCACCCGTCACCACCTGTCGGCCGCCGGAGCGCCTGTCCACCGCGACCTCGTAGTCCCCAGGCACAGCGATCTGCAAATGGAGGGGGTTATCCGGTTGGCGATTGAACTCCTCAATGAGAGGAGGCACGTGATCCTCCGGCTCGCAGACGTCCGCGCCGGCAGGTCCCACCCGCTCCGGGCTTCTTGCGAAGGGAGCGAGTAGATCGAACCGCTCCTTGAAGAATGACGCAAACTCAGGCAGCGATTTCGGCGAACCATAGGTAACGGCATAGCCGTGCGGCAGCCAAAAGGCGGGAATTCGGGAGCCATCTATCCCTTCCCAGAAGAACTCCGATGGCACGTTCCAATCGGCGACCCCGCGGAAAAACCAGAACGAGGTGTAGCCAGACAGCTTAAGCAGTTGCGGCATCTGGGCGTGATGTCCGAACGTGTCCAGTTGCCAACCGATGGTCACGTCCACGCCCAATTTTCGGCGGAAGTATCCTTTTCCGTAGAGCACTTGGCGGACAAAGGATTCGCCGCCCGGCATGTTCACGTCGAGCATAACGTCCGTGCCGCCCACAATCGCCAGCCGGCCCTCTTCGACGAACTGGCGGAACGCCGTTTCCTCCTCCGGGTATCGCTGCAGAAAGGGCACCACATAACAGGCCTGATCTAAAGTGAACCGGTAGGTGGGATACCTCTTCAGCAATCGAAGCGCACGCAGGATATTGGGGAGTCCCATCTCCAAATATTGTTCGCGGGTCTTGAACACCGCTCCCTCCCAATGGGTATGAGGAATGAAGAAGAACGTATCCTGGGAATCAGGGGTGTCTTTCTGCATGGACAGTACTCCTTTCTGTGGTATACAGATCGCAGACCCTAAAGGTCTTGGAGACCTTTAGGATTTTGTGATTATTCTGCTATGATGGTATGCGGACCGTAAGAAGATCTCAATGACCTTTAGGGTCTTTGGATCATTCCTTTCGAACGTACGAAGATTCCAAAGAGGTCTCAATACCTGTTACGTCTTGGGAGCGTTTCAGGTTCTTGGATCAATCGTCATCATCTGCAGCAAACCAAGCATGGGCAGGAATCCTTTCGATGGGTTGTGGACCTTAGACCCTAAAGGTCTGGGAGACCTTTAGGGTTGCGTGTTTATTCCCTTTGATGGTATGCGGATTCCAAGAAGACCTCAATGACCATTAGGGTTTTGGGTTCATCCAAGGTCTCTGGATCAATCGTCATCATCTGCAGCAAACCAACGGCTTTCCGCCTCAGTAATCCACTGGGAATGCATCTGCACATAGTTTTGCAGTCCGCCAAACCAGTCCAGCACCGTCGCCCGCTTGAGATGCGTTGGCTGTTCGGATAGCAGGGATCCGTACGATGACCATTTCCAGTCTCGAAAATCATCTACGAACTTGTGCTTGCGCGGGTTCTGGTGAATATAGGCGATGACGGACCCGAATTGACGGTCGCTGGTCACCGGCACACGCCCAAAGGGGTGTTGAAATAAGCTGCCCGTGCGCCTGTAGGCGCGATTGATGGCTTTGGCGTAGGCATTGAAAAAGTCGGCAAACTTTTGGGAGGGAGCCCTTGCGGGTTTTCCAGAAGGCACTGGGGTAATCTCCCGGATTTCCGCCTCCGACTTCACTCGGACCAAGATATGAAAATGGTTGCGAAGCAGGCAATAGGCAAAGGTCTCGGCCACCGGTTCGATGTGTTTGAGGTAGCTTTTCAGGAAGTATTGGTAGTTGCGTTCTTCGCGAAAGAGTTGCTCGCGGTTCGTGCCCCGATTGTAGATGTGATAGTGGGTGTCGTATAGCAATGCGGGCGGGCTGGGCATGGTCAGTCTCCGACAGA
>JAZDJA010000036.1:0-45938 GCA_043804415.1 Candidatus Latescibacterota bacterium | reverse complement strand
CGAACAGGAAAATATTCGCATCAGTTGGGATGGACGAGGGAGGTGCTGGGATAACATCTTCGTTGAGCGACTCTGGAGAAGTTTCAAGTATGAGGAAGTGTATCTAAAGCACTACGAAAGCGTGCCCGAGGCCACCCAAGGCTTGGGTGCATATTTCACCTGGTCGATTCAGTCCAATAGAAGGAGAATCGACTTCTACAACACTGAAAGACCTCATCAGTCACTCGGCTACAAAACTCCGGAACAGACATTTTTCGCCTAATTCCAGAGGCGCTCAGAAAAAAAATGAATCCTCCTTAAAAAACGTTCATTTTTGTCTTGACAAAGGGGTACACTTTAGAAGCACACCGAAAAGCCCTGAAATTGAGAGATGTTTCAAAGTTTCCCTAACAGTTTAGCCCCTACCGCGAATGGCACTAATTTCCGCTAATGGGAAATGGGTCCTTGATTCGCGGTCATTCGCGTTATTCGCGGTGGGATTCCTGGTGATGTTTCAGTGGTTTCAGTGGGTTAGGTGTTGCCTTTCTTTACAGCGAGGAAAAAAACTTGAATTGTCACCCAATTGTCACAAAGCGGTCATTCTCTTGTCACATTCCTTCCTTATCTTTCGGGCACATCGTCGGATGCGCATCCGTGTCGGTGATCGTCAACCCCCAAAGAGAAGGAGGAACATAGTATGAAGTGTCTCATTGTTTTCGTGCTGCTATCGTTCGTGCTTTTCGCGGTTTGGAGCACTCCTTATGCTCAGACCGCGGATAAGCACCCCAAGGGTACCGCCTTAGGGAGAGCCGGATACGCCAACAAGAGTCTGGCGATTCAGGGATTCGCTCAGTTTCGGTACGAGCAGGATCGCAGCGGATCGGAAGAGGGCACCGAGGCGTATTTTCAGTTGCGGCGCTTCCGTTTTCGGGCCACGGCAGACGGGATGACCCACTTCCGCGTCCGCGTCCAGTTGGCCCTTCAGGAGTTTGCCAACAGTGCCGGAACCGGAGATCTGCTGGAAGAAGCCTACGTTCGATTTGATCCCGATCCATCCGGTGTGTCCAGCCGTTTCCGACTCATTATGGGCCAGCAGAAAATTCCTGTGATGCGGGAGGAACTTCGCTCGTCCTCCGAGCAGCTGGTGGTAGATCGCGGGATCGTGAACAGTGCGTTCAAGAAGAAGGGGGGATGGGTATCCTACGATCTCGGGGTGCTGCTCGACGGCAGTCTGTCCGATCTGGACATTCCCTTAGAGTATCAGGTGGGCGTCTTCAATGGCGAGGGTCGGAACGCCTCCGATGATTTCGTGGATCCCAATACCGGCAAGCTGTTCGCGGCGCGCGCAAGGCTCTCCCCAGTCAAGGGCCTGGAGCTGGGCGGATCGGTTGCACTCAGGAATCTGGTCGGGGACAAGGCCCATGCCACCTACACCGTAGGGAAGGGATCGGCAGACTTGCCGGAGGAGTACTCCGAGGCGGCGATGGCCTTGGGCGGCGATCTGGGATGGGCGTATTCCGTCAACTCGAACAACCGCCTGACGGTCGAAGCGGAGGTGCTCCAGGGCACGAATATGGAGGCGTTCCTGAAGGCAGCAAAGACGGCAACGGGCAGTTCATGGGCGATTGCCAAGCCCTCAGATGAGGGATTTACGATGCGGGGCTTCCAGATATCTCCCCATTTCTTTCACCGGTTGAGCGGCAAAGGGCTGGTCAAGGCGGTGGAAGTCGGCGCCCGAATTGCTCATTTCGATCCGGACATAGCCGCGGTGGACGATGGCCAGACAGAGCTTGCTCTGGCGGTCGGGCTTCACATCGCGATCCTGGACGGCACGCCCAATCAATCCCGGTTACAGGTGGAGTTTACCCGGATCCGGTACGAAGAATCGGGCAAAGATCCGGACGCGCAGTTTAAGGTGCAGTGGCAGGTGCGGTATTAGC
Source organism: Candidatus Latescibacterota bacterium (assembly GCA_043804415.1). Classification (GTDB taxonomy): domain Bacteria; phylum Latescibacterota; class 4484-107; order 4484-107; family 4484-107; genus 4484-107. The sequence continues at coordinate 44,019 of JAZDJA010000036.1, read as the reverse complement.
GGAGGCTGTCTGTTGGGTCGAGGCAGACCAATAGAAAGGTCCTCGACTTGGTCAAGGCAGTCCAGTAGAAAGGTCCTCGACAGAGTTGGAGGTGGGCGTTTTCGTCAGTCCTGTCAGGAGGGCGTAAAACGTAAAGTGGGAGGGTGCTACAATGCGTGCCATTTTCGGAACAATTGCGGGATTTGCCGCATCCGCTATACTGATGGCTGGAAGTGTGGGGGCGGACTCGATCATCTCCAACGGTTCGGATACCGTGTTGCCTCTGGCTCAGAAAGAGGCGGAGGCCTTCATGAGCAAACACCCGGAGCACCGCATCACTGTGGTTGGCGGGGGATCGGGCGTCGGCATCGCGGCCCTGATAGACGGCACGACCGACATTGCCAACGCGTCCAGAGAGATCAAGATCAAAGAGAAGCGGCTGGCCCGAAAAAGGGGCATCACGCCCATGGAACACACTGTCGCACGGGATGCGCTCTCGGTGATCGTGCATCCCAAGAATCCGATCTCCAAACTGACCTTTGATCAGCTGGAGAGGATCTTCACCGGGGACGTCAAGACCTGGAAGGACGTCGGAGGTCCCCCGAAGCCCATCGTGATCTATTCCAGGGACTCCAGTTCGGGCACGTACGTGTTCTTCAAGGAGCATGTGCTGAACAAACGGGAGTTTTCTCCGACCGCGCTGCTTCAGCCCTCCAACGGGGCCATCGTGCAGGCCATAAGCCAGACCGAAGGGGCTATCGGATACGTGGGCTTGCCCTACCTGACGAAGCACGTGAAGGCGCTTGCCGTATCGAGAAAGGAGGAGGCTTACGTGGCTCCCACTATGGAAACGGCCAAGACGGGCACGTATCCCGTAACCCGGGCGCTCTATATGTACACCAACGGGGAACCGAAGGGACTCGTGAAAATCTTCCTCGATTTCATCCTCTCGAAACAGGGACAGGATATCGTGGAGGAACTGGGTTGCATTCCCGTAAAATAGACGGCGGGAAAGCCCTGTGGCGCGCCCAGGGATAAGCTCGCACTGCCCCTTTCTTCGTCCAATCACCCCTGCCGAATCTGGAAAGACCATGTTATCAAGCCAATTCAAGGATCGCCTCGTTCGAAACGGACTGCTTCTGGCAGCGCTCTCATCGAGTATGGTCATCGTGCTCATCACCGTTTTTCTCTTCAAGGAAGGGCTCGCGCTCTTTTGGGAGAGTCCGGTCGAGTTTGGGTTCGAAATTGTGGCACATCCTGCGTTGGGCATAGAGGAGCTCACGGCCTCCGAATTGATGGGAATCAAGGAAGGGCGGGTTCGGAACTGGGAGGCGCTTGGCGGGCCGGATCAGCGCATCGTGTATCTTTCGTACGACGATCTGGAGGACGACGAGGATTCGCTTGTTGATTGGGTGGCCCGGACGCCGGGCGCGGTGGCTTCTGTATTTGAGGAGGACATGACCGTTGGGGTGAAACGGATACGCGTGCCGGATACCTCCATTGCCGATTTTCTGTTCGGGCGATTCTGGTATCCCACCGCGGAGCCTGCGGCTCAGTTTGGGATCTTGCCCCTGATTCTCGGCAGCTTGATGGTGGTCCTCGGCGCGGTCGGGATCTCGGTGCCGCTGGGCGTGATGTGTGCCGTCTATCTGGCGGAGGTGGCCCATCCTCACGTGCGCGAGGTCCTGAAGCCCGTGCTGGAGATGCTTGCGGGGATTCCGTCGGTCGTGTTCGGATTCTTCGGATTGGTGGTCTTGGTACCGTTTATCCAGCGCACCTTCGATCTACCAACCGGCGAGACGGCGCTTTCCGGCATGGTGATGCTGGCGATTATGGCACTGCCCACGGTGGTTTCCGTTTCCGAGGATGCGATCCGCGCGGTGCCGGCTGCCTATCGGGAAGCGTCGCTTGCATTGGGGGCCAGTCGGTGGCAGACCATCTATCGGGTGGTGGTTCCGGCCGCCCTGTCCGGGATCAATGCAGCGGCCATGTTGGGCATTGGACGGGCCGTGGGCGAGACGATGACCGTGCTTATGGTGACCGGGAATGCGGCTATGATCCCGCATACGTTTCTGCAGCCCGTGCGCACGTTGACCGCCAATATCGCGGCGGAATTGGGCGAGGCGCCGCAGGGCGGCACGCACTTCAAGGCGTTGTTTGCCATTGCGTGTGTGCTGTTCGTGTTCACCCTGCTCATCAACATGATCGCGGACGTGGTCATGCATAGATACAAACAGGCGGAGCGGTAAAGCGGTAAAACGGGAAGGTGAGAAAGCGGGAAAAATGCCCCGTTTCAATCTTGCGATTTCTAATGGGTGCTGGCCCTGCGAGCACTGACGTAAGAGTAATAGAAATATAATGCTTCTGGAGTCTGGCCTCGTGAAACTCAGTAGAAAAATAGCGGAATCCGCTGCCTTCCTCATGTTGCGTGTGAGTGTGGTTGCGATGATCGGGGTTCTGGGGATGATCCTCTTTTTCGTGTTCAGCCGGGGCATTGGGAGTATCAGTTGGGAGTTTCTGATGTCCATGCCGAAAAACGGGATGACCGAGGGTGGCATTTTGCCGGCGATCGTGGGCACGTGCTGCCTCGTGGTGGGCGCGGTCCTGGTCAGTGTGCCGCTTGGGGTGCTCTCCGCAATTTATACCACGGAGTATGCGCGTCAGGGGCCTTTGATCCGCATCATCCGGATGGCGACGAACAATCTTTCCGGCGTGCCCTCGGTGGTATTCGGGTTGTTCGGGATGGTCTTTTTCGTAAGGGGCCTGAATTTCGGGCCCTCTATCCTTGCCGGCTCGTTGACGTTGGCGTTGGTGGCGCTGCCGGTGGTGATTCGATCCTCGGAGGAGGCGCTCAAGACCGTTCCGATGGGGCTTCGGGAGGCGTCCGTCGCGTTGGGAGCGACCCGCTGGCAGACCATCAGTAAGGTGGTCCTGCCCTCCGCGCTTTCCGGGATCCTGACAGGAACAATCCTGACCGTGGGTCGGGTGGCCGGCGAGACCGCGCCCATTCTCTTTACGGTGGCGGCCTATTATCTTCCGAGATTGCCCCATTCGCCCTTCGATCAGGTGATGGCCTTGCCCTATCACCTTTACGTGATCACGACTTCCGGGACGGAGATCGAGAAAACCCGTCCGTTGGCTTACGGTACGGCGGTGGTGCTGCTGACTCTGGTATTGCTGATCAACATGGCCGCCATTATCATACGCAATCGCGTGCGCAAGAAAAACGGATAGTATCGGTATGGGTGTCCGGTTGTGGGATCACCTGTTCCCAAACAGTAGTGCGCTATGGAGGACCCGCGTGCGTGAAATTCGGATGGAGACTCGAAAGCTGAGTGTGTTCTACGGGAACTTTGAGGCCATCAAATCGGTGAGCATGGCGATTGAAAACCATCGGGTGACGGCCCTGATTGGCCCTTCGGGATGCGGAAAATCGACGTTTCTCAGGACCTTGAACCGGATGAACGATATGGTGGCGGGCGTTGTGGTAACAGGGCTGGTGATGCTGGACGGGCAGGATATTTACGAGAAGGGCATGGATGTGGTGGAGCTCCGTAAGCAGGTGGGGATGGTGTTTCAGAAGTCCAATCCCTTTCCCAAAACTATCTTTGAAAATGTGGCATATGGGCTGCGGGTCAACCAGATGGCCAAGGGGAACGAGTTGATGGATCGGGTGGAGCAGAGCCTGCGGGATGCTGCGCTGTGGGAAGAGGTCGCGGATCGTCTGCACGAGTCGGCGCTCGGGCTTTCCGGGGGACAGCAGCAGCGGCTCTGCATCGCGCGTGCCCTGGCGATTTCTCCGGAGGTGATTCTGATGGACGAGCCTGCGTCTGCCCTGGATCCGATTGCCACGCAGAAGATCGAGGAGTTGATCCAGGAGCTGAAGAAGCGCTATACCATCGTGATTGTGACGCACAATATGCAGCAGGCAGCGCGGGTGTCGGACTATACGGCGTTTTTTTTGATGGGGGACCTGGTTGAGATGGGGGAGACCGCCGAGGTCTTCACGAATCCGAGGGAGCAGCAAACAGAGGACTATATCACCGGGAGATTCGGATAAGAAACGCACCACGGAGGCGCAGAGGACGCAGAGAACCCCTGTGTGAAAGTGGGAGGGGGCTCACCGTCTCACCGTCGTGCTGTCTCCGTATCTCCGTGGTGAAAAAAAAGGATACAGAATATGGCGGAACGTCATTTCGATCAGGAGTTGGGGGAACTCAAGGCAAGTCTGCTCCGCATGGCGGGATTGGTGGAGAAATCGATCGCGGAGGCCGTGCGGGCGTTGGTGGAGCGGGATGATGCCCTGGCCGAGAAGGTGATTCGGGAGGATGCGCGGATTGACGAAATGGAGGTGGCGATCGAGGAGACCTGTCTTCGGGAGTTGGCGCTCAGGCAGCCGATCGCAGTGGATCTTCGGTTTATCACGTCCGCGATAAAGATCAACAGCGATCTGGAGCGGATGGCAGATCAGGCGGTCAACATTTCCGAATCCGCGCTGGAGCTGATCAAAGAGCCGCTTCTGAAGCCGCTTGTTGACATTCCCCGGATGTCGGAGTTGGCCCAGTCGATGGTGAAGGAGAGTCTGGATGCGTTCATCCACCGGGATGTGGCGTTGGCTCGAAAGGTATGCGACCGAGACGACGAGATGGATCACCTTCGGGACCAGGTGTTTCGCGAGCTCCTGACCTACATGATGCAGGATCCGAAGACCATCAACCGGGCGGTGCATCTGATTCTTGTGGCACGTAATCTGGAGCGCATTTCAGACCTGGCAACCAATGTCGGAGAGGATGTGGTGTATTTCGTGCAGGGCAAGGTGATTCGGCATGGCGTCCACGAGTGGCCCGCTGTGACGCAATAACGTCAGAGCCCTGCGCCGATGCTGCGATGAATCTCCAGTTTGGTGGACGGGGTGGCGTAGCATACTCGCCCGTCTAAGTCAGATAATTCTTCTCGTTCCCAGTCTCTGTGTGGGAACGCAGACTCGACGCTCCGCGTTGCCGACGAAATTGAGCATTGAGCCTGGATCGCGGCGCATCGCGCAATTAGGACATTCCCATGTGCGCGCACGAGCGAATCGGAAAGCACGGGGAATGATTATGGGTAGGCTGCCAGTTCTCAGCCTTTTTCATGGAAGGAGTTTCTTCAGAGGTCATTCAGTGGAAATCCGTAGCATAGGGGGCTACTTTGCGGCGGATACCTTCCGGCTCATCGGTGTGCTTCGGTATTGGGTATGGACTTTTCGAATACCCTCTTAATGGGCTGCCCAGAACACGGCCTGTGCGACCGCGAACAGGAGACCGAGTAGATCGGCGAATGACCGGGCCGTGACCCCCAAGCATCTTTGAAACAAGCTGAAAGAGAGAAGGTCATGAGAGAAATCAAAGCTCTCCTGGAGCACTACCTGGAAATCGTCCATTCCAAGCAAAACCAGGAGAATAAGAAATACTGGGAAAACGCGGACGAGCCGTATCTTGCCGAGCGCTGGCGCGGCAGGTCTCTTCGGCGCGAGCATACGCCGTTTACCATGGCGATGGATATTTCGGGATACGCCAAAGTGCTCGACATCGACTGCCTGGCCTATTACGGGCAGCCGGAGGTGCAGCTCTGCGAGCAACTGCGCTACGCGATCTGGGAATTCGAAAACCTGAGATGCCACCGTTACTTCGAGAACACCGTCTTTGTTTCCTTCGGCAGCATTATGGAGGCGAGTTTCTTCGGGTCAAAAATCAACTACCTGCCGGGTCAGGCGCCCTGGTTTGATGAAAAGGAATCGCTCTTCAAAGACAAAGCTGCGCTATTGCGCGTAAAACCTTTTGATTTCTACAAGAGCGGGCTCTGCGAAAAGGTGCATTATTTCTATGAGACCATGCAACGTCTGACCGATGGCTATGACATCAAGGTCATGTTTCCCGTCACGTTGCGCTCGCCTTTCTCCATCGCGATCATGCTCAGGGGCTTTGAAGACCTCTTGGTCGACATGTACGAAGCCCCGGGATTCTTCGATGACCTACTCGGTACGATCACGTCCTATCTGAAAGACTACGCGACGGCACGGGCGGAGTTTCTGGGGGAACCGCTGCCCAAATTTATGCTGTTCAACGACGAGATCTCCACGCCAACGCTGTCCGACCGCCTCTACAAGGAAAGAGTACTTCCGTTCGAAACAGACCTTGCGGAATTTGCCGGTGGCCTCCGATATTGGCATAGCTGTGGCGTCTCGACCGATTTCTATGAATCTGTTGCCACCATTCCGGGCCTGCAGATGATGCATATCGGGCCATGGTCGGATGTGGCCAAGGCCGCTGAAGTCTTCTCCAAGAAGGACATACCGCTGGAAATATGCCTGAATTCCGTTGCGGATATCTATGAGAGGACCGAGGACGAAATGCGCGCCAAGCTCGTGTCCATCAAAGACGCGTGCGACGGGAAAGTAAGGTATCAGGTGCGCGGAGATGGATTTGCGATACTGGGCTCCATCGCCTTCACACTGGAGAAGATCGGGCAGTGGAACCGCGTTGCTCAGGAGGTTTTTCCCGGATGAGGAAATGTCCGATGGGAGCGCGCAGAATTCCGCTCTCCTGAAGGAAGATCGGCGCGGTTCCAGAACAAAAGGCCTTGACGGACCCATTCTTCTCGCACGCAAACCAGATTCCGCTCGTTTTCACGCTCTGCGTGGGAACGCAGGCGACGCTCCGTGTTCCCGGTCAGCCTCGAGTCGCGGATAGGTCGCTGGGAATCGTGCAGTCAGGATATGCCCCGGTGCGCGGATGAGCGAATCGGAAAGCATGGGCCATCGGTGGGGGTATGGGGAGGAGCGTCTTCTTCAGTTTTTTTTGCAGATAAAATTCTTACAGAGAGTACTCCATGAAAATTCGCATTGTGGGCGACTCCTTTACGGTGGACACTTTTCGACTGATCGGCGTGCAGGGCGTGGTGGCCGAAGATGGGGAAGCGGCCAAAGCCCGGATCGAAGCATATCTCGGCACCGATGACCTGGGCATGGTGCTGGTCTCCCAGACGCTCGCCGATCAACTGGGGGAGGCTTTCGAGCACTATATGACCCGGCGGTCTCTGCCTTTGGTGCTCAGTCTCCCGGATCGCGTCACCCAGGGCAAAGGGGCCGAGCAGCTGGCCGCGCTTATCGAGTCTGCCATAGGCATCCGTTTCTGAGTTACTTCGGAGGACACGGATCCAGCGGAATTCATTCGCGACAGCGCACAAAAATGGACCCACGTTGCCTGGAACCTTTTATTGCATGACTGGAACCTTTTATTGCATGAGAAGAGATGATCACCTATCGCAGAGCCAATGAGAAAGATTTCTTGCAGATTGCTGTACTCGATGGAATTGCCTGGTTGGATAACAGGAATGCGGCCTGTATACCGGACGGAGAACATGTTTGGCGCATCTGGACAGAACATGCTTTGGTGTACTGCGGCGAAACAGCGGGGAAAATCATGGGGGCGATCTGTGCGTTCCCCTGTGTGTCCGGGGACTGTTGCCTTCATAAAGTATTTGTGGCAAAAGCATACCGGCACATGGGCGTCGGATCCCAACTATCCAAAATGCTCCTGATGGAATTGGATAGGCAGCAGTTGGTTTGTTTCCTGACCGTGGATCCAGCCAACGAACACGCGATCAGATTATACGAAAAATGGGGATTTGCAGATAAGGAGTTTGTGAAAGGATATTATCGCTCGAACGAAGACCGATATGTGCTCACGCGGAAGCACAGGGGAACATGGCAGAGCGCATCACCTGAAACGGTGCAGTAGACGGTTCCCTGTGGAGAACCTTCTCTCCGGTGAACGCAGGGGCATTCCAGATCACTCAAAGAAGAACGCCGAAGGCTACGAATGAATGGCTCTCGGCGTTTTTTCACGAAGAAAGGTAACTATCGAGTTTTGGTCGCTGGTGTGGTTTTGCCACCTCCGTCTCGAAGCCAAAGCTCCAAACTCCTACAACTGCTGCTGCCTGAAGGCCGTGTGGTATTTTTCCCGCTTTGCCATCAACTCCTCATGCGTCCCCTGCTCCACCAGGTTTCCCTCCTCGAGCACCAGGATCAGATCGGCCTTCATGGCGGTGGACATACGGTGTGTGATCACAAACGAGGTCCGTCCCAGCATGATCTTATCCAGTGTTTGCTGGATCCGCGCCTCGGTTTCCGCATCCAGCGCGGACATGCTGTCGTCTAGGATCAGCACCGTGGGATCGGTCAACAGGGCCATGGAAAAGGCCATCCGCTGTTTCTGGCCGCCGGAAAGGCTGGTTCCCCGCTCTCCGACCTCGGCTTCATATTTCTCCGGCATGGACATGATGAACTCGTGCAGCTCCGCGCTCTTGGCTGCTTCGATGATCTGCTGCGGCGTGGCGCCCGGTTCGCCGTATATAATGTTCTCCGCGACCGTCCCGGAGAACAGAATCGGCTCCTGAGGAACCATCCGAATGTGATCCCTAAGCGAGGAGAGCTGAAGATCCCGGATGTCGTGCCCATCGATCAGGATCTGTCCCTCCGAAGCCTCGTACAGACGCAGCAACAAATTCACGAGCGAGGTTTTCCCCGAACCCGAAGGGCCCACCAGAGAAATCATCATCCCCGGTTTTGCCTCAAAACTGATGTTTTTCAGGGCATACCCATCTGCGCTCTTGTAGGCCAAGGTCACGTTGTTAAATACGATGTGTCCCTTCATCTCCTTGAGTACAACCGCATTCTCCTTGTCCTGGATGGTCACCTCTTCGTCCAGGACATCGAAGACCCGTTTGAGCGCGACGAGGACCCATTGGACCACCGTGTTCATGTTGGTCAGTTGGATAACCGGGCCAAACAACGCGATTACGGAGGCGTTGAAGAAGGTGAACTCCCCGAAGGTCATCGTGCCGGCCTTCACCTGCATCGCGCCGAAGTAGAAGATCAGCACAGTTCCGATCGTGCTGATGATTCCGGACACCGCGCCGAGGGAATTGCCCAATACCGTAGCTTGGATTCGAAGCCGGATGAACTCCGCGTTCTTACGGAAAAACCGTCGGAGTTCCTTGGGCTCCTGCACGAATGATTTCACCACCCGAATGCCGGAGATCGTCTGCCCCACGATGCCGTATAGCTCGGAATTCCTCCGCCGCATCTTTTGGTTGACGGGACGCACCCTGCCCACGTATATCCGGTAGCCGATGGCATAGAAGGGAAAGGTGGCCAAGGCAAAAAGCGAAAGTTCCCAGTTCAGACTAAGCAGAATCAGTACGCCCACTGCGAGCAGGCCCACATTGATGATCAACTGGACGAACACGGCGGACACAGACTCTTGGATGACCCCCACATCGTCGAACAGCCGCGCCATAATTCTGCCGATCTGCTGCTCATCGAAAAAGGTCAGTTGCAGGCTCTGAAGCTTTTCGTGGAGATCTTTCCGGAGCTGGAACACCACGCGCTGGCCGATGTGCGTGACGTGATAGGAATAGAGCCAGGAGGATCCCGAAAGTGCCAGACGAACCCCCACGAACGCGAGGAACATAATTCCCAATAATCGCTTCTTCTCTTCCGGAGTTTTTTCCACCCCTGCTTGTCCCGAGGAGGAGGGTGACGAAGGAGAAAGGACGCCTTCCCCCTCCTCCTCGATAGCCAAGTCTCCCGCAGGCTCTTCGCCGCCTGGTTTGCCTGTTATCTCGGTGACAATCCCGATCTGGAGCACATCGTCCAACATGAGCCGACTCATATATCCGAAGACATAGGGCGACGACGAGGTGATCATCGCCATAACCAGCACGAATCCCACTCGCTTCCAATACGTTTTCACGTAGTTCTGCACGAGTCGCGTGATGTTTCTCTTGGAAGAACGCAGCGTAGCCTGCTTCAGCTCTTCCAGGCGTTCGCGCTCTTCCTCCTGAATTCTTCGGTCTATCGCTTCTTCTTTGTATTTTGCCATGGGGAATCGGTGGCTTCTGATGGGTGATTGGTGAACCTTGACCGCGAATGAACGCGAATAACTTCGAATGACCGCGAATGGACGCGAATAGTTGCGCATGAATGAGAACGGGCGCAGATGGATTTCAGAGCTTGCCCGCACATGCCAGTTTTTGTGAGGGACCTCGGGGCAAAAAACTACCTCCCCAATCCGTACTCCTCAATCCGAGATCACGCTACTCCCACTTTGCCTTCTTTTTCGCCTCCGCGTACTGCTGCTCGTAAAGCTTCCTGTATTGGCCGTCCTCCTTCTGCACCAATTCCTGATGCGTGCCTTGCTCCACAATCTCGCCCTCGTCCATCACCACGATCATATCCGCGTTGACGATGGTGGACAGCCGGTGGGCGATCACAAACGAGGTGCGATTTTTCATGACATTTTCCAGGGCCTTCTGGATCAGAGCCTCGGATTGGGAATCCAGGGAACTGGTTGCCTCGTCCATGATTAGAATGCCCGGATCGGTGATCACCGCCCGCGCGATGCACATCCGCTGTTTCTCGCCCACGGAGAGTTTCAGGCCCCGTCCTCCGATCCACTCGTCGTATCCCTCGGGTTTGCTCTGGATGAAGTCATGAATCTCTCCCACCTTCGCGGCTTCTATTACCTGCGCATCGGTGGGTTCCTTTACGCCATAGGCAATGTTATCCCGGACTGTGCTTTCGGAGAACAAAATAGAGTCCTGCAGCACCTGGCCGATCTGACCCCGCAAAGATCGCACCGTGACTTTGGAAATATCGTGTCCATCCACCGTAATCCGTCCGGACAGCGGGTTGTAGAAACGCAGCAACAGACTGGTCAATGTAGTTTTTCCGCAGCCCGTGTGTCCGACCAGCGCCACTGTGGTGCCCTCCGGCACTACCAGGCTGACATCCTTCAGGATCAGTTTGTCCGGCTCGTATTCGAAGCTGACGTGCTCGAATATCACGTCCCCCCTGACGGGCGGAAGCACCACCGCGTCCTTCGCGTCCATAATCTCAAGCTCCGTATCCTGAATCTCGAAAATCCGATCCGCAGAAACAAGGGTCTGCTCGATCTGATTCGACATATTCGTAAATTGCAGCACCGGCGACAGCACCCGATCCACATAAGCCATAAAGGCGGCCACTGTGCCGAAAGTCATCTCGCCCTGGATCACATAGTAACAGCCGAGACAGAAAATCGTGGAGTGCCCCAGCCCGTGAATGAGACCGGACAATCCGCCAAACGAGGTGTTCAGCGACACGTTCTCCATGGTGAGCCCCATGGTCTCCGTGGTCTCTGTGACGAATTCCTCCGCCTCGACCTCCTCTTTGGTGAAGGTTTGCACAAGCTTGGTGCCGCTTAAGCGCTCGTAGGTCTGGTTGTATATCTGATCCCATTTTCGCCGGATTCGGCGCGTCTTGAGGCGGATGCGTTTCACGAAGAAGTGGTAATTGAGCCAGTGCAGCGGCAGGATCACCAGCGTTACCAACGACAGCTTCCAGTTGAACGAGAAGATCACCACAATGCCGATGGCAAACGAGATCAGATTATTCACCATCGAGATGGTGTTCAGGGTCATCATATTTTGGATGGTGGCGCTGTCGCCCATCAGCCGCGAGATGACCTTGCCGGTTCCCATGTCCCCGTGGAAGCGCAGGGAAAGCCTCATCAGATGTTCGTACATCGCCCTGCGAATGTCGAACACCAGCTTCTGACCCACATAGGTGATGATGAAATTGTTCCAGAAGCTCAACAGATACGACGCAAATGGGACGGAAATCATGGCCGCCATGACTCCGACCATTTGGTCCCACTTGCCTTCCGCGATCACCGAATCAATGAAATATTTCTCGATCCACGGAGGAATCTGCCCGATCAGGTTCAGGATCACCGTCAAGACAATCGCTGAGGCGATCTTTCTTTTGAAGGGGCGGACAAATGTGAGTATCTTGCGGAGACTTCCGGTTCGTGAGGCATCGGCCAAGAGAACCCCTCCTTGCGCAAAATGGGAAGCGCAAAACGTAAGGTCTAGGTTGCCCTTCCGGGCGTGTTGTGCGGCTTTTCCGTGAGGCGGCTTTTTGCGCAGCTCATGTTTTGCTGCGCACGCAGCAATTTCAGTTCTCAAAGGTACGGAATCCTGCGGATTTTGCAAGCACTTTTTCGGGGCTTTCCCGTAGTTTCTGTCCGATGGTGGCCGGTTCATCCGGAGCTGATCCAGTTCCGGCCAGCTGCTGCAATTGTCACCTAAGGGGGATGTCTCTCGGCTGCCGGTTGCGCTGTAGTGCAACCAAAAGGGCGGGAGCCCACACTTCAAACAGGCGCATGTACCCGATCCTTCGGCAGATGACGTTTGTTCTCGAACAAAAGAAATAGGGTAGATGCGGTCGCATCTACCCTATGATCCACATGATCCGAATTTGTCAGATAGCCATTTCCTCTTTTTCCCGGGGCTGGGTTTCTTTGCATCTTGGCTTGGTTCATCTCTTCGCTTGGTCTTCTTTCCCTTCGCCACGGGATTTCACCTCCCCTCAGCGTCACGGGTTCTCGGAGAATGGCATCACCCTACTCTTCCTCGTAGTCCTCATCACTCTCTTTGTCAGCGAATTCCTCTTCCCATCCCTCATCAGCATAATCCAGTTCGGGTGCCATGCTGACCACCTCCAGTTTCTCGCCGCATGTAGTGCACACCACGTGGATTCCCACCCTTATGGGTTCTTTCAGGCTGACCCCGGCGTCACAGTTGGGGCAGTATGCCTCTTTTTCCTTACTCTTTGCCACGGATCTCACCCCCTTCCTCTATGGAGTACAAAGCGGAACAATAGTCAGGAGAGTGGCGTAACTGTCCACGACCACTCCGACATGTTCCAGGGGACGCTAGGGCATTTCCGGTTCGACGTCGGTTGAGAACCCAAAGGGCATCTCCTCCCCCTGGTCCGAGAAAGCCTCTGAGAAAGATAGGGAGTCGTCTCTGGAGAAGCTCGCGGAAGGAGCGGATCGTGCCCAGTTTCGCTGCGTCCGCTCTTCATCCGACTTGCACTTGATGCACTTTGTGGCGTGAGGAACGGCTTCCAATCGCTCCCTGCCGATCTCATTCCCACAGACAGAACACCTTCCGTAGGAACCGTTTCTGGTCCGTTCCAGCGCCTGGTCCAAGTGATAGAGATAACGCCGCTCCTTGGTTGCAAACTGCATAGTTTCCTCCCGCTCCGTTGCGTCCGATCCTTGATCGCTAAGATGCTGGGGGTAGGCCGACAGGTCACCGGCCAGTTCGGCCATGGTACCGCTCGTGGCGACTCGCTGAAAGCGCTCCAAATCCTTCGTGATATACTCCTGCTTTGCCCGAATGAGATCCTCAAAGTAACTCAGATCGTTCTTGTTCATTTGTCGTTACCTCCTATTCCGTTACCACATTGACCTCCAAGAGTATAGAGATCCCTTTTTTGGAGCTCTTTGGCTGCCTGAAAAATGCGCACAATGGTAAGCAATTTTGGCATATTTGTCAAGTGTTTATTTGGGGAATGATGGAAATATGGCCAACAAGAAAACCTATGAGCAAAGAAGGTATGGTGAAAATGAATATAGGGGCCACGATCCTGCGCCGGATCCCGACATTTGGAGATCGTAATTGGCAAATGATTTTCATGAGAGTAGCCTGTACTATCTTGATCAGAGAGCCTCCTCCAGCATCGCCGCTTGGGGTTCAAGTATGAGTTCTGGCAGGAGACATCCAGAAAAGATGCCCGCTTCTCTCCCGAACGTGTGAGGAGATTCTGCGCTCAATTAGAGAAAATCCTTGCGTCCCCACCCGGAATTCTGTATTCTTATGGTCACCGGACAAAGCCACCCGGAACTTCCTGAAATGGCGCCGCACGTGGGTCACGCGGGAAGCGGCGGTTGTTTTCGTTTCGATGGGGAGTTCAGGAGTATACGGGAAGGTGGGACACAGACCCAGTCAATCGAGAACCCTACGAAAGTTTCATAGCGATGAGCCTGCGGCACTATGACATGCGCCATCTGAGAGCTCAGTGCCCGGTGCCCGGTGCCCGTTTTGGCGCGAAGCGGCGCGGAACCTTGAGGGGATGAGTGGTGAGAAGGAACCACTCCCTAAAGAAAGGGAGGAAATCATGATTTACGCAAAGCGCGTCATCATCACGACGATCCTGGGTGTGATCGCGGGGGCCCTGTGTTACCTCGGCGGCGTCCATTCCGGGGTCGAGTTTACCACAGGTCTGATGCTGGCCACGGTCTTCAACCGGGCATTCATCGGTTTTGTCATCGGTGTTTCAGCGATCCGGATCCCTTATCTGCTGCACGGGGTTCTGATCGGTGCGCTGGGGAGCATTCCGATGGGCCTTGCCTCCATTGACCAAGGGATAAACGGCCTGGTGATGCTTACGGTATTCGGGATGCTGTGGGGGCTTCTGATTGAGTGGATCGCCACGAAGGGATTCAAGTCGGGGATGAGGAGATAGCGCTGTTCGGCTCTTTGGTGGCCGAAGGGGTTCACGGGAAACCGTGGACCCCTTTTCTCTTCCGGGTTTCTGAAAAATCCGCAGGTATGTGGCGTGCCAAGGAAGGGGGCTGATTTTTCGCTGGATGATGCAGGAAATATCCGGTGAAAGCACGCACGTGGGGGAGGGGGTAACCTTTCTTACCTGTGCACTCTTTGCTATCCCTTCGTCTCCCTGGTGTTCTCAACCGATAAATGCCGCGCAGATTCAGGAGAGGAGAGCCCTTTCGAGGCGGATCAAGATACTGTGCGCGCACCAAAAAAGCCTTGCTTTGGACGCTCTATTTGTATATATTTCAAAGATTGATGAAAAAGCCCCACTTGTCTCACCCTTCCAGCAAGATGGCCGGAAACTGCTGGGTGCGGATGGGCAGACGGCCAGGCGGGATCGCCGGAACTTCGAGGAACAGTGCCTCTGATTATGGCGTTGGGCGATTGCTGGCTTGGGGTTACCGATGCATTTTTCAGCAGACCAAAACCCTGCCGATTGCCAACGCCTTGAGAAGGAGGGATAGCTCATGAAACCACTCGGCGTGGGCATCATCGGACTGCGTCATCTGCATGCCACAAGCTACGTGCCGCTTTTCGAACAGTTGGAACAGATGCGACTGGTGGCGGTGGCGGAGTCGGATGCCTCGCTGTTGGGGAGGTTTGCGCAGCAGACGGGCGCGGCCGGACACCGAGACTGGCAAACCCTCATCGCACGCGATGATGTCGATCTCGTGCTGATCCTTCTGCCACATTGCGCATGTCCCGAGGCGGCGATTGCGGCTGCAGAAGCGGGCAGGCATGTGCTCGTAGAAAAGCCGATGGCTGCAACTTCTGACGGCGTCCGGAGCATGGCTTTGGCGGCCCGGAGAAACGGCGTTAAGTTGAGCGTTCCCTATGTCTGGCGGTACCATCCGGTGACGAAGACGATCCGGAAGTTGATCGAAGAAGGGGCATTGGGGGAGATCGTGGCGTGTGAAGGACGGTGCGCGGCCGGAAGACCGGACCGGTATCTTGACGGGAATTCGCCGTGGATCGTGGAGAAGGCCCAAAGCGGAGGCGGCCCGATGCACAATCTGGGCGTGCATTGGATCGACCTGTTTCGCTACCTGCTCAAGGACGAGGTGGCGCGGGTATCCGGGGAGGTCGTTTACACGCATCCGGAAGGGGACATCGAGGATCACGCCTTTGCGCTGCTCCGGTTCGACAGAGGCGCTGTGGCTTCCCTGGACATCAGCTATTCCGTGCCTCCGTCCTATCCCCACGGGCGCGATCTCTACATCGAAATGCGAGGCACTTCCGGTGTCCTGTCGTGGAGCCCTGCCTGGCTGGGGGAGACCGACGAGCTTCTGGTCTGCAGCGATGCGGAAGGTTTTGGGAATACTCCTCTGCGTCGGATGACCTTCGAGTCCGAAAAAGTGGCCGGATATGCCGGTGAGATGGGATTGTCTTTTCTGCAGGATTTTGCGGATGCCATCCTGGAGGATCATCCGCCAGCGGTCACTGCCCAAGACGGCCTGGAGGCTCTAAGTGTCGTGGAGGCGATCTATCGGGCCGCACAGACGGCGGAAGTGGTGCCCGTAAAGCGTATGATGTAACAGGTCAATCCCCCTCTTGAGGAGAATCCCATGCAGAAATCCACCGCCTTCAAACCCGAAATCATAAAGATGGGCACCATTGACTGTGACATGGTCGAAACCACGCCTGTGGTTTTTTCCGGTCGGCTCCATCGCTTTGAGTACGTGCGCGGCAACTACAAGCCCAATCAAACGGGCGCATCCTACTTCCGTTTTGTGGATGTGGATTCCGGACAAGCTACCCCACATTTTGCTGCGGGCTATCACCTGGGCAGCGCGCATGTGCAGGACGACAGGGCCTTTGTCTATGGGATTAACGACTGGGGCGGCTCGGAGATGCGCGTCTTCTGGTCCGATGATCTGGAGACCTGGGCATCGCAAACGGCCATGAACCTGCCGGGATGGGAGATCTTCAACAACTCCGTCTGTCAGGGGGAGGGTCGCTTTGTCATGGCCTTCGAGATCGGTGCGCCTCCCGAGGAGACGGGGGACCGCTTCACCATGCGTTTTGCCGAGTCGGACGATCTGCTTCATTGGAAGCTCACGCCTTCCGAGTGTGTGTTCTCCAAAGACCGGTACACCGCTTGCCCGGCCCTGCGTTTTCTCGATGGCCAATACTACATGATCTATCTGGAAGCCCGGCCCGGTCCCACGTATCAGCCTCACATCGTGCGGTCGCCGGACCTCGTGCATTGGGAAAGCAGTCCGTCCAATCCCATGATGCAGTATTCCGACGAAGACAAGGTCATCGCCAATCCCACGCTCTCCGAATCCCAGAGAGCGCTCATCGCAGGGGCGGTGAATATCAATAACTCCGATGTGGACCTCTGCGAATTTGGGGGCAGGACAATCCTCTATTACAGTTGGGGCGACCAATTGGGAGCGGAGTTTTTGGCGGCCGCTCGCTATGAGGGTGCGCTGGCGGAGTTTCTTAGGGGGTACTTTCCGGTCTAGCACCGCTTCCGGATTGCAGATCAGTCCCGCCAATCTCGATTGGTCTTTGTGGAAGAAAAGCCCGGCGCATTCGGAGCGCATCCGGGTGTGGTGGGAGATCCCCAAAACGCTGTCAGTATTCCTGCCCTTCCCAGGAGACGTTCGGGATTGGACAGGTGCGCATCAAGATATGGTCGCCCATCAGAAGACATTGGTTTCTCTTGAGGATCCCCATGAAGACACGCTTTGCCGAACTTGCCCAGCTATACAGAAACGCGCTGTTGGGCGATGTGATTCCATTTTGGGAACACCACTCGATGGATCGCGACTGCGGCGGGTACTTTACCTGTCTTGACCGGGACGGCTCGGTTTTCGACACGGACAAGTTCGTGTGGGTGCAGGCCCGGCAAATGTGGATGTTCTCCATGCTCTACAATCATCTGGACAAGCGGGAAGCATGGCTCGATATTGCCCGGCATGGTGCGGAGTTTCTCCGGAAATACGGTATGGACGAAGACGGAAACTGGTATTTTGCCCTTGCCCGGGATGGCCGGCCGCTCGTGCAGCCCTATAATATTTTCTCCGACTGTTTTGGCGCGATGGCCTTCAGTCAGTATGCCCTTGCCACCGGAAGCGAGGCGGCGAAGGCGGTCGCCAGCCGCACCTACGCAAATATCCTTGGCCGCAGGGATAATCCCAAGGGCATCTACAGCAAAGCGGTCCCCGGCACGCGACCGATGATCTCCCTGGCTCTGCCGATGATCCTCGCCAATCTGTCGCTCGAGCTGGCGTGGATGCTCGACGCCGAAACGCTGGGCCATGCCCTCTCAGGATGCTCGGAAACGCTTCTCTCCCTCTTCCTGGATCCGGAGCGACAGTTGCTGCACGAACATGTGGCGCCGGATGGAACCCGGATAGACAGCTTCGAGGGCCGCCTGATTCTTCCCGGACACGGCATTGAGGCCATGTGGTTTCTCATGGATATTGCCGAACGTCGGAAGGATTCCTCCACCATCGAGAAATCGGTGGATGTGGCGTTGCACCTGCTCGATTTTGGCTGGGACCGGAAGCACGGAGGCATCCTCTATTTTCTCGATGCGCATGGACATCCTCCCCGCCAGCTCGAGTGGGATCAGAAACTATGGTGGGTGCATACTGAAACTTTGGTGGCCCTTGCTATGGGTTATCGCCTCACCGGCCGGAGGGATTGCTGGTCTTGGTATGAGAAAGTGCATGACTATACGTGGCAGCGATTCCCCGATCCCGAAAACGGCGAGTGGTACGGGTATCTGGACCGCCGGGGTGAGGTGTTGCTGCCGCTCAAAGGCGGGATGTGGAAGGGGTGTTTCCATGTGCCGCGGGGACTGTACCGATGTATGCGGGAATTTGAGAAGCTCAGCGGATGATCTGGGTGGGAGCAGGAGAGGGGAAAGTACATCCGATGTTGAGTAACCGCTTGAGACGAGAGAGAAAGGTATTATGACCAATCTGAAAACAGCACACTTTGGCGACCGAAACAGCACGACACAAGTTGCCCGGATCGAAGGGGTTGGGACCACGGAG
This sequence comes from Candidatus Latescibacterota bacterium, assembly GCA_043804415.1. Lineage (GTDB taxonomy): Bacteria > Latescibacterota > 4484-107 > 4484-107 > 4484-107 > 4484-107. Next base: position 25,546 of record JAZDJA010000036.1, on the reverse strand, counting down.
CTCTATATCTGCGCTCGTCCTACACGCGACGAGGGGCGGTTTGACGAGCAGGCCCTCTCGATGTACGAAAACCTGTTTCATGCGCTCTCCGAGCACGGCGCGGGTCCGCGCAACGTGATCACGGAGAAGGTGTTCTTCAGCGATGTGGATCGTCAGTTTCTGGATCTCGGGAAGATCCGAAAAGATTGGTATAACCACACGATGCACACCACCGAATATCTCCCGGCGACCATCTTCCTGCACCAGCCTCCGTGTCATCCGGGTCGGTTGTGCGAACTGCAGGTCTATGTATTGTTCTCCACCGGGGGGGACGAGGTGAAGGTGCGCCCCATCCAGGACGCCCCGGGACTTGCTTCCGGCAAGGTGGTGGAACATCACGGCATTCGTCATCTGTATCTTACCAATCTGACGGGCGGAGAAGATATCGATAATCTCAGCTTCTCCGAGCAGGCGGAGGACATGTTCGCACGTGCCGAGCAGCTTCTTGGGAGGGAGGGGCTCTCCTTTCCGGATGTGGTGCGCACCTGGATCTACGTCAATGATATAGAGCGGGACTATGATGATTTGAATCGCGTGCGAACTCGGTTCTTTCGCGAGCACTCGGTGGACCGCCTTCCAGCCAGCACCGGTATTCAGGGCGCGACGTATCCCAGAGAGCGTGCGTGCGCGATGGATCTGTATACCCTGGTCGGGGAACATCCTGTGGAGATCGAGACGGTCCACGCCACCACGATGGACGAGGCGTGGGAATACGGCTCCTCATTTTCCAGGGGGATGAAGGTGGCTTTTGAGGATCGGATCGTGCTTTACGTTTCGGGAACGGCCAGCATAGATCAGGAAGGAACGGTGATGCACGTGGGAGATATCGAGGGCCAGGTGAACCGGATGTTGTTAAACGTTGAGCAATTGCTGGAAGCTCAATACGCGACTCCCGGCGATCTCGTCTCGATCATCACGTATCTCAAGAAGCCCCAATTCCTTGCGCCCTTTTACAGAGTCTATGCTCAGCGTTCCTTCCCCAAAAATGCTCCGAACACGGTTTCCGTTGCGGATGTCTGCCGTCCGGAGTGGCTTTGCGAGATGGAGGCCATAGCGGTGCTTCCGCGCGGGTAAGAAACGCTCTTTTGCGTTTCGGCGTTCCCGCTTTCTGCGCAACCGACGCAAAGAGTCGCCCTGCGCGTTTTCAACCCAGAGGAACGTTCCATGGATCGATTCATCATCGAAGGAGGACAGCCGCTTTCGGGCACGATTCGTCCGGCGGGGAATAAGAACGAGGCGCTGGGCGTTTTGCCCGCCGTGCTTCTGACCGACGAGCCGGTGGTGATGGATAATGTGCCTCAGATCGGGGATGTGCAGACCTTGCTCGATATCCTGGCTGATCTGGGTGTCGCGATCGAACGCGTGGGGGAGCACCGGATTGTGCTGGATGCCTCGGGAGTCGAAAAGACCGAGCTTCACCCCGAGCTGTGCCAACGGATCCGGGGCTCGATGGTGCTGGCGGGGCCGATGCTGGCCCGACTGGGGGAGGTGCGCCTGCCGCGTCCCGGCGGAGATCGGATCGGGCGACGTCGGGTGGACACGCACGTGATGGGGTTGGAGGCGCTGGGAGTAGAGGCCGAGTTTTCCCGGCATTACGAGATGCGCACCCAGCCGGGCGGCCTTCGGGGGAACGACATCCTGTTGGACGAGGCGAGTGTGACCGCCACGGAGAGCACGGTGATGGCCGCGTCGATGGCGCGGGGCACAACGACGTTGCGCAATGCCGCCTCTGAGCCGCACGTACAGCAGCTTTGCCGGATGCTCAATCGTATGGGCGCGGAAATATCCGGGATCGGAAGCAATACGCTGACCATCGAGGGTGTGGAGAAACTGCACGGAACGGAGCACACGATCCAGGCGGATTATATGGAGGTGGGGAGCTTCATCGGATTGGCTGCGGTGACCGGGAGCGCGATCCGGATCGAGCATGCCACGCCGGGCAATATGCGCATGGCGCTGATGGTGTTCGAACGGTTGGGCATAAACGTGGCGATCGAGGGGGAGGACCTGTGGGTCCCTGGAGATCAGCGTCTCCGGGTCAATCCGGACCTGCACGGCGCCATCCCACAGATCTACGATGCGCCTTGGCCGGGTTTTCCAGCCGATCTGATGAGTATCGCACTGGTTGTGGCCACCCAGGCGGAGGGCACGATGTTGCTCTTCGAGAAAATGTTCGAAGGTCGCATGTTTTTTGTGGATCGCCTGATTGGGATGGGTGCGGCCATCGTGCTGTGCGACCCCCATCGTGCCGTGATTGTGGGCCCCTCCAAGTTGTATGCAGACGACCTGATCAGTCCGGACATCCGGGCCGGCATGGCCCTCCTGATCGCGGCCTTGTGCGCCGAGGGGACCAGCGTCATTCACAATATCCGGCAGATCGATCGGGGCTACGAACGGATAGACGAACGCCTGAGGGCATTGGGAGCGAAGATCGAACGGGCCGCATGATGGGGAGGTGCATGCCGCAGGCGGATGGGCGATGCCGCTTCGTTCGTGGCTCTCTGAAAGGCGGCGCTCAGGTCATGTGACCCAGCGTGCAGGCGGACCTTTCGGAGGGTCCCCGGATCCGGATCCCCGCTTGACCGGAAGATTCCCCCCAACAAGTCCCTCATTTGTCCTCCTGCATGCCGCCTCAGACACTCCCTCAGATGCCGGATCCTGCACGATGCCCGAAGCACGACAGAAGTGCCCCCCCCACAGTCGATCCTCCCGCGCTCCGCATGTCCAATCCCCCGATTGACCTTCTGCTCTCTCTCCCGCCGAGCCGATCCCCATCTCCCCTATGCCCAAAAGACGGGGGCAATCGCGCCCAGGTCCTTGTGTGGTGCTGCCCCCAAGCTCCGATACACCGTGAGACACCTTCCCGTTCAATCCCCCGCCAAGCCCCCCTCTTCAACTGGCCCTCTTGTGCGCCTGCCTGTTGTGCCATCGAGATCGGGGAGATTCTGCTCGACACATGCGTTCACCGGGGGCTCGTGGCGTTGGGTCAGCGCATTATTCCCGGGTGTTCTATGCTCCCTCGCCCGTGTTCCCCTCCACAGGGGTGGCGTCTAATACTCGTAGCGATTGGCGCTGAGATTAAACAGGATTCCGATCAGAATCATATTCAAACTGAGGGAGGAGCCGCCGTAGCTCAGGAAGGGAAGGGGGAGTCCGGTGACGGGCATAAGGCCCACGGCCATGCCCACGTTGACGAAAACGTGGAAGGTAAGGATGGAGATCAATCCGACCGCAATGAGGCTGGAGAACGGGCTTTTCACGGTGGTGGCGATGACGAGGCCCCGCCAGATCAGTACCATAAAGGCGATCAGTATGAGCGAAACACCGGCGAAACCCAATTCCTCGCCGATGACGGAGAAAATAAAGTCGGTGTGTTGCGCAGGCAGGAAGGCAAGCTGGGTTTGCGTGCCCTCCAGGATCCCTTTTCCGAAAAAGCCGCCGGATCCGATGGCTACCTTGGACTGGATGAGCTGATAGCCTGTCCGCAGAGGATCTTGCTCGGGGTTCAGAAAAGACAGGATTCGATTCTGCTGATAGGTGTGCAGCCGCCCCCAGAAGAACGGGGTGGCGATCCCCACGACCAGATTGGTCACCGATAGCACGAGAATGGAGGAAAGATGGGGGCGGGTCATAAAGATGATTCCGAGCAATAAGGCGACAAAAAGGCCCCACGGGAGATAGTGGTTCGACAGGATCCCGAGGAGTGCGCACACCAGGCTCAAAAGCGGCGAGAGGATGAAGAAAAGTGTGGCCAAACGGGCTCCGGCCCAGTAGAGCATCGGGAAGAGGATCACCGGAAAGACCAGCGCGGTGCCCAGATCGGGTTCCCTGAGGACCAATGCCATGGGCAGCAGGGCGAGGACAAAGGGGAGGACAAATGCGCCGGTCTCCTCCAACGTCCGCTTCCGATCGGAGAGGACCCGCGCCAACAATATGACCGTAGCGATCTTGGCCCATTCGGAGGGCTGGAAATGAATGGGCCCGGCCGCAAACCACCGATGGGCGCCCCCAACGTTTGTTCCGGCGATGAGCACAAGCACCAGGAGAGAGAGCATCCCGCCATAGCACACATACGCCAGTGCATAGAAAATCCGATAGGGCATCAGCGCGGCAGCAAGCAACAACGCCATGGCAAGCGCCGCCCATATCATCTGCTTGATGTAACTGTTTCCAAGATGCTCGGAACCCGAGTGGTGGCCGGCGCTGTAGATGGCCACGATCCCCGAGGCCACCAATAACAGCGAGAGGAGTATGAGCAGCAGATCCCCATGTGTTTTTCGCGGAATCCTTTTCGCAGGCATCGTTGCTCCCTATAACGCGCAGGATGAACAATGAATGACGATGAAAGAGAAAACGAGGCGCGCGGGACACGTTGTTTTTTTCATTTTGTTCCGGGCCTTTCATAAAAAGACGAAAAACACCCTTTGAGACTCACCGATAGGGGGAGGTCAACCGTCTAACAGATTGAGCAGATAGTGGTCAGTTTCGTCTCTGTAGCCAAATCGCGACAACTCTATTGGTGGGCGGCTTGAGTTTCAAGATCCGAGACATCCGCAGTTGGGTTTCCCGGCCATTGTGTTTCTGGCGTGGTGCGTCCCTTTGGCGATATCGCGTTTTGACCGTTCATGCGAATCAATCTTGGCAGGCGATGATTTCGCAAAGTTTGGTGGAACAGACATTCCTGTCTTTTCAGATCTGTGGCCATCCAGGTCGGATAAGAATGCCCTGCCTGCTAAGCCCAGCGAGATGGCTGCTATTCCGCGGCTTTTGCAGGCGGCTCCAAAGTGTGTTGTTCTCCGATTGTTTCATTAAGATGGGCAGCCAGCACCTTCTGAACAAGGGGAGCGGCCACTGTGCTTCCATGCCCTGCGTTTTCAACTATGGCGGCCACGGCTATGGTGGGATGCTCGAAGGGGGCAAACGCAACAAACCAGGAATGATCTTCTCCGTGCGGATTCTGGGCGGTGCCGGTTTTTCCGGCGACCTCGAAGCCGAGCACTCGTGCCCGTCTGGCCGTGCCGTGTTCCCCCTGCACGACGTTCCATAGGCTCTTTTGGATCAGCGCCATATTCTCGGTCGAGATTCCGGCTATCTTCTCCGCCTGCAGGGCCGGATGAAGACTGTGCCGCCCGCTTTCGACGGTTTCCTCGAGTATATGGGGCCGGATCGTGCTTCCCCCATTGGCCAGGGCCGCGATGTAACAGGCCAATTGAATCGGTGTCGCCAGCATCTCTCCCTGTCCGATGGCGAGGTTGAGCATCAGGCCGCGGCTCCATTTCCGCTTGCCATAGCGCCTGTCGTAATAGGCCGGAGAGGGCACCAGTCCCGAGATCTCTCCGGGCACATCCACCTCAGTCCGCCGGCCAAACCCGAACTTCTCCGCCCACAGCCCCCAGGTTGTCAGTCCGATCTTCTGGCCCAGTTGGTAGAAATAGACGTCGCAGGATTCGGTGAGGGCCCCTATGGGATCCAAGGCACCATGTCCCTCCTTTTTCCAGCACCCAAATTCCCGATCTCCAAAACGATAGGCTCCGGTGCAGGGCAGAAAGCTCTTTCCCTCGCGCACCTTTCCGGTCGCCAGTCCGGCCAATGTGGTCACCATTTTCATCGTCGAGCCGGGCGGATAGGCGCTCTGGACGGCTCGATTGAGCAGCGGATGCTGCGGATCGTGGTTGAGTGCTTCCCATTGCGCCTGTGGGAGCACCCCGCCGAACAGGTTCAGATCGAAGGAGGGGCGACTGACCATGGCGAGCACCTCTCCGTTTCGGGGGTCCAGCGCCACCAGACTTCCCGCCATCCCTTCGGGAAAGGCCTCCTCTGCGGTGCGCTGGAGATCCAGATCAAGGGTCAGGCGAAGCTCCCCCCCAGGCAAAGCCTTCTTCTCTGGCCGGTCGGACAGCAGTCCGATTTCCTGCCCCATCGCGTTTACCGAAAGCGTTCGCATTCCGCTCCGACCATGCAGAATGGCCTCGTACTGCTGCTCGATGCCGTACTTCCCAATCAACTCCCCATAGAGGTAGCCGACGGGGGCCAAACTCGCAAATTCCTTCCGGGAGGGTTCGCCCACGTAGCCCAGCAGATGGGCGGCCAAATCGTCAAAAGGGTAGCTTCGTCGTCCCACAATCTGATAGATCACTCCGGGCAGCTCGAAGCGATTCTCCTCGATCTGGGAGAGCACCGAAAATCCCACGTCGCGCTTTAGCTTGACCGGCTGATAGGGCCATGATTTCTGCGCGTCTATCTTCTTCCGGATGGTCTTCGGATCCACTCCGATGATCTCGCTGAGCATTGAGATCGTCTGCTCCACGTGGGTTACCTGATGCGGGATGATGGAGATGGTGTAAGAGGGGCGGTTGTCCACCAGCACCACTCCGTTGCGGTCTGTGATGATGCCCCGGGGCGCTTCCACAGGCACTATGCGGATCCGGTTTCTCTCCGACAGACGGAAATAATGCGCGCCCTGGAGAATCTGGAGCGAGAAGAGTCGAAAAAACAAAATCCCAAAGAGGAGGAACAGGATCCCCATCAAAAGGGTTCCCCTTCGATCTTCGGGATGGATGGAGCGGAATTCAGAACGGTCTCTTGGCATAGCCACGAATCTTTCTGCCCGTTGCCTTAAAATAAAGGATGGAGATACCCACCCCGAGAAGCGCCGTGTAAAAGGCGGTCGGAAGCCCGATTCGCAGCACGTAAACCCAGTCTCCCCGAAGGAGGAAATAAAGGAGGTCATGTCCGAACGCAGCGCCAAACAGGATCAATCCCCGGGTCCCGACGTGCTCGATGACGACGCTTCCGCGCCCATATCCGACCGCAAAGCCCACAACGGATTTGGCGAAGGCATTGAGTCCGAAGTACTCCGGCGCATAGACATCCTGGAGGAACCCGGCAAAGAACCCCAAAACCGTTCCCTCGATTTGCCCGCCTGAAAGCGCCACATATGCCAGGGTGAGCAGAACCAAATCCGGACGGATGCCGAAAAGCGTCAGTTTCTCCCCATAGGTGGCTTGTACGATGACTACGCCAATCATCCATACGAGGTTTCTTGCGAAGATCAAAGGGAATCCTTTCCGAGTTTGCTCTGTTCGGAAGAAGAAGACGCGGGGTCAGCTCCGATCGGAGATTTCCGCCGGGACGGCCCAAACAACGCGTCTCTACTGGGGGTTATTGCTTTCGTATCCCTTATAGAAAAGAACAAAGACCTCCTCCAACTGGGAGAAGCGTACGCTGGATTTAACAATGAGGTCCCGAAGCGGCCCGCCCTCCTCCGACCCGATCTTTTCCACAACCCCGATTTCCAGTCCTTTTGGGAATACGCCTCCCATACCCGAAGACACGATCCGGTCTCCTTCCCCAACGGCGCTTCTCAAAGGGACGGCCATTTTATAGCGCTCTCCTGCGAACCACTCGACAATTCCGAAAACCCGCCCATCGTTCTGTGCGACCCCGCTGATCCGGCAGTTTCGGTCCAGAAGCAATTGGACGATCGAGGTTGAGGGAAACACCTCAAAGACTTTTCCGACCAATCCCTCGGCCGTGGCCACGGGCATCTTTTCCCGAACACCGTCCTGTGCGCCCACATTGATCAGAATCGCGTTGATCATTCGGTCCGCATCTTTGGCCACCACCTCAGCCGGAAGATAGGAATAAGTTTCGCTGGTCTTGAAGCCCAGAAGATTCCGCAGCCGGAGATTTTCCAGATCGGTTTCTCTTTGCTTTTGGACTTGCAGGGAGAGTTCCAGATTCCGCTTCCTCAAGAACCGATTTTCTTCCGAAAGCCCGCTCAAGTAGATCGGCCATGAGAAGAGCCACTGTCCTCCTCGCAACAGGGTTATGCTCACTGTCTTGGCCAGGTGCGCCTTACCCGGCTCGCGCAAGCCCATCATGATCAAAGACAGAATAATCGCTATGGACAGCACGACACTGGAACGACGAAGATTGAGAAGATCCAGAATCCACTTCATGAGGCGCTTCTTTCCTGAGGCAGCATATTCTGCCGAAATGTTTCGGAGCTGCGGGTGCAGCGTCCAGCAAACAGCCCCAAACGATGAGACCCGGAACCGATGACACTGCCCAGGCCAAACAGCGTGTTTGCATGGGAGTATCCGGGTGAGCCCTTTTTCGCTACAAAAGAGTTCCCGAAAACAGGGCGCCAGGCGGACCCATTCGAACAGAAGGAGAGCCGCCGAGTCAAAGAGGGGAGAAAGGCAAAATAAGCGGGGACCTGCCTGTCTCTGTTCTTGCCCTGCGTTTCCGCGTTACGACTTGTCCTACCATGTTCAACAGAGAGGACAAAGCCAGAAGAACACCACATCAAAACACCCAAGCCGGGATTGACGCCAAGTCCTGAATCTCTGAGTTTGTCCCTTTCTGGGCACTTGTGCCCCGGAAATTGGCAAGGCCCGAGCGCGCTCTTCCTAAATAGGATGCAAAACAAATAGTAGCTATTTTAGGCGGCTGTGTCAAGCTTTTTTTTGGCAGTTTGCCATTCCGGGAGGTGGAGCACGTCATTTGGGGGCGCTATTCTCATCTCGGCCAACTTTTCCCCAACGTTTCTTTTCAAGAGGGAAAGAACAACTCCCGCTCGGCAGGGAGATGGGGAGCGGAACCGAAAAGATCACGGTCTCGGAGTCTTGGAGTACTCATCGCACTCTGACTCCCGCAGTGCCGGATGAGCGGTGGCACATCGGATCGCCTTCATCATCTCCTGTGCGGACACTCCTAAGATACCGCGAAGAAGCGGGATCCGCAAGGGTTCTTTTGGGCTGAAGGTATTGGGCTCTCCTGATCTTGCCTTTCCAGACGGGTTTTCCCGGTTTTCTCGTTCCATCTCAAAAACCTCGCAAAGATACTTGCTCCCTTCTGCGAAAAATCCCTGGTCTTTCCCTCACGTTGCTGGCTCATATTGGGCTTGACTTCGTCTGATTTCCTCCCTATCTTCGCTGTTGTCCAGATCCGGAAGATCGACGTAGCGTGCCTGCCAGGATGGGGGGACGCGTTCCCTCAATCGCACGAAGTCGGCAGAATGGGGGGATAGCGTAAGAACTGAGGCTGGAATCCCCTTTCTATTCGCTGCTTTTTCTCAGCGCTCTCTGCGGTGGAAGAGTTGTTTCGTTTGGTTTGTCCACCTACCTCACACAGGAGGGAACGTTGCCTACGGGAAAGATCGTTTATTTCGACCGGGCGGGTCAGGAAAACACCGAAGCCGTCATCGAAGTGGTCCGAGAACGGTGTGCGGAACTTAAGATCGAGCACGTAGTCGTAGCCTCGGACACTGGCGCAACCGCACTTCTGCTCTCGGAAGCACTTGGGGATATTGGGGTACGCCTGATTGCAGTGCCCGAACATGCCGGATATGCCGGCGGAGATGATCCTTCGATCGCTCCGGATAAGAGAAGAGAACTCGAGGCCAAAGGGATCCACGTGCTGATCTGCGCTCATGCCCTGAGCGGCGTCGGACGATCCCTCTCGAAAAAGTTTGGGGGTATCACTCCGACGGAGGTCATCGCCCACACGTTGAGAAGATTTGGCGGCGACGGCATCAAGGTCGCGGTGGAGGTGGCAGTGATGGCCGCAGATGCCGGGCTGATTCCCACGGATCGGGAGGTGATTGCCGTGGGCGGCAGTGGACGTGGGGCGGACGCTGCCATTGTGCTCCGTGCTGCGCATATGAACAATTTCTTCGATCTGGAGATCCGGGAGATTCTCGCCAAGCCGAGGCAACGGATATCGAAGTGAGGGCACGGGTACTGCGTTGCGGGCGGAGAGCAGATAGCGTAGGGAATCCAGGAAAGGGGGCCTTTTGGCGATCCGGGTGATCCGGCTTGTTCTTCCGCCTGGAAATCGCCCCGAAAGAAAGCATGGGTCAGGAAGGCACCTTTTTTCGATTTTCAGGTGGCAGGTCATTCTTCCCAAAATGGCTGGAGGTCATTTTGGGAAGGGATCCTCAAAAGAACAGGGTATGTGCGGAAACGAAGCACAGGCCCTGTTTACACTGCTATGCCGCATGGCCTACTGAGTCCCATGTCCTTGAGCATCTGCATCCAGTTGGCGAGACAGATCCGGCTGGCATACTCCCCGGAGGCCGAAAAGGCGTTTCCTCCCGGACGATCCATCGCCTCCACGGTAAGTTGGACGGGCCGCCAATGCGTCTCCAGGGACACGTATCCCTCATACCCATCCGTGGCCAGCGCCGCAAACTGTCCCCGATAATCGATATCCCCCTCACCGATGGGCACGCATTCCGGCTCGGGCAGTCTTCTGGCATCCTTCAGGTGCATATGCACCATGTCCTGCTTGACCGCTTCATAGCCATTGGGATAGGGCACTTCGAAGAACACGTCGTCGAAGTGCACATTGGCCGCATCCCACATGGACTTGACGTGGGGCGCATCGAGATCGTCCAGGAACTTGCGCAGCACGCCGCCGGTACCGATGCACGTGCTGGCTTCGTTCTCAATCGCCAGAATCATGCCCGCATCTTCCAGCATCCTGACGGGTTCCTCGAACTTTCGCAGGATTTTCCTCCACTGGTCCTCCAGTTTGCCCTTTCGCCAGAAGGTAAATCCGCGGATGAGCGCGCAGTCGAATGCCTGCGCCAGCGCGATGCATCGCTCGAGTATCCCGAGGTGCTCCTGGTATTCTTCCTGGGAATCAATATCGCATTTGAGAAAGGGGGAAGCGATGCTGCATACCGCCAGCCCCGTGCCCGCAAGGATCTTTTTCATACTCGGGATATACGCTTCCAAGCCCTGCGGAGGCGTGCCCCACACGCTGCGGATCTCCAGTCCGTCCAACCCGTATTCCAGGGCCACGTCCACCGCGGTCTGGAAATCCTGCGACACCTCGTCCGTGAAAATGGCTGCTTTGAACATCGTTCCTGTCTCCTTCGTGAAAGGTGTTGCGGGAATGTCCCTTCACAGTTCACGCGGCAAACTGCGCTCTGATTCTGCTCACCTCCCACCTGCTCCCCGTCTCATCCCCTAAAGTCGCACTTCCTTGCCGGTTCTGGCCGACTCGTAGATCGCCAGAATCAGGGCCACCGATTTGCGGGCGCTTTCCGGAGTGACCATCGGCTCTCGATCCTCTTTGATCGCCTGGACCATGTCGTTTACTAAAGCGATGTGCCCGGATATGCTGATGGCTTTCGGGTCTCCCGTGCCGCCGCCTTTCTCTTCCGCAACTTCAATCTCCTGCTCCTGCGCGCGGTCGTCTTCTCCGGTGGTGGTGGCCCATCGCCCGATTTTCCCCTCGTCGAGAATGATCGTTCCCAGCTTGCCGTGCAGCGTGATTTTCGTCTCTTCTCCGGGGTTGACGGACGTGGTCCCCTCGATCACACCGTACGCGCCGCTTTCAAACGTGATCAGCGCCACGGAAGTATCCTCCACCTCGATGTCTCGCACGAGATGATCGGCCTTGGCGGTTACCGAGACGATCGGATCGTCCCCCATCAACCACATCAACAGATCCACGCCGTGCACCCCCTGATTCATCAGTGCGCCGCCTCCGTCCAATGCCCAGGTTCCGCGCCAGCCCGCGCTGTTATAATATTCCTGAGAGCGATAGTACTTCAGATAGGCATCCGCAAGTACCATTTTTCCAAGATCCCCACGCATCACCGCTTCCCGAACCTTTTTGGACACTTCGTAAGTTCGTCGCTGAAAGATACAGCCCAGTTTGACGTGATGTTCCTTCGCGGCCCGGATCATGGCCTGCACGCGGTCCAACTGAATTTCGATGGGTTTCTCGCACAATACGTGCACCCCCGCCTCGGCTGCTGCGATCATCACCTCCGCGTGCGCACCGGACGGGGTGCATACCGAAATGACATCCACGTCCTCGCGGGCCAGCAACTCCTTATACTCCCTGTGAAACGCCACGTTCCCGTATTTTTCCGCAAACGCCCGCCCCTTTTCCTCGTCGATATCACACACCGCCACCAGCTCCGCATCCGAACAATGCGCCACACTCTCCGCATGCCACGGTCCAATCACGCCACAGCCCACGATCCCATAGCCCAGCTTGCCGTCTCGCATCTCGATTCTCCCAAAAAAAGAGGACACGGATGGTCACGGCTTTCCAAGTGTTGCTCTTTTTCCGTGAGGATCCCTGTCCATCTGTGTCCGATTTCTATCTGCGCAGCGTCACTTCCCGCATCTCCCTGATCGACCGGCACGCGGCCCCCACAATCTCGATCACCTTCCGTCCTTCCACTCGCGAAATGGCGGGCTCCCTATCCAAAAGCACCGCCTTCACCTCCTCCGCACCAGATGAGTGCGTCGTCTCTGCCAGCGACGTCCCCATCAAACCGCAGGTGATCAAACCGATCCGCAGTGCGTCCATATTTCCATCTCCTTAGCAGAGAGGACCAATTTTGCTTCCCTTGCCAGGTCTCTTTCTCGGGTTCCTGGCGGATTCAGGATAGATGCAGATCCCGCATCCTCAATACATTCACCGAGGAACACCTCACGAATGTGCCTACAAAAAATCGTACCAGACAAGGACTTGTATCGAACTTCAGCCGGATTTGTCCTGCCAATTCAGACAAAAGATAACGGCATGCGTGACCAGAGCGGCCCACGTGTTAGTTCGACAGTTCTATTGATGCTCTTCGAAACCCGAAGGCATCCAGTCAATGACAGAGCCCCCGCTGGCTGGGTAATATGGGCTGACCAGCCAGTTCTGTCCGTGTTCCCAAGTCACTCGAAAATCTCTTACCTTGAATTTCTTTCCCTCGTGTAGGTCATACATTTCTTCATCCAATGAAGGAACGGGATCGAATAGGTACAGCTGCTTTAATACCTCTTCTTTCTTGTCCTCCGGAATGATGAATTCTTCCACAGTCCCGCCCTGAACCTTGATTGGTCGCGTTAGGAAGGGAAGTTTGTCTTCTTCATCAATACGTTGGATCATATTTCCTTCCTTTCTGCCGAATGCCACGCGAGACAAGCGGCTCCCCGAACGAAGTTCAGGCCGGAGGACTGGATCACGAGCACGAGTCAAAGCCGCGAGAGGCATATGCATTCCTCCCTCGCGCTGAGAGTTCCCATGACTCGATAGGCCTAACTGACGATAGATGCGGATCCCGCATCCTCTATACTGCGAACCTGCGAAATCTTGGTTATTTGGCAAAGGTTTAACAAGGAGAGCATGGTAACATAACACAAATGCTTATGTTATTTGATCTGTGATAATCCGTGGTATCCGTGTCCCATTGTTTTTGGGCTTTGTCTGCAACTATGCTGTGCGATGCACTCACCAAGGCTTTTCTCACCCATGCGCCTCCCGCAAAACCATACCAGAATATCGCGCCCGGCGTTACTCCGAGAAAAAAGCCAGCGGCCCCACCCTACTTACTCACCACCACCTTGGTATGCCGCAACACCTTATCGCCCAGGGTATAGCCCTTCTGAACTTCCTCCATCACGATCTCGCTTTCGTGCTCATCGCTCTCGATCTGTATGACCGCATCGTGGATATTCGAGTCAAAGGGTTTGCCCACGGATTCGAAGGGTTTGAGTCCCTCGGCCTCCAGCACATCGTGCAGTTGCCCAAAGATCATCTCGACGCCCTTCCGGAAGGACTCCAGGGTCTCGTCGTCTCCCTGATGACTCAGGGCGCGCTCGAAATTGTCCAACACCGGCAACAACTGGCTCATCAAGCGTTCGTTGGCCGATTGAACGATGTCGCCATACTGCCGCGCGGTGCGGCGCTTGTAATTATCAAACTCCGCGGCCAATCGCAGGAAACGGTCTTGATGCTGCGCCGCTTCGGTCAGGGCCTTTTCCAGGGGGTTCTCCTCCTGGCCGGTCTGCTCCCCCGCGTCGTTCTCCGCCTGCTCGTCCGCTTTCTCAGCTTCGGGATCCCCTGCTATCTCGATTTCCACTTCCACCTCCTCCGCCCCCTCTGTGTTTGCCTCCGGTGCTTTCTTCTTTTTCATCAACCTTCCTTTGCTCCGATATTGGGTGTCCGGTTTCTGCTCGGCCACGCTCAGTCCTTCAACGTGTCTGAGACCAGTTTTGCCATATATTCCACCAGCGCCGTGATCTTGGGATACGGCATGCGCGTGGGTCCAACGATGCCGACCACGCCCATCAAGTTCCCCACGCGATAAGGGGCGGTTACCAGACTGCAGGTGTGCATCGCATCCGGATCGTTTTCTTCTCCGATGGTGACGGAGATCCCCGGACGATGGATGCGTTCGCTCAACAGCACAGCGACCGGATCCCGTTCCTCAAAAAGGCTCATGAACTCCACCAAGGTCTGGCGATTCTGAAATTCCGGCTGAAAGAACATGTGCGACGTGGAGCCCACGTGGAGGCCATCCGGATGCTGGAATTGGAAGACTTCATCCGCTTCGTCGATGAATATTCGAAGCAGTTTTGGATTGTCCACTGTAGCAGAACGCATGCGCTCCTTCATAGAGGTCTGAATCTCCTCAATCGTCAGTCCGGCGAGACGCTCGTTGAGCACCCGTGCGGTCTCGGAAAGCTCCTCCGGCTTGACTTTTGAGCTTACTTCCAGCACCAGTGTTTTCGCCAGACCGGATCGGATGGTCAGCACGACCAGGATCCGTCGTTCGGTCAACGACACCAATTCTATTTTCAGGAGGACCCCCATGTCGAATCGGGGCGACAGCACGATCCCCAATTGGTGGGATACGTCGCCGATCACCTTGCAGATTTGTTCCAGGATGTCCTCGGCACGGTGCGCCTTCATCGCGGCTTCGATCTTCAGGCCGATTTGCTCCTTCTCTTCTTCGGAGATGGCCTGCTGAGACATCAAGGTATCCACATAGAGCCGGTACCCTTTGTCGGTCGGAATTCTCCCTGCGGACGTGTGCGGCTGAGATACGTAACCCATCTCCTCCAGGTCCGTCAGGATATTCCGGATCGTCGCGGAACTGATGCTCAGATGATAAAGCTTGGAGAGGGTTCGGGACCCCACCGGGACGGCCTGGGTGATATAGGAGCAAATGAGCGACTCCAAGACCGACTTATCTCGCTCCGAGGGTTCATTCATTTTGGGAAACTCCTGAAAAATACGAGGGCACGAAGGCCCGGAAAGATGCCGGGGCTTTGTGGCTTTCTGGGCAGGTGGCTTCTCAGAGGCGATCCACCGCGCCAAAAGAGGGGAGCAAGACCTCAAGTCTGGGGTAATAATAACAGAATTGAAGGGATTTGTCAAGTCAAAATCCTATTTATAGGTTGACGGGAAGAGATAAAAGCTGTATATTTAATGGCAAACAGCAAAGTAACTTGAGGCACAATAGTCAAGCCTCCTTGCCCCCGACCAGGGCACTGGTGTTCGGGGGGCATTCGTTATTCGCAACGTCAGAGGTGTCTATGGCCACATCTTCCGTTCCAGAACGTCGGCTCAGCGAAGTGCTGGGCATTCTCTTGATTGCCCTGTCCCTGCTCGTAGCGATCAGTCTCGTTTCGCATTCGTCTGAGGACTACCCGAATTCTGCACTCAGGGCCGCTCAGGCGCAGAATTGGGCGGGCAGGATCGGGGCATTGATCTCATTTGGCTTGTTTTTCTCATTCGGATACGGCGCGCCTGTCGTGCCTGTTTTGTTGCTTCTCTGGGGATGGAACCGGGTGCGCAAGGAGGATATGCGTGCGCTCTCTGCGAAAACAGCGGGCGCCATGGCGCTCCTGGTGCTATTGTGCACGGTCTCCACCCTTCCTCCGTACCGGGATCCTCACACAGCGTTTCAGCTTGGAGGGTGGACGGGCTATGTGCTTTCTTCCAAAATATTTATCCCCTATCTTGGACGCATTGGAGCCACCGTTCTTGTGATCGCATTGGGAGCGGTTATTCTGATCCTGGCTACAGGTCTCTCCTTCGGGGGTCTTTTTGCGCTTGTGGCAAAAGTGAAAAACATACGGCTCCCGTTCAGACGAAAGACAAAGGATCGCAGGCCGAAAAGTCCAAAATCCCCCCCCGAGCGGAAGGAGCCCGTCAAACCCAGACCCGAACAGGGCCAAACCATCAGGCGGGAAAGTGTAGCGGCTCCTTCGATGATTGAGTTCCACAAGCCCGAAATTATCGAACCGGTCGGGGAGGAAGAGGAAATGCCCGGCGAGACGCAGAACCCGATCCCAACCCAGTCGCTGGAGATTCTCTATCGCCTGCCCGCCCCCTCTCTGCTCGACCCCACTTCGGACAAGGGGGAGCGCCAGAGCAAGCAACAGCTGCTCCAGAATGCCGAGGCCCTGGAGGCCCGGCTGGAGGATTTTGGCGTACAGGGTAAGGTGGTGCAGGTGCGGCCCGGGCCGGTTGTCACCCTATACGAGGTGGAACCTGCCCCGGGGATCAAGGTCAGCCGCATCGTGGGACTCTCCGACGATCTGACCATGCTGATGCGGGCCAGCCGCATTCGGATTCAGGCACCGATTCCGGGCAGGGGCGCGGTGGGCATCGAGATTCCCAATCCCAAGCCCGCGATTGTCTCCCTGCGGGAGATTATAGAATCCGAGGAATACATCCATTCTTCCGCCAATATCCCATTGGTCCTTGGGAAAACCATCGCCGGGGACCCTTTCTGCGCGGATCTGACTGCCATGCCTCACTTGCTGATCGCAGGGGCCACGGGAAGCGGCAAATCGGTGTGCATTAATGTGTTGATTTCCAGCATGCTCTTCCGGTATTCGCCCGAGGATGTGCGTTTTATCATGGTGGACCCCAAGATGCTGGAATTGTCCATGTATAACGACATTCCGCACCTGTTAACCCCGGTGGTCACGGATCCAAAAAGAGCCGCCGAGGCCCTCCGCTGGGGTGTGGCTGAAATGGAAAAACGCTATCGCAGCATGGCGCAGCTGGGGGTGCGCAACATCGATGAATACAATAACCGGCTGGCTGTCATGCGTTCGGAACTGCAGAAGGAGGAGGATCCTCAGGTGACTCTGCCCCCCTCGCTGCCGTATATTGTGGTGATCATAGACGAGTTGGCCGATCTGATGATGGTGGCCTCCAAAGACATCGAGGAATCCTTGGCCCGTCTGGCGCAGATGGCCCGTGCGGTGGGCATCCACATCATCGTCGCCACCCAGCGTCCTTCGGTGGATGTGATCACCGGAGTCATCAAGGCGAATTTCCCCACGCGCATCGCCTTCCAGGTGGTTTCCAAAGTGGATTCGCGCACGATACTGGATGCCAACGGCGCCGAAAGTCTCCTCGGACGGGGAGACATGCTCTTTCTCCCTCCGGGGATGCCCGCGCCGGTTCGTATTCACGGGGCGTATGTCTCCAGCGAGGAGAGCGAGCGACTGGTCCAGTTTCTCAAGAAACAGCGGATCGAGGCTCAGCAGGTGGAGATATTCGACGAAGAAGGGGAGAGCCTCTCTCTGGGGGATTCTGATGAGAGGGATGAGCTTTTCGACGAAGCCCTCGAACTGGTCATCCGGCACCAGCAGGGCTCCACCTCTTTCCTTCAACGTCGCCTCAAGATCGGCTTTGCCCGTGCCGGACGCCTGATGGATCAGCTGGAATCTGCCGGCATCGTCGGACCGGCCGAAGGCAGCAAGACCCGTGAGGTGCTCGCGGATGAGCGGTATCTGATGGACGATTTCTAAGATGTGAAAAGTGATGCGTGAAACGTGAAACCTGAAACGTGATGCGTAAGGGAGAGGATGTGGGACGGGCTGATTTTTCCTGCGTCCTCTGTGTCTCTGCGGCGGGAAATCGTCCCTATGAAAACACTTGCGGTTTCAACGATTACGCAGGCCG
Organism: Candidatus Latescibacterota bacterium; assembly: GCA_043804415.1. GTDB lineage: Bacteria > Latescibacterota > 4484-107 > 4484-107 > 4484-107 > 4484-107. The sequence continues at coordinate 7,777 of JAZDJA010000036.1, read as the reverse complement.
TCAAAACGCTCTGCACGGAGGCCAATTTTCATCTGGGATGTGATGTGATGGAGGCGCTCAAGGAGGCCATCGCGAAGGAGTCGGCTGCGGGGGCTCGATCCATTCTCTCGCAGCTTGCCGAGAATGCCCAGATTGCGGCCTCGGACGAGGTGCCCCTGTGTCAGGACACCGGGTTTGCGGTCTTTTTTGTGCGGATCGGGCAGGATCTTCACGTGGTGGGCGGCAACATCGGGGAGGCGATCCAGGAAGGCGTCCGGCAGGGGTATCGGGCGGGCTATCTTCGCAAGTCCATTGTGGCCGACCCCCTTCGTAGAACCAATACCGGAGACAACACGCCGGTGGTCATCCACTACGATCTCGTGCCCGGAGACCGGATGGAGATCGAATTTGCGCCCAAGGGGGGCGGCAGCGAGAACATGAGCGAGATCCGCATGCTCCGGCCTGCAGATGGCATGGAAGGCGTCCGGAAGTTTGTGGTGGACCGCGTGCGGCGTTCCGGGGGCAGTCCTTGTCCTCCGCTGGTGGTGGGCGTGGGCATCGGGGGTACGTTCGAGAAATGTGCCCTACTGGCCAAAAGATCCCTCATGCGTACCATCGGAACCCGAAATCCCGATCCGTTCTATGCGGACCTGGAAGCGCATTTGCTGGCGGACATCAACGCGCTGGGCATCGGCCCGCAGGGATTGGGGGGGGATATCACCGCGCTGGATGTGCATATTGAGGTGTTCCCATGTCACATCGCCAGCCTCCCGGTGGCCGTTAATCTGCAATGCCACTCGGCGCGGCACAAGCGGGTGGTGCTCTGAAGGGTTCTTGCCTCTATTGTGAAATTGGTTTGGCATGTCGGTCGGAAACACAGATGCCCAGTCCGGATGAACACGCCACGACACCCAAGAGAACGGATTTCATGGTTGATTGGCGTGCTTCCGTCTTTTTCGGTGTTCTTCAGTGTTCAATGGGTTCGATTTCTCATTGCCCTGCACGCTTCCTCCCTGTTCCCAGTTCTGGCCATTTGGGCAATGGGGGAGGGAGGGGAGAAGGGGAAACTGTCTGTGCGCCAGCTGACCACACCGCTGTCCGAAGCCACGGTCCGAAGCCTTCACGCCGGAGACTCCGTAACCCTGAGCGGAACGCTTTACACGGCCCGGGACGCGGCCCATCAAAGGCTCGTGGCGCTGCTTGAACGAGGCGAGGACCTTCCCTTCGATCCCGAGGGACAGGTGATCTACTACGTCGGACCATCTCCCGCGCCGCCGGGAAAGGTCATCGGTTCGGCGGGCCCGACCTCGAGCTACCGCATGGATCCCTACACCATTCCGCTTTTGGCGCGTGGCCTGAAGGGGATGATCGGCAAGGGCGAACGGGGCGAGGAAGTGGCGGCGGGCCTGCAGGCGCATGCTGCGGTCTATTTTGCGGCCACAGGCGGAGCGGGTGCGCTTCTGGCGCGATGCATCCGGAGTTCGGAGATCGTAGCCTATGAGGACTTGGGCCCGGAGGCGATCCGGAGATTGGTGGTCGCGGATTTTCCCGCGGTCGTGGCGCAGGATTGCCACGGGGGAAATGCGTATGCCTCCGAGAAACGGGAACCACCGAAATCTGAAACGTGACATCTGAACCACGGAAACGTGAAACGGGAACCACGGAGCGATGCAGAACACGGTGGGGGAAACCCGGGGGCAAAACCACCAAAACCACCAAAACCACCGAAACCAGCGAAACCACGAAAGACACGAAGGACACTGAAAGCAGCGAAACCGCGGATTATGCGGATTGAGCGGATTTTGAAACAGGAGCATTGGCAGAAGAGGAAGATCTTGCAGTAGCGCAAATAACACGGAATAGTGTCATGTTTTTCCGCAGCAATACGTGTCATACCATGGAGCCTCGAAATGCGGACGAATCCCGAAACCCTGAACCACGATCTGACATTTGAAACGTATCTGCGGGGCTTTCGTTTTGAATTTTGCACCACGTGGGGGCTGTTCAGTCCCAAGGCCATCGATGAGGGCTCGCGTCTTTTGATCGAGCATCTTGAGGTGGGCGAACAGGACGCCTGCCTGGATCTGGGATGCGGATACGGTCCCATCGGCCTGGTGATGGCAAAACTGGCGCCCAAGGGCACGGTGATGCTGATCGACAAAGATTTTGTCGCGGTGGAGTATGCCGGCAAAAATGCGCTGAGAAATGCGCTCCCCAATACGGAGGCGCTGTTGAGCAACGGGTTTGCACAGGTTCCTGAGCGGCTGTTCGATGTGATCGCCTCCAATCTTCCCGCCAAGGTGGGCAAGGAACTCCTTGCCCTGATGATGATGCAGGCCAGGGACCGCCTCAAGCCTGGCGGGCGATGTTACGTAGTCACCCTTTCGGGACTGAAGCCCTACATCAAGCGGACATTCGGGGAGATCTTCGGGAACTACGAGAAGATCAAGCAGGGCAAAACGCATACCGTATCGCTGGCAGTGGCGTAAAAAGGCGGGAGAGTGGGAAAACAAGTTCCGGGGAATCTGTCGGCGGGCTTTCCGGCACCTGGGCCTTGCGGGGAAATGGGGATCAACCGAGGATCGCACCGATGAGAGACAGTATCGAGAAAGCGGGCGTGCTGATCGAGGCGCTGCCCTATATTCAGTCCTTCAAAGGCAAAATCGTGGTCGTCAAATATGGCGGGAGCGCGATGGCCGGGGATGGATCGCCGGACACGATCCTGCAGGACGTGGTATTTATGGCCACGGTGGGCATGCGTCCGGTGATCGTGCACGGGGGGGGGAAGGCGATCAGCCGGCGGATGGCCGAGGCGGGCATGGTGCCCCAGTTCGTACACGGACTGCGTGTGACCGATGAGCGGGCGATGGGGATCGTGGAGGATACGCTCTACGGCGAGGTGAACCGGGACATTGTCCGGGCCGTGGCGCAGTTTGGCGGCAGGGTACTGGGGGTATCCGCGAAGGATGCGGGGATTTTGCATGTGCTCAAGCACTTCGTATCCGTGGTGGATCCGGATACAGGCGCGGAGAAGAAAGTGGACATCGGGTTTGTGGGGGACGTGGAATGGGTGGATCCCGCACCCATCCGGAACCTGTGTGAGGCGGGCATCATTCCGGTGATTGCCCCCATTGGACTCGGGCCGGAGGGCGGAAGCTACAATGTAAACGCGGACACGGCTGCCGGGGAAATCGCGATCGCATTGGCCAGTGAAAAGCTGGTGTTTCTAACGGATGTGCGCGGTATCATGCGGGATAAAGACGATCCGGACTCCCTGCTCTCCTCCCTGCACATAGATGCGGTGGATGCCCTGATTGCCGCTGGCACCATCCACGGGGGGATGATTCCCAAGGTGGGCGCATGTCTGGGCGCCGTGAAAGCGGACGTGCACAAGACGCACATCATAGACGGGCGGATCCCGCATGCCCTCCTGCTGGAGATCTTTACGGACCAGGGCGTGGGCACGCAGATCGTGCAGTAAAGCAGTATTCCCCCTCCGAAACGCGCAGGCTTCCATTTGGAAATGGCGGAGCCGGGGGCAGCATAGAAGGTGAAAGGGGCAGGTGAGAAAGAGGGGCCCAATGACCGGGTTCTCGCATGTCTTGACCCGCCCACTTCGAGGAGAAGACGATAATGAAAACAGACGAAGTAATTGCCCTGGAAAAACAGGTGATGCTGCAAACCTATACGCGTCCGCCGTTTGTGCTCGAGCGCGGGAATGGGGTGCATCTTTTTGATACAGAGGGCAATCGGTACCTGGATTTTGTCAGCGGAATCGCGGTCAATGCCTTTGGGTACGGGGATTATGATATCCTGGAGACGCTCAAAACCCAGGCTTCGCAGTTGATCCACTGCTCCAATTTGTATTACACGGAGCCCCAAGTGGAGCTGGCCAGGCTTCTGGTGGAGAATTCCTTCGCGGACAAGGCGTTTTTCTGCAACAGCGGGGCCGAGGCCATCGAGGGGGTTCTCAAATTTGCCCGGCGATGGGGACACGATCGCTTCGAAAAACCGAAGACCCAGATCATCACCATGACAGGTTCTTTCCACGGCCGGACCTACGGGGCCCTATCGGCCACGGGACAGCCCAAATTTCACCGGGGATTCGAGCCGATGGTTCCGGGATTTGCGACCGCCGAGTTCAATGACCTGAAATCGGTGCGCGAGGCCGTCACCGAAGATACGTGCGCCATACTTGTGGAGCCGCTTCAGGGGGAGTCCGGCGTCAATCCCGCGGACCGGGCCTTTCTGGAAGGGCTTCGCGCCCTCTGCGACGAGCGGGAAATGCTGCTCCTATTCGATGAGATCCAGTTTGGCCTGGCTCGAAGCGGCGCGCTCTTTGCCTATCAGCATTTCGGGGTGGAGCCGGATATGATGACCCTGGCCAAGCCGCTGGCTGGCGGACTGCCGGTCGGTGCGGTGTTGTTGCGGGATGAGGTGGCGCAATTCCTCGCACCGGGGGATCATGGGACCACGTTTGGCGGCGGGCTGCTGGTATGCGCGGTGGCGTGCAAGGTCTTTCAAAAGATGAGGGATCCCAAGCTGCTCGACCAGGTCAGAGCGCGTGGGGCTTATCTGCATGCGGCCCTGGACCGCCTCAGATGCCGTCGGCCTCAGATCAAGGAGGTGCGCGGATTGGGTCTGATCGCAGGCGTGGTCACGGAGTATGAACCCAAGGTGGTGGCCGAGGCCTTCAGGAAAAGGAACGTGCTGGTGTGCACGTCGGGCAAGGACGCTGTCCGTTTTCTTCCGCCTCTGATCATAGAAGAGCAGCACATAGATGAAGTGGTCGATGTATTCGATGAAATTCTCGAGCAAGGCGTGGCCTAGCCCTGCCGCATTACGATCGTAACTTGCCGTGTGGAAAAGGACGGGTGACATACCCCCAAGCGGGGAAGGAGAGAGAATCACGATGAAACATGCGGGTGAGAAAGTGATCTTGGCCTATTCCGGTGGATTGGACACGTCGGTTTGTGTGCAATGGATCCGCGAGCACTATGGCATGGATGTGATCACCCTGACTGCGGATCTGGGCCAGGGTGCTGATTTGGACGAAGCCCGGCATCGGGCGCTGACAGTGGGTGCTTCCAAGGCGATTGTGGTGGATGCCAAGGAGCTGTTTGTGGAGTATTTTGCGTTCCCCGCGCTGCAGGCCGGCGCCATTTACGAGGGCGAATATGTGCTGGCTACGGCGCTGGGGCGTCCGCTGATCGCCAAGCTGTTGGTGGATGCGGCCAAGGAGGAAGGTGCGTCTGCCGTGGCCCACGGTTCCACGGGCAAGGGCAACGATCAGGTGCGCTTCGACGTTTCGATAAACACCTTGGCCCCGGAGCTTCGGATCATCGCGCCCGTGCGGGAGTGGTCGATGACCCGGGATCAGGAGATCGAATATGCCAGAACGCACGGCATCGCCGTGCCTGTGACCAAGAAGAATCCATACAGCATCGATCAGAACTTGTGGGGACGCAGCATCGAGGCGGGGGTCTTGGAGGATCCGTGGGCGGAGCCGCCGGAAGACATCTACGCATGGACGGCCAGTCCCAAAAACACCCCGGATGAGGCGCAGGAGATCGTGCTCGAGTTTGAGGAGGGCATTCCCGTGGCCCTCGATGGCGAGCAGATGAACGGGGTAGCGCTGATCGCCAAGCTTAACCAGATTGCAGGCCGGCACGGCATCGGACGCGTGGATCACCTGGAGAACCGCCTGGTCGGGATCAAGTCTCGCGAAATCTACGAGGCCCCGGGTGCCACGGTCCTGCACAAGGCCCATCAGATATTGGAGGACCTCACGCTCTCCAAGGATGCCGCCCGGTTCAAGACGATGGTATCCAAGGAATACGCCGATCTGGTCTACAACGGGCTGTGGTTCTGTGCGCTCCATCAGGATCTCCGTGCCTTTGTGGTGAGCAATCAACGCTTTGTGACCGGAACGGTGCGTCTGAAACTGTTCAAGGGCAATTGCCACGTAACCGGACGCAAATCGCCGTCCTCGCTGTATAACTTCTCCCTGGCCACTTACGACGAAGGCGATCAGTATGATCAGGGAGCGGCGATCGGGTTTATCAAAATCCACGGGCTGTCGCAAAAGACCCAGGCCCAGGCGCAGCTACTGGGAGCGGGCGCAAAGCCCAAGGAACTGCCGTCCGTGACCCCTCCGAAGATTCGGATGGATGCGCTGAAAGTCGCGACCGCGGAGGACTAATATCCTTGGGAATGAGGATCCCTGGCGTCCCGGTGACGACGAGGATCGGCCTCCTTCCATGTCACGTAACTTATGAAAACAGTGGAACCCTATGGAAACGGAAACAATTCGAGTCATCCGCGCAGCGCAAATAGAAGATGTGCCGCAGATGGCTCAGATCATCAATGAACAGGCGAAAAAGGGGCTGATGCTCCCCAGATCCCTCAGCCGGATCTACGAGCATCTGCGGGATTATGTGGTCGCCGTCGCGGATGGGGGGATCGTCGGATGCGGCGCGCTTCAGGTGACGTGGGAGGATCTCGGAGAGATTCGATCCCTGGCCATCGCAGAGGGCCATCGGCGGGAGGGCGTCGGGTCGAAGATCGTGGCCAGTCTCCTGAAGGAGGCCTGGACAATCGGACTCGGGCGTGTTTTCGTCTTGACATACCGGATGGATTTTTTTGCGCAACTCGGATTTCGGGAGGTTTCCAAGGAACTGCTGCCGCATAAGGTTTGGCGGGACTGTTTCGATTGCATCAAATATCCGGAATGTGATGAGCATGCGATGATTCTGGAGCGTATCTAAATCGTACCGCAAAGCTGCACGGGGAAGAATGTGGCAAAGTGGGAAAGTGAGACGGTGAGCCCCCTCGCACTTTCCCATTTTTGCATGATGTTTCTCTGCGTCCTTTGGGTCTTTGCGGTACATTCTCGGAGGAATAGTGCGTCCTGTCTTACTCGTTGGGGATCAACACGATTGTTTGGAGCAACTGGCGCGCGATCTGACCGCTGCCGGATACCGGACCGCTTCGATGGATGGGGAGGCATTTCTTTCCTCCGAGGACGACGCGATTACGGCATACGCAATCCTTCTCCTGCAGATGGATACGGAGGACCTGGCGACCGTTCGCGCCAAGCTGAGGCAGGCCTTTGAGGGAAGGAGAAAGCCGCCGCTCCTTTTGGTGGGCTCGGAGGAGCAGATGCGTGCCTCCGATCTTCTGGTGGACGCGGACGACTACATCGTGCTCCCGACTTCGGCCATCAGGGCCAGTCTTCGGGTGAAGATCGCGCTGGACCGCACCATGCGCTACGATCCGACAGATGCCATCAAAAGGGGGAATCTGTCGATTCACCCGCACACGTATGAGGTCTACATTCTCGGAGAACGGGTGGATCTGACGTTGAAGGAATATGAGCTCCTAAAATTTCTGGTTGCTCACGTGGGTCGGGTATACACGCGGGACGTGCTCCTGGAGCAAGTGTGGGGATACGACTATTTCGGCGGGATCCGCACGGTGGATGTGCACATACGCAGGATTCGGTCCAAGCTCGAACGGGAGGGGTGCACGTTTATCGAGACCGTGCGGGGTGTGGGGTATCGGTTTGTGGTGGGGGAGTGACGGAAGAAGAAGAATGCTGATCGGTTCAGAGTTTTCTCCTTGAATATCGTTCCCATGCTCTGCGTGGGGACGAGACGGAACGAGAAGAAACAGATTGCATCGATGGCGATTGGTGGCTGCCCCAATCCTGGCAGAAGTGGTTCTCCTCAAAGAAAGGCCTGCATACCCGGCAGGACAAATCGCCTGTTCTCGGCTTCATGTTCCCCCCAGAATGGAG
>JAZDJA010000035.1:0-16619 GCA_043804415.1 Candidatus Latescibacterota bacterium | reverse complement strand
GCAAAGCAGTCATCCAACATTCCAGTCCCGCCCCATCCCGCGAATGACGCCGGGAACAAAGTAGCCCACCAGATTGGTCTGGGGCACGCAGCCGAACAGATGATCCGCATTCACGCGCAGCGCATACAATCGCGCCTGATCTATTTCCAGGAAGATCAAGAACGGCCTGTCTCTTAACGGGTTGATATCATCGCGTTCCTTCCAGCGGAGTTTCAGGAAGTGACCGTCTCCCCGGACGGGGATGGAGTTCTCGAGCTCGTACCCAGGAAACGGGACCCCGTCATCGGCAAAGTTGCCGCGCAGTTCGGCCCGTATCTTCCCAAAATGCCCCGTGGTCGCGTTGATCGTGATTTCTCCTCCCTGAGAGATCAACGGACGCAGGATCAGGTGGCCCATATCCGAACTCGGCTCCATCGCGCAGAAGCCGTCCCGGCGAAAACGGGAGAGGGTAAGATAACATATCTGCGCGTCCGGGCCGAACTTCTCCCAATCGCCGTGCTCGCCGATATAGGAGGAGGTATAGATGCGCAGCCACCCGTCATCGTCCATGACCATCGCGGCCGGATATTCCGACCCGAACCCTCCGCGCCCTATGCCTCGGTCTGGCAGAAAAGGCATCCGGTTGGTCCGGTTCCAGTGCAGCCCATTGATGCTGTAGGTCAACTCGCTGTCCATCTTTCCTCTCATGCGTATGCCACGCGTATCCACCATGGCCGCGAGCTGTTTCCACAGGAAACCGATGAAGTAGCCTTCATAGAAAAATTGCGGCATGCTGTAAAACTCCACACATTCCGGATCAGAAGGGTCGGGATGGAGGATGATCTCCGGGCCTTCGAAGGTCCTCCAATCCGAGGTCTGGTCGAGCGAGATCCGCCGATCCAGCACGATCGGTCGTCCCGTCCACTGGTATTTTCCCGTATAAGGATTGAAAAGGATGATAAAATTGGCGTCCACGTGCTGTCTCCGCCACACGGCCCTGCGATCGATGGTCCAGCAGATCCCATCGGGGGACGTCGCGATCCGGCATACATCCGGCCTCACCCAGTTCGACGAGTAATCGGAATACGCCAGCTTGTATCTCCGCTCGGGGTCCGATTCGCGCTCATCGATAAATGGCATGCCGCCGCAATTGGAGTATTCGCCGCTAAAAACGATGTGAGGCGCGCCGGGAGTGGCGTTCTTGTCCACCAGCAGGTCGCAGCGATGCGGCTTCCAGACGATTCCATCCGCGGAAGTATACAGGCATAATCCCATGCCATCGTCACCGAGGGATTTGTCGCTCGTACCTGCCGCCCACATCCGCCACAGCCGGGTTTCCGTGTCCCTGATCACGCTCATATAGTTCCCGAAAGAATAGCCACCCATCAGGGGATCGAAGCAAGGTTCATGCCCCGGCCACGGCTCCGCGGAAAACCACCGGCGGTTCAATCCGCGTCGGCTCTGAATGACCCAGTCGTCGAAAAACAGAATCGTCCTCATAGGAATGATGCCTTCTCTCGGTGAGTTTGAGAACACAATGCTCTTTGAACCCGGGCTTTCGAAGCAAACCAACTCCCAATGCTCAAATGCCAAATTGCCCATTCCGTGGGTGGAGAAGCAGCGAAATCACTTTTTCCCTGACCTGGAAGACATTCGAATACGCCCCATAGGGCCTCCGGCAAGCTGAGGGCACGCAAAGTCAGCAGTGGCATGGAGCGACCCGAATCCGGTTCGAGCGTGAAGTCGGTTGCCAAAATCATACCAACCCATCATATTGCCTCCCTGATCCACAAAACTCGACACGCAGCGCATATGCCCCTTGCAGGGAGTCAAAGTCCGATCCACAGCGAATCCAGCTGAATCGCGCATGAAATCCAGAAGTGGTTGAGCCGGATCCTCAGGCAGATAGAAATCCACCCTCATCTATCCCCCTATCCTCCTCAAGATCAACCGTACCGGCCCCAGGAGACCGCACGGTTCAAGCGCTGCATACCGGGAGAATGGCTCCGGAGTTGGAGAGGAACGGACCAGCGTATTGGTCACGTCCATCGTTAGCCGATTCTCTCCCGGACGCAGCAATCCGGTGACAGGGAACCGGTACGGAGGAGCTATGCGCAAACCCACTTCCCCTCCATTTACTGCGACACGGACGAGTTCAAAAACCTCACCGAGGTCGAGAACCATCTCCTGCGCTTGCTGCCCATTCTCGGGTAGGCGGAATGTAGTCTCATATCGAACAGTCCCCGCGAAACGGGCCAGGGACTTGCACAACGACCAATCGCCCAGACGGGCAAGCGCCGGCTCGGATGTGAAACCTGGACACTTTTCCGCTGTTACCCGGGAAGTCTTCCATGGGCCGGTCACCTCGATGATGAATTCCTCGGCCTCCTCCGGGAATTGGCCCGGAATTGCGGCCTCCTTTTCGGCCTCATTTCCAAAAACGACGAAGATGGATTCGAAGGGGGCCAACCGTACCTGTACGCGAGTATGGTCTGGAAGCGCTTGAGAGGTTGCGATCTCCTGTTTGCCGGTCAACGGATCCCAGAGTTCCGGAATTCCCGTGGTTTCCACAGTCACCCAGGTGTCGACGGCCCGATGAAGATCTTCATTGAAAAGGAAGTAAAGATCCCTCCCTTCCTTGCGGTAGTGCAGGTGCCTCAGAAACGGAACGTCCGCGTCAGGCAGAAAATCGCGTAGACCGATTTGGCGCAGGTGGCCGCCGAGCTCGGAATAGTTGCACAAAATGGCAGCGGCTTTCAGCCGCTCAAGCGTCTCGCGAAACATGTTGTCATCGCCAGAGCAGGGCCTTTCCGGCCAGCGTTCCAGGATCAAGACCGGAATCCCCGCCTCAGAGAGCTCCGCCAGACGCGAAAGCGCCGCGGCGGGCAGCGCCTCGACCCTCGGCAGGATCACTGTCCGGAAAGATTCCGTTCCCAAGAACAGGCGACCGTTTTCAACTTGCACCCCGGCACCAGAAAGACTATCGTAGGGGACAACATCACAATCAATCTGTGCCTCCGCCAGAACTCGCACGGTTTTCTCAAAGTCATCCCCCCCTGCGGCCCACAGAGAACTGGCCGTGTACAAGACAACAGCCTCGGCGACGTGCATTCCGCCGGACAGCAGGTAACAGGTTCGATTAGCATAGTTGGCAAAATACCGGAAATACGGCCACTGCGGGTTATGCCCGCGCGCCCAGAAATGGGGCGGGCAGTCCGGGTCCGGAAATCTGGGGCTGAAGGCGTGGGGCACGATCCTGTTCACGCCCCGGACACAGAGATAATCGGTCAGCCATTTCATCAAGCGCAAGCCCTCCCGCCAACCATATGCCCCGTAGGCTTCGCACAAGGTCATGCCATGTTTGCGCGGATCCAGATGGGCGGCGGAAGAGGCCAGTTTCACCAGGCCCCAGTAGAAAAAATCCATGTTCAGGTGGCTAAACGGGCTGTTCATCATCCCATCGGTCACACCCGGCCAGACCTGATACACCACATCCACCCCCCCCATGTCCAGATGAGCCATATCGCGGAAGTAGTGCCCGCCACCATAGCCCAGTCGCCCATGGGCCCCATTATCCTCGACGATATGGCCAATCCATCGCACCCCGTGATCTCTGCACCAGTTGCCGATGCGGCGAAAAAAGGTGTCCGCGAATCGAGTGGTGATGGCGTCCATGTAGTCATACCGAACCTTTCCCGTGTCCGCACCTCCCTCATACCAGAGAAGCGGAAGCAGGCGACGCATCTCATAGCCTGTCCGGGTGCAAAAATCCGGAAGAAAACCGTCATAATACGGCAACACCTGATCCGGTTGCCCGGGCAGTGAGTCATAACTGGCAGCGTTGCCGAACCGCGGCTCATCGGTGAAAAAGCCTTTGAGGGTGTGCCCGAATTCGTGCCCCAGTTTCTCGCAGGTTGCTTCAAAGACGACCTCGATGTAACGATCTACCGCCTCGGGCACCAGCGGATTGATGTACTCTTTTGTTCCCTCTTCTCCGCCAGTGCGCGTGGCAACCATCAAGAAAAGTCGCCACTCGCCCTCCGGTACCTCATACCGCAGATACCCGTCCCCAACGAGGTCCGTCAGGTCGACGAGGCTGTCCCCAGCGATCGTACCAGGACCCGATCGGCGGGCTGCGACGGCAGCCACCAGCCATTCTCCCTCATCGAGCCACGCACCAATATCAAAGCAAGCATACGGCACCGGACCATAGGTATCAATGTGCCGCTCAGCCAGGTACAGCTTTGCGAATGCGGGGTTTTCCCGTGCAGGGATACCCGCTGCGTAACCGGAGGGAAATCGTTTATCATCCAGTATCCAGACCTCCATCCCTCTGGCCTTCGCTTCATCCACGATGATCTCCAGATCGTGCCACCATCGAGATCCCAGGTAGTCAGGATGAACGCGGGATTCGACGATAAAACCGCGCATCCCCCCCTCATCCATCTTCGCAATCTCCTCACGCAGCAAACGCTCCTCCTCTCCATGCACCCAGAAAAGTGGGGTCATTGAGCGGGGAGGATGGGTACTGGCAAATTCCTCGCGCATAGTGGGCATAGCTCCCTCAGCAAAACGTTTCCTCTCGGACGATACGGTCTCCCTGGAGGCGCGGCAGCAATGTGGCAGTAACTGCCCATGAAGCCGCTGGAGGTGAAAGTGTTTGTCCCCGGACGTGGCTTGGAGAAAGGATTACCGATCACCCCGGACTATGGCTCGCCTGCTCAAGGCCGGTGATTACCACTTCAGAACGAGCGGGGTGACAAACCGGCTCACCTTCTTCATCGGCACAGTGTTGGTCCGGTATTTCTCGGCTCGTGACAGAAAAAGCGGGCTGTTTACGATTGGCTTCGAGATATGCACTATTGTATTGCCTCTCAGCGTGAAGGTGGTGGGCTCGCTCTCTGCCGATTTCGGCGCTCCCGGGTAGTTGTCATCCCACTGTGCGAGCGACGGCGCAGTCAGCACCTCTGTCCTCTCCACCATGGGGAACTCTATCGTCACAACGTCCCCAGCCTTCAGATTCTCAATGCGGACATACCGGTCGGAGGACCACTCCGGCTGGACCGACTTCTGATCCACACTACACCTGACAGCATCCTTATCCGCCCACAAAGGGATCCTCACGACCACCGTTCGAGCTTGCTTGTTCCTCAATATCACCTTACCTTCGTGGGGCAAGTAGCTATCCACGTCCATCCACGGCGAGGCACGGTTGAGAAGCAGATTCACCCGAGCCACGCCATCCGAATATCCCAAGGTCCCATCCCATGCGTAGAATATGCCCATGAGACCGTGCGGACTACAACAGCCCATCCATCTTTCCTTTTTCGCAGCATTGGCAAACCCGCCGATCATCGCCCCCGCAGGGTCCAACCTCCCGGAAGGAACCGGCAGTGTGTGTCCGGGAAAGTCATCCGGGGTGAACTGCATCTCCGTACCCATATTGCGGATATACAGATCCACATCCTCCCAATAATCACCAATACCTGCATCCGTCAGCTTGACGGCCAGACCGATCAACCGGCCACAGCCGCAGCCCTGGGAATCGCCCACAAAGCCGTAGCGCACCAGGGTTGGCTGCCGGGTCCACTCGTATCCTTCGCGTACCCACGCCTTCAGGCGTGCGTCGTTCGCCGCAATCGCATACTCCAGGGTCGCTCTCAGGGTGTTCATGTACCCGTGGACATGACCGTTCCAGTGAGCGTGCTCAGCTCCGACTACACCGCAATACTCACCACCTCTCCAGTCCGCCCAGAACCGAGGCTTGGAGTAGAACCGAGCCAGCTTGCCCGCCAACCCCAGGGCTTCCGTGTTGCCGGTCAACCCATACCAATTCGCCAGAGTTCCCGACATGTGGCCATACTCGCACAAGACAGAGCCCTCCGTGCCAGGCACGCTCTTCTCATCCATCGGCTCTACATAACCTGTCCAACCACGTCCCTTGACGTAGCATGTGACCAGGTAGTCCAGGTAATCGGACGGTCCACCCGCCTGTGAAGGAACCGGAACATAGGCATAGTCGTCCTTGTGCACCACCAGGATATTCTGAAACGCGCTGACCATCCGGTCGGTCCGCCGCTTCCACGCCGGATCACCGGTATACTGATACCACGCCATCATCGCCCGTATCATTCGCGCGGGGGTGTGGGGATTGAGGTACGGCCGGTTATCGTCCGAGCCGAGCCATGGCATCCGTCCACCCATCGGTGGAACCCACCATAAGCCCTCCTCACCCAGCATCGACATCATCGTTTCTATCATTCTGGACTCGCGATCCAGACCCCACTCACTGCCGCTCATCACCCTCAACATCGCCATAGCCTCAAACATCTTCGGCTGAACGATCAGATCCGCCAGATGGTGGTCAATCGAAGTGGGATCTCCCCAAAAGTACATCGTATGGTCGTTGTCCTCGTCCAGAACGGCACAGCAGTGACTGATCCCCAGCTTGCCACGCTCCGCCAGATCCAGGGTGTCGGGGACAGTCGCCGAGAAATACTCCCCCAATCGGGCAGGAGTATATTGCTTTCGTTCATGTTTTGACATATCCCGGTACTCTCCTCCCCTATCACTATTCACCTTTTCATCCCACCTTCAGATCGGCAATTGCCTTTTCGCAAACATTTTCCAGGGGTTTCGCTCATCAGGTGCCCAGTAGGCCCCGGCGTCATAGCCGATAGGACACGTTCCTTTCTTCCTTCTACCCCTCAGGTCCATTCAGGAGGGGTTTGAAAGCCCACGGGTTTGGTCGCGGGCCAACTGAGACACGATTATCTGCATGAAAGTCTGTATGGCTCATGCCTCTCGTGCACAGAGAAGCACTTGCACGGCCTGCTGCGGACCTCTCGACAGCAGCGCTTCGGCAAGGCTGTGTCCGAAGCCCCCATTGGATATCGGGCTGTAAGAACAATCATTCAGATAGAAACCTGACCTTGTCGGTCTTCCGATCAAACCGTATCATCGGCCACCGCACGCGCTCCGCCCGATTCCCGCGATCCACCGAAGCTGCGCCATCCTCAATGACAATACCCGCCACGCTGTCGCAGGCATAATTGCCTTCAACAACCATCCCGGCGTCGTTGGCCACCGCGGACGTGCCGTTATCCTGCCTGAAGGTCTTCTTGATGATGATGCCGGTGTTGTTCTTCGTGCAGTTGTTCCGGACAATCAACCCCAGGAAGTCGTAATCCTCCGAGGGAAGGTAGGACATGTTCGCAATCACGCCGTGCTGCGGCAGACTCTCGTGTTTGTGGTCGAGGATCGTCTCCGCATCCGGCTGGAACATCCCGACGTCCAACGTGTTGTTAACGACCTGTGTGAAGTAAGCCCCGCCCCATATCCGCTCGAGCTTGTCGGAGAGATTGACGGAATAGATGCCGATCCCGGGACTGTACGAGATGCGATTACCGTCCACCATCACATCGTTCGAACTGCCCCAAAGGATGATGGCCGGTCCCGTGTTCTCGATGTGGTTGTCGACAAAATTGAGCTGGTGGAACGGCGCAGGCGCGACGAAGCACACCTTGCTCGTATGGTCCGGCGCGACACGCCACGGCTTGTCGAGTTCGATGACCTCACCGTCCCTTCGCGCAATCATCCGGATCTGCCCGCTGCCGCGCCCCCCCGTGATCTCGATAGCGGCTTCGACCACGTCCTGACGGCGAAGAACGCCCTCCGGATCCACAATGCGCCCCGTTCTTGGACCCGTCATTTCCAGGCGCAGGCCCAGCCACCTTTCCATCCACAAATGACAGCCGGCCGCTTCGCCGTCGCTGTCGCGCGAAGCATCCTCGATGCGGTTCCGCGCCATGTGGCAGTGCATTCCGCTCTGGTAGAAAAACGACCCATTTCGCGACCGGTCGGCGCGGCTGACCAAGCTGTTTCCCTCAACGAGGACTTCCCGCAGGTAGCTGCCCCTGATGGGCGGGCTGTCGGGCTGCGCCGGCCATGGCCGATACCCGCACATCATCAGACACACCCCGCCCGTTCCCGAGCGCAAGGTGTTTCCCGCGAGCCGGGCGGAACGACACCCGTGCAGCAAGACGGCATTCATAGCCCCCAGCACCGTCGTGTCGGTCACCTCGACATGCTCCCCCCGCAACCGAAGCGCCGCGAACATCATGCCGCTGTCTTTGCAGTCGGGCGCCAAGCCGAAATGGCGGTTGATACGGTCGATCAGTATCTTTTCTTCTTCCGGGCAATTCTTCATCAGGCGACGCGTCCACCCCTCGCTCACCCGCTGGTGGATGAAGCAGCGGCGAATGGCTACGTTGCGGCTCATGCGCGGCTCAAACACATGCCACTTCTGCCCCGCAGCTTCGTCGAAATTCGCAGGAGTCCACATCGGCACGGCTATGACCACTGGCGCGTAGTAGGTTACGATCCTCAATGTCTTCGACTGCGAAATCCCCATCGCCCGTGATGACGACGTAGGGGGCGCGCGGCCCATCGCCAAACGGCGTTCGCAGCCAGGTCCGGTCAGCGCCCTGCCCCCGCAGGGTCACACCGGGCGGAACCACGATCGTTGTGCCGATGTCATACACACCGCCCGAAAACTCCACGACACCGCCACCGTGTGCCGCGGCAACCTCGATCGCCTGACGGATCGCCCCGTCGGCCAGGTGCTCGCCCTTCTGCTGGTAGTTGCCGTAGATGTCGAAATTCGTGTGACCCGTCGGCTGCCCGGCCAGCAGGTAGTCATCGACCCGGAAAACCTTCACTGACCGGCGTGCCGGTCGCTCCACCGTCAGCGACATCGGCTCCGACCATCCCCATTCGCCCCCCAACCCATTGTGCGCAAAGATCTCGTAGCGGCCAGGCTTCAGCCCCGAGGGGACCTCCAACCACGCCTCGTAGTAACTTGACTGCATCACCGGGAGCACCACGAAGGTTTTGCCTCCGTCTCGACGGGCAACAACCGTGGTTTTCCCTTTCCGGATCCCGCCAAAGCTGACCGGATGTGCCGGGTCCTGGGTCCGGTAGATTCCTGCGCTGACCAGCCCCCTGCCAATCAAGCGCAGGGGTTGTTTCGGAACGGCCGTCCTGGGATAGCACCAGTCCACTCGCGGGCGATTGACCCACACGACGGAGGAAGGATCGAAGACCGGCTCCACGCTCAGCCCCATCGACCGAAAAGGCCCCTTGGGCACATCGACGGTCAGACACTCTCCAGTTCGTTGCACCACCGCCAGTTCCACACGCTTCCGGGGAAAGGCACTCCTGTTCTTCGATTCGCCGGGCTGACGTGTCGGTCCGTTGGCCAACGAAAAGGCATACACCCGGGTATTCGCCCCGGAACCGGCAACCGTCAGTACCCCGTAACAGCCTGGGACCAGAGGCTCCATGACGTGCGTGATGCCGATCTGGGTTTCTGCGCTTCGTTCCTCCAGAAGGGATCCTCCGGCGTCCCGCGGGAATGTGACCCCGTTGCATGAGCGGTTTAGTATTTTCAATAGGTTACACGATTTCTTGACAAAACAATCTGTCATGCTGAGAGGGCTCTTCTAAGGCGGATGCTGTCTGACATCTCCCAGCTTCAGTATTTACATGCCGTGAAAATCCTGCATTAAAGATATTTTGGCGAATTCACCTGTCCAATTCGTTCTCATAGGCAAACCTGATAACGCCTTCAGGCCGACATCAGGTTGATGTCTTGGGGCGATTTGGGAGGGTATTTCGTCCTAAGTTCTTTTATTATTGATCTTATATCTTATGCAACATCCTCTGAGTGTGGTGGCCGCCGAACGCATGAGCCGCCTTGACGCGACGGGCGCCCGCCCGCCTTTCTTTCCAGGGATCACGGCATGACCCAGTATGAGTAAAACCTCCCCTTCCGCAACGTGAAGCGAAGCCTCACGACCTTCCCCTGGAGGTGAGCAAGCCCGCCTTGGCGCCATTTGATTTCTCCACCCGGGTGATCGCCTTTCAGTGGCAGGGACGCGGCCAGCACGGCAGTTTCTTTGTCCAGGATCTCAACTCGAAGGTCGCCGTCCGGTGCATCGACGTTGACGTGCAGCCTGCCGCCGTCCAGCATGAACGGTTCGGTGAGTAGCACGCCTTCTTTGGTTCCCGCGTCGAGGGAAATGAACCCGTCCCGGCGCAGCACAGCGAGGCAGACCGCTCCACGCTCCGGGTCGAGTCCCCCGCCCTCATACTCGAAATCGCCGCGGTATTTGATGCCGGTATAGTAAAACCACAGCTCATCGCCATGCACGACCGCCGAGGCCGGACCCAGTATCTGTGTCAGGTCATAGGCACCGATGCCAATGGGGGACGGCCCGATGAACGGCTTTCGGTCACCCAGGCGCTGCCAGGTCCTGAGGTCCCGACTGCAGGCGAGCTGAACCAGGTGAAATCCAACAGTGGATGGGTGCTTCGGCGCGCACCCGACCACGTGGAACATCGCCGGCATGCCGATGTAGAGCCCTTCATAGCGGAACACTCCCATGTGATACACATCGACGTTGTAGGCTTCCGGCGTGTTCCAGAAGGGTTGCTGCAGCGTCGCATCGGCCAGGCGGGCCTTGATGTTCTCGCGGCCCAGCTCCAGGTCCAGTTGATCGGCATGGAAGATTATCTCGGGCTCGGTCCAGTACTCGAAGTCTTTGCTGGTCGAAAGCAAGACCGTGCGGCCCGTGGATTTGGGGTGGATGCGATAAAGGTAATCCGACCTGCCGTGCTCCGTGGTCTGCTTCACCGTTGCAATGAAAGTGCGGGTCTCACGGTCATAGCTCAGGCTCGATTCGTCTTCTGACGGCATCGGAGACACGTCGAGGCGCTTCCAGTGAATGCCGTCAGGGCTGACAATCGGTTCGCGGCTGATCCAGTTGGCAAGCCCCTTGTATCGGCGTGAGCGGTCCGGGTCGTCGGGGTCATAAACAACGTTCGAGATAACGCTGGAGGACCAATCAACGCCCGGAACCACCACGAAGTTGTTTTCTTTCGACCCCTTGATCTCATATTGCCGCAGCACAGGCTTGGTCCAGTGGATGCCATCTGGGCTTTCGGCGTACGTGGTTGCATCGGAGCCGTCCTCGAACCGGGCGTATGCGGGTTTCACGTTTGCGGGCATCCAGAGCTTGAACAACTTCTCGTCCGGGTCCCAGGCCGGTGCGCTGCGCGTCTGTAGCCCCATTTCCCAAGGCAGGTCCGGTGCGACCACGGCGCCCTTTTTCTCCGGCGTGTGCATCGTCCTGGTCATGTTCTCAAGCTGGGCAACGCCGTGCTCGTCAAGAAACAACTGCCGCTGACCTTGAGCGACATGGAATGCGCCCTGTTTTTTCGCCACAGATTCCTCCTCACATTTGCTGGTAGTCCGGGAGATTAGTAACAGAATGAGAATAAGTAACTTAATGTAAAAGTAACCAGGTGCGTTAATGGATTATAGGGCCGATCTGCCGTTCCAAGCGACTCTCGCGTCGACGCGGTTTCCCTCGGCCGCATCGCAGCCCGTGAAAGCAAAACCGTCAGTCGGCCTGCCGTAGCGCAGCAACTCCACCACAACAGGCCTGCCATGGAGCATTCCACGTTGTGCGCCAAGGCATCGCCCTCGAAATCTACCGACACAGTGGTGAACTCCCCGCCATCGTTGTCGGCATCCACCGAGACAAAGCCGTCCAGCCGCAGCACCAGCCCGCATACGAATGGCGGGCTCTCCCGCCAAAACCTAGGTGGAACTACTCCACCTCGCACGGAGTCGTGGCGACACGTGCAATACATAGAAGAGGTCATTTCCGCTTCGAACCATGCCGGTACAGCGCTCTATGAGGCCGCTCTCGTAGCTGCCCGCAATCCCAAGAGGCACGAATGGCCGGCGACTGGGGTCTTCTTGATAGAAACCCTATGGTCTCCCCTTGAGCGTTGGGCGCGCGCTGACTGCGAGATAATCCGGCTCAGGCTCTTTCCACCAGGCAAACCGGTTTCCACAGGCCGGCGGGTCCGTCGTCTTTGGCCACTCTGACCACGATGTGACAGGTTTGTCCCGGACGCACGGTCCGGGGAAGGGGGGCGAAGAAGGGTCGATCGCACATCACCCAGGGGCTCACCTTTTCCTCAGCGATCTGGACACCGTCCACATAGGCCCTGGCATAGCCGTGGATGGCCCCAAAAAGCACGTCCAGCCGAGTCTCCAGCCCCAGTTGATCGGGCACGGTGAAGCGGAGGCGGTACCAGCCGACGCCGTGGTAGGCGTGTCCTTGGCTGGTCCACGGCGAATCCACCCTGATCCTCTCCCACGGGCCCTCTGTCCCCTCGGCGAACCAGCCTTGCTCCAAACCCATATCGTCAGGATCGATCCTGAAATCCCACTCCAGGGGCAATTCCAAGGGCAGCAGGTCGGGCCGGGGACGGTCCCGCCCCTCAGTGAGCCACTCCAGACTGAAGCGGGCGAAGCGGATGCGCTCATAGGGATGCACATCGCCGGTCTCGTAGAGCAAGCCGATGGTCCCGTCTGCCAGCACCGCCAGGGAGGAATAGGCCGCCTGGCCGGAGTGGATGGTCCGGGCGACGGGCCAGGTTTTGCCCTCGTCGTAGCTGAGCTTGACGGTCAGTTGGGTGCGGTTGGTGGGGCTGGACGGGTTGGCAAAGAGCAGCCGGCTCCTGCCGTCCACGCCTCCGTCGCTATAGCGCACGATGGCGGCCATGCACGAAGGATCGGGAAGCGCCTCCGCCCGATGCTCCTCGAACCAGGTCTCCCCTCCGTCCCGACTGAGGGCCACGTACCGGCACCCGGGGGCGATGCGCATGTTGAGGGCCAGGATGCCGTCCGCCAGTTCCACGGCCTGCGATTCATCGCCGCGCTGGTTCAGGTGCTGGCCGACCCGCCAGGTGCGACCGTGGTCATCGCTGAAGATCACCTTGGCGGAGTGGCGGTCATAGCCAGGGACAATCAGCCGCCCACTGCGCAGTTGGGTGCCCACCCCGGGGCCGGGCAGAAAGTAGCCCACCTGGTCGCTGATGTCCTCGGGTGCCGACCACGTGGCTCCTTCGTCGGCGCTGCTCAACATCAACAGGGCGCCGTAGGCCACCTCCAGGCTATTGGCCAGGCCTCCCTCCACCCGCCTGCAGCACATCCAGATCTTTCCGTCGGTGCGGTCGATCAGCGGGCAGGGGCAGAGGATGGCCTCCCCTTTTCCGGGCACCACCACCTGCATGGGCGACCACCTGCGGTCGTTGGGCCAGCAGACTCCATTGACACCTTGGAGGTTCCTGGTGACGGGCAGGCTCCGTTTGAGAACCAGGTCGGTGGGGTCGTTGTCGTCCCGCTCGCGGGCCTCGCAGAAGGCCAGCAGGACGTCGCCGGGCGTGGCCAGCAGCGCCGGGATGCGGAAGATGTTCACGTCGTCCAGCCCGGCGACAAAGAGGTCTTTCTCCTGGAAAAGGGCTTCCCGTCTGAAGGGCGCGCTCAGCTCCAGAGTGGAGGCGAGGCTTGCCATGCTCCGATAAGGGTCCATGCGAGTTTTCTCCTATTCGTGAGTTGATCTATTCACGGTCCAGGGATATCTACTCAGCCTTCCACTTTATGAGACTGGCGCCTCTGGCCAGGTAGTTGCCATAGGCTGTAATGATGTGTCCGTCATCCAGAAGAGCAGAGTACAGGTGCCCGGTCATGCCGTTCACCCAGAACAGCTCATCGCCGCCATGCCTGACGCCGAAGTATTCGAAATCATCCAGTACATACTTCCGCTCGATATCCCATGTGAGACCGTTATCATGGCTGATGATCGCCTCACAGCCTCGCCGGTAGCTGGCCAGCTTCCCATTCCTGATATCATCGCGCACGATCAGCGTCATGACGATGTCCCCGTTCGGCAGCAGCAACAAGTGTGTATGATGCCTGCCCGCATCATACAGGATGTTCATCGGAGACCACGTCTTCCCATCGTCCTTCGAGATGGAGACCCCTGTGCCCTCCAGACTGTCATCGTGTGGCACATCGAAGTACCTGGCTGGCATATCGGTTCTCACCGCCGCAACCAGCCAGCCGTTGCTCGCACGTACCAGAGAGCCCTCGCTTACACTCCGTGTGTAGACCTCCCCCCCGCACTCTTCCTGCCAGATCCACTCTTCCGGTCTATGTTCCTCCACCCAGGTGCGTCCGAAATCCCTCGTTCGCACGAAATACTCCCATGTCGCCGCTTGCGGATAGCCGGGCGGCACCCAGCAGCCCAGTTCCGTGATCACAACTGTTTCACCATCGGAATCCAGCTCAACCAACGGATTTCCCTCTGTGCCCAAAGCTTTTCCGTCCCCGGACGCGGATTCGTAGATCTTGTCCTTCCAGGTTCTCCCGTAGTCATAGCTCACAAAACGAGCATTCTTCTCCACGGAGGTGTCCCACACCCTGAACGTCAGGCGGCCATTCCCAAGGCAGGCAAGTACCATCGGCCTATGGTAGATGTGTGCCCCCGACAGATTCCCCTCGAGCGGGATCAATTCAAATCTGCTCCAGGTGTCGCCCTTGTCCCTGCTGAAAGACATCACAGGATTCCAAATACGCTCGGGAGGTTCCTTCGCGGAACCTTCCGCGCTCGCAACCAGCACCAGCTCCCCGTTATCCATAGTGACGATGCCAAACGGCATGAGATAGTCATACGTCTTGTAGTCCTCCAGATGCAGCATCCTGTAGAACGACTCCTGAACTGTCCATCCACCACCACCATCGCCCTTCCTGACAAAATGTTCCTTCCAGCCCAGATCTTCCGTGACGTTCCTCATTGTCTTCCCTTCCTTCCTCTAGACAGTTCTTGTGGCTTCTGTGGCGCGCTATTCCAACGGCACCTCACCTCTGATACGGTTCGATGACGGCGGCCAGTTCTTTCCAGGCATTGCGGTCGGTGGCAAATGTAATGCCCTCCAGTACGGAATCCTGGTAGATGGCCAATTCCGCCACACCGGCATCGCGCATGGCCGGTAGTCCCCTTTCGATCTTCGGCAGAATCGTTGATTGGTCCTCGTCGAAGATCACCATCGCCAGTCCGAGCAAGGCCAATCGGCCTTACCTGCCGGAGGGGGAGCAGTATTTCCTGCTTCCAAAAGAACCGGAGTGAATCCGGTGCCATGAAAATCAATCGAATATAACTCCGAATAACTTTCCGGTCAAGTGAAAAGTGCGCATCGAGGGGGAAGGTAGGGGCATTGCGTAATTTGCGAAAATCATCGAAAAATCGAGAGAATAGAAGTTTTTCAAAGATAATCCTACTGATAGACCCCATAAAGGATTTGCATTCTCGCTCTCATGTGTGTATTTTAGAGCCTTTTGTATTTCGGATCTCCATCTTTCCTCTTAGTTGCCAGCCAAAACGATTCGATGACCCGTCCTTTGAACGAGCGGAAGCCCAAACTTCTCGATCGGGTCCGTGAGGCGATCCGCACGCGCCACTACAGCCTCCGGACCGAGGAAGCGTACGTAGGATGGATCAAGCGATTCATCCTCTTTCACCACAAGCGCCATCCCTCTGAAATGGGTGAGCCGGAGATCAACGCGTTCCTATCGCACCTGGCTGTGGCTGGCAAGGTGAGCGCTTCCACACAGAACCAGGCTTTATGTGCGATTGTATTTTTGTACAAGCATGTCCTCAAGCAGGAACTCGGCGACTTGGGGGAGGTGGTTTGGGCGAAGAAACCGAAGCGACTGCCCGTTGTGTTTACTGGGGAAGAGGTCAAGGCCGTATTAAATCAGCTTTCTGGGACCAATTGGATTATGGCTATGCTGCTTTATGGTTCTGGCTTGCGACTGATGGAGTGTCTTCGGTTGCGGGTAAAGGACGTTGACTTCAATTATAATCAGATTGCGGTGAGAGATGCGAAAGGGGAAAGGGATCGGGGGACGATGTTGCCCCAAAACGTGAAAAGACCATTGAAGGAACATTTGAAAAAAGTAAAAGAGGTTCATGAAGCAGATCTAAAAAATGGATATGGAACCGTCTATTTGCCCTATGCGTTGGAGAGAAAATATCCCAATGTTAACCGTGAGTGGGGATGGCAGTATGTATTCCCGGCCTCACAATTATCTATTGATCCACGTTCTGGAGCAAAGCGACGGCATCACCTTGGTGAGAAGGTTTTGCAGAGGGCAGTCAAGGCGGCAATACTAACGGCTGGAATTAACAAACATGCAAGCTGTCACACCTTCAGGCACTCCTTTGCCACGCATTTGCTGGAAGCGGGACATGACATCCGCACCATCCAGGAGTTATTAGGGCACAAAGATGTGACCACGACGATGATTTACACCCACGTGGTCAATCGAGGCGGCATGGGTGTCAAAAGCCCGGCTGATTTTCTGTAGCTACGCCAACCCTCAGTATTGCCGAAGCCCAACCGCATTGTGGTCTTATGCGACATTTGCTGGTGCATAAACCTCGTAGTTTACTTTTTGCTTTTGAACTGTTATATCTTATTAATTAATCGATTATGGCGGCCTTTTTCCGAAATTTCTTGGCGTGTTATACGTCATAATCTGACCTATTTGCCATTTCTTTTAGGTCGTCTAAACCTATGTTAGGATTCGCGAGGTGAAGAACCCATGACTTCAGCGGAGGTACAAAGCCTACTGCTTAAGATCCTCGCTCAGGGTGGCGACACCCGCCTGGGTCGAGGGCAACACTACTTTCACGAGGCCGCACGCAACGTGGCGCCGA
>JAZDJA010000034.1:0-26083 GCA_043804415.1 Candidatus Latescibacterota bacterium | reverse complement strand
CCTTTCGATGTGATTACGCTAAGTTCAGATCGTTCCTCTTCCGTAAGCGTCACTTTGTACTTTTTCATATATTCCCTCCAAGGTTGTGAAGAGAATATACATCATATTATACGATAATGCAAGCATGACATGACACTAGGGAGTTTAATACTGAATGAAACCTACTCAAGTCGATCTCCACATTCATACGAACTACTGCCCGTGTGCCAAAGAGGAGATGACCATAGCGGCGGTGGTGGGTAAGGCACGGGATCGCGGCCTCAAGTCGATCGGCTTGGTCCCCCATAGCTACCCCATCGCAGAATCCGGCGCGGAGAAACTCAACACGTATGAAAAGGTTCGGGAGGAGGTGGCGCAGATCCAGGATACCGATCTGTCCGTTTTTGTCGGCGCAGAGGTGGAGTGTCTGGACGATTCTGGGAACCTGCTTTTCGGGAAGGAGATTTCCGAAAGGGTGGAATACATCCTCGCGGCCCCCAACCACTATCCCTTGAGCCTGGTGAACGATCCGCCGGAGGAGGGAAGAGACCTGTTGGACTATCACCATCGTACGATGACAAACCTCATGGAAAATCCGCTGGTATCGGCCATTGCCGATCCGTATCATGCCTTTCTGGAGTTGCTTCCTGATCTCTTGGACACAGCGGAGAAAACCTTTCGGGCGGAGGCCCAAAAGGCCCGGGAGACCGGAACGGCGATCGAGCTCAATGGATCGGTTTTTCTATCTGGAAAATATTCTGCGGATGCGGTAGCGGCTTACGAGCGGTTCGTGGAGATCCTTGCCGAAGAAGGGGCCATGTTTCTGCTCGGATCCGATTCCCATTGTCTGGAGCAGGTGGGCAGGACCCCAAGCCATCTTCTTGAGAGATTCCACATTCCCGACTCCCAAATCTGGATGCCGAACCGATAGCATGGGTGGGAAATCCGTTCTTCCGCGATCCGCATCAAAGGGCTGCTTCGTCTCTAGCGGGAGAACGCCTCCGTGCCCACGTGGGACGCATCTCTCCTGAGCTTGCTTGAGAATCCAGCACCCTCCCGCATGCGAATTGGGATTCCTCTTCAGGGCTTCGCGCTTGCCGCCCATTCCCGCCCAGCGTGCAAATACGGGAACAGGGATCGAGCCAGCCAGTTCCCCTGTACCCTCCACAGCCAAAGAGCAGGTTTGATGCCCTCTCTTACCTTTCTCCATCCCATCGCACTGGCCGGTCTCACTGCTGCGGCCCTGCCTTTTCTGATTCATCTGCTGAATCGGAAAAAACTGGCGCGCATTCCGTTTTCGGACATGACATTCTTGAAGGCGCTGCAGACGGAGCAGATGCGAAGGATTCGCGTTCGGCAGATTCTGGCCCTTATTCTGCGTACGCTGGCCATTTTTTTCCTGATGCTTTCCCTTGCCCGTCCCGCACTGAGGGGACGGCTGTCGGGTGTGGTGGGCGCGCGCGCGAAGACGGCGATGGCCGTGTTGGTGGATGTATCCTACAGTATGGGATACCGAACGGATCGGGGCGCAGTGCTGGACCGGGCCAAGGAACGGGTACAGGAGATCTCCTCGTTTGTCGGGGAGGGGGATGAGGTGTTTCTCATCCCATTCGCCCGTTTCCCGGAAGTGCCGGATGCTTCCATCCCGGATGGAACGCGTCTGGCTGAGGAGGCGAAGAAACTCACGCCGTCCTTTCAGGGAACGGACATCTGCGCGGCCGTGGAGGCCGGACTGGGGGTGCTGTCCCGGTCCGAAAATGCCCACAGAGAACTTTTCCTGGTAACGGATGAAACCGCGACCGGCTGGGAGGGATTTGAGAAAACGCGCGAGGAAAGCGAATCGGATGAGGGGAAACCGGGACAGGATCGGGTATCTTGTTTTCTGGTGTCGTTGGGCGATTGGCCGCGTGAGAATACAGGCGTTTCCGACGTGGAGCTGCCCGAGCAAGGGCTCGGTACAGGACAGCCGATGCCACTCAAGTGGCGCGTGCGAAATTACGGCGATCGGGATCTGAAAGACGTCGCGGCCCTGCTTCATGCTGGCGGACGGCGGGTGCATCAGGAGCTATTCGATATCGATTCGGGCGCGACTGTGGCGCTATCGGCTCAGGTCGTACCGGAGCGTGTGGGACCCCTCTCGGGAACGGTGTCCGTAGACGAAGACCGGCTTCCCGCGGACGACAGGGGCTATTTTTGCATGCCGGAGGCGGGGGCACTCCGGGTGCTTTTGGTGAAGCATCGGGACGAGGAGGTGTTCTTCCTCCGGCGTGCCCTGAATCCTTCCGATGACGAGTCGGATGGGGAAAATGGCCGACAGAGGGAGAAGGACCTTTCTGGGCATCCTGGCGGAAAAAGGTCTGGCATCGCGCTTGCGGAGGTGCAGGCCGAACGATTTTCCTCCGATGATCTTCGGGAACAGGATCTGGTGATATTGGCAAACGTGCCGCGGCTATCCTACGCGATGGCTCGTGCGCTCGGGGAGTACGCTGATCGCGGCGGCGGCATTTGGATCGTGTTGGGGCAGGACGTCGATACCCGGTTCTACAATAAGACGCTGCTCCCGGAACTGATGGCACTTTCCCTGCGGGAGCCCGTGGGGAGCTTGGGAGATACCCGAGCGGTGCGCTCGTTTGGAGAGATGGATTTTACCCATCCGGTGTTGAGGGATCTCGTGGATAAGGACCGGATGATGACCCCGCATTTCTACGCGACCTACCAGGTGGATGCCAAAGAGTCGGTGCGCCCGGTCATTCGATATCGGGATGGCGGGATCGCGTTGGCTGAGGGACGTCGGGGGCGCGGCAAGGTGATGCTCTTGACCACCGGGGCAACGCTGGAATGGGGAGATTTTCCGAGGAAGGGGCTGTTCGTCCCTCTGGTGCAGCGCATTGCGCGCTATCTGGGGACCGGTCAGAGTGGGGACCGCTATCTGGTGGGGGACAGCGTAACACGCAACCCATCCGGAACCGGAGGCCATCGAACGCTGATCGCGGAGAACCCGCTTGGGGATCGGGCCACGCTTGCCCCTTCCCAGACGCCGGATGGCTATGCGTGGCGCCTGGATCGGGTGGCAGTTCCGGGTATCTGGAGGCTCTATGCGGGTGAGGCGGAAGTGGATCGATTTGCAGTAAATGTGGACCCAAAGGAGTCGGATTTGAGAACGGCTTCCAAACAGGCCCTCCCGAATGCCTTCGGCGGCAATCCACTGAGAGTCATCGAAGCTTCGGCTTCTCTGGCGGCGACGGTGCAGCACGCCCGGTATGGGGGGGAGCTATGGAGGACCTGTCTGTATGTAACCCTCGCGCTGCTTCTGGCGGAGATGCTCGTGGCGCGGGTGGGAAGAAAGGAGGGGGACTGACCGACAACAACCCATCCACACGAACGGTTCCGAGAGCGAAATCTTTGCCAACCAAAATGGCCAGAGGGCGGTTGCGCCAACGGGCGCGACTGCGGTCGGGACGCTTCATCCCCGGAACCGCATGGCAATTTGTGCTGAGTCACACTTTGCTGGTACCTGAGCTAGCCAAACACCCTATTTGAAAAAACTGGAATTTGCTCGGTATAGCCGAGGAGGAGCGGAAAATGATCGTAAGAAGCAAGAACCGGCTCGTGGGATTTGCCCTGCTTGCCCTGTTGGTCGGTCTGGTGGCGTTTGATGTGTCCCGGAGAGCCGCAGTGGAAGGGGTTCCGTTTTCGTGGGTGAAGACCGTCTCCGCGGGTCCGGAGCACTCGGTGGTGGGTATCGCGCGATCCGATGATGCGGAACTGAGCGATCCGGCTCCCTCGGACTCGAGTCTGACCTACGCGCAGGTCAAAGCCCTCGTCCGGCGTTCGGTGAAGCTTTCCGGCGGCCTGGAGTCTGTAATCGGGCCTGAGGATCATTGGATTGTGGTCAAGCCCAATGTTGTGGAAATGGTTCCAGAGGGTTCGCCGGTGAATTCCGATATCCGCGTGGTGAAAGCCGTGGTGGAGTTGGTTTACGAAACCGCGCCGGAGGCGAAGATCACCATCGCGGAAGGCCCAGGTGGATGGACCGCCAGCGGCCACGAGGAACAGATTGGCCGGGGTGGGGTGGATGGTTTCACGCTGATGGGATACACGGATCTGTTGGCGGAGCTCAGGGCATCGGGGATCAACGTCGATCTCGTGGATCTGAACTTTGACGAGGTCGCCGAAGTGCCCGTGCCGGGTGGCGGGTATTCGGCCAAGAGCTATTGGTATCCGCGAACGATCCGGGAGTGCGATGTGCTCATCAATGTACCCAAAATGAAGGTGCACAATGAGCCGGGCATTACCGTATCGATGAAGAACATGGTCGGAACCGCGCCGGGCATCAAATACGGGTGGTCGAAGTCCCAAGGGCGGGACGGGAATCCAGGGATTCCCCATTCTTCACCTGTGGTGGATGAGACCATCGTGGATCTGAATCTCTTGGCGGGGATCGATTTCTCGGTAGTGGACGCGATTGTGTGCATGGAAAAGGACAAGAGCTTCGGGAACCCCGTCCGGATGAATCTCATCGTCACAGGCCGGGATGTGGTGGCGGTGGATGCCGTGTGCGCCCGGCTGATGAACTTCAACCCGGACGACATTGAATATATCTCCCTGGGTGCGCAGGCTGGTCTGGGCACCTCGGATTTTTCGAAGATCCAAGTGCGCGGGAGATCCATCGAAGAGACCTATCGCCGGTTCGAGAAGGCCGAACGCTGGACGGGAAACTACGGGCAGAGCAACCGAATCTGGACGGTAAAGGGGCCGTTCCAGACCACCGATCCGGAACGGGAATTCGTGGATGCGGCACATGTGCGCCCGATCCCAGGGGAGGACGGATGGAGTGCACCGGTGTATTTCCATCACGACAAGATCGATCTGGATGCTTACTACCACGACCCGGTGGACTGCGCGGTCTATGCGTATACGGAGTTTACCGCGCCGAAAACGCAGGAAGCGGAGCTGTGGATCGGATCGGATGAGAGCATCAAAGTATGGCTCAACGGAGAAGCGGTCTATGCCTTCGGGGGCGCGCGGCGTCACCGCCTTCCCAACGACGAGGCGCCGATCAACATTCGCAAAGGCCGCAACACGCTGTTGGTCAAGGAGAACCAGCAACGGGGCAAGTTCGACTTCAGCCTGAATATCTGCGAGCCGGAACCGGACGACCGGTATGACGGAAACCGGGTGTTCGGGCTCAAGTTCGTGCTTCCGGGGAAAACACTGGCGGGCCACGAAACACAGCAACAGGAGTTGACCGCGCTGAATGCCAGTGATCTGGAGGATTACGATTTCGGCGATCCTTACGTTTTCTCCACGATTGAAGGGGTGGACGTGCTGGAAGCTGGAGAGCAGGCCCCGGAAAAAGAGGTGATCGCCGGATTTCCGATGGTTACCGCCGAATCGGTTCCAAACATCATCGCATATGTCCAGGCGATTTTCGCGTATAGAGGAGAACAGGTCGAACTGGCCTATCTGAGAGGCGCATCGGGCGGTGCGTTTCGATTCTACTACAGCCCCCAGCGCACGCGAACCGGAGCAGACAAATGGCCCGATCACGCGGTGGAAAACATCTGCGACCTATTGGGATATTCCTATGCGATCAGTTTCAACGAGAATGAACAGATCTCGTGGACCCGCCTGAAGGGATGGATCCACAGCGGCTATCCGGTCGTGATCTGGCCGGCCGGTCGTGGCAGCCGGATTGTTTTGGGGTATGAGGATGAGGGATACGTGGTGCACGTGCGGAGAGCGGGCGGAGGGAACGGGACCATTGGGAATGAGTATGAAACTGTTCCGATGTTTCTGAACCAGTGGAAAAGCGGTTGGGCTTCCCGGGAAAAGGTGGTCGGGTACCCCAAGTTCGTGATCGGGAAGAAGATCCAGAGGATTTCCTCCCGAGAGGCCATCCTGCGTTCCCTTCGGGGTGCAGTGGCACTGGCCAGAGAGGCGGACACGGTGGCGCCGGAGGGCACAATCCACGCTGGATTCCGTGCGTATGAGATATGGATCGGAGAGTTGCGGAAGATTTCCCATAAAAGCATGGACGATCGTGCCAGAAGCAACCTGATGTCGTTCAACGGAAATCTGCTTCCCACGTTGATCTCGGATCGGGACGCGGCAGCGCGCTTTCTGAAGAAGATCGCAGAAAACTTTCAGGGGGCCGATCAGGACGCGCTGTCCGACGCTTCCGTGCGCTATGGATTGATCGCTGCCAAGCTCAAGGAGATCGAGGCGCTTGTGCCTCAGGGGAACTGGCGCGCAGCCGTCTTTACCGAGCAGGAGCTGTTGAAATTCGCGAATTACCCGCAGGTAATCGAAAAGGCCACGGAGGCCTATGCATGGGAGCGGGAGGCTATTGGGATGTTGGAGAGGGTGACTGCGGAAAGGTAGCACGCAACGTGAAACAAGCAGGGGCGATCCTTGGGATCGCCCCTGCTTTGCCGTCTATGATCTGTGTACGTATCGTGCGGCCTTCCCTTTGAGGTGGGCAAGTCGACTCGACTCTCAAGCGGGTGGATTCCTGGGTCGTTGACGGTCTACCGCCACCCAATGAAAGGCCAAAGCCTGAATTCCCTCCCCGGAATTCAGGCTTTGGCCTTTCATCCGAAAATGCGGCCCACTTCAAGACAAAGAGAGCCGATTCTTGGGGAGCATTCCTCCCACTCTGGCCTGCACCGAAAGGACGCGCGAGATGCCTCCTGGCAGGGACCCCATCCAAAAGAGCAGGCTTTCCATCTATTTTATTCACGCTTCTTCGCAGGCCAGCACGCCGATGCTTATTGGCTTGGGTCGCGGCGTGGGGGCCGGAAGCCCGATATCAACGGATTCTGCGCCAATCACATTGGTATTGGCATCAAAATGCGCCTGGTCGATCGGGATACCGGGGATCGGACCGTCGTAGAGCGGGCGGCCCAATTCGGCGCGCTTCTGTCGCCAGTGTTTCTCCGCCCGCGCCAGACCTTCCGGGTCCTTCCGCTGCGCCTCTGCCACGATGGCCATAAGGATCGGGAGGTAGCTTCCGTATTTGATCAAGGTGAAAAGACAAGGGGAAAAATTCCGGATGCGCTCTGCCCGGTCCGGGAAATAGACCTCCACATGATATTTGGCCCATGCCACATACACCGGATCGCCCGTGATCTCGTAGGCCAGAGAGACCACCGTACCGAGAGCGTCGGAAGGCCCCCCCCATTGCGTCCAGAACCACTTTTCATCCACCCGCCACAGCTTGGAGCGATTGGTCAGCCATTCTTTCGCCATGGACGCCGTGATATAGCTGTGCGTCGGCGTGTTCCAGAGGATATGATCCGCCTCCGCGAGGATCGTCTTTCGCAGCAGGTCGCTGTCAAAGAGACGTAATCCATCGTCAAACAGCGTGTAGATGCCTCCCTCGTGCACACCGGGCTTGTCCGTCGGCTCCACCCAGGCCTCGTTTCCATGCTCCCCGCCCGTGTACACACTGATCGGAAACGTCCCCGGCGTCTCCTGCGTGTGGAGAAACCAATTGAGGCTACGCCGGGCCAGATCCCCGTATTTCTCCTCCCAGGTTGCCTGATACGCCTCCATCACGCTCCAGAGTGGTCCGGTAAATTCCCTGCTCAGCGCACCAGCCACCTGGTCCCGGTTGGCAATGATCCCGCACGGTTCCTGCCAGCGAACCGCCCAGTCCGCCGTTTCCAGGGCCACCTCGAGCAGGCGCCGATTCCCGGTGAAATAGTAGTGCAGCAACGTGCCGGTCACCAGCGTGTGCGACGGGCTGTGCCCCCCGGACCACTGGTGGGCGTTATGATAGTGCATCAGTCCCACCGCCTCCGGCTTGCTGGGATGGGCGTGACACGTACACACGTCGGCAATGTTCTGACTGTACGCCGAGGCCAGCAGGAAATGCTTCCGCTCCCCGCTTCGAATGAAATTGCCCCACACCGACCAGATCTGGTCGTTTGCCTCGTTGTTATAGGGACCCACATGTCTTAGTGCTTTGGTGGGATCCTTCTCGTGATAGTACCGGTAGGACACCCCACACCCGGCCGAATGCGAGCATACCATATTACCATAGCGCATCATGCCATACAGGCGGCACCGCTCGATGGGTGTTGCAGCCACCAACTCCAGAATATCATCCAACCCCCGATCCACCTCCGCAAAACGGGGATCGCCTCTATGATAAAAGGCCCTTGCCGCACGAGTGGCGCAGGTATAGGCAGGATCGGGCACGGCGATCACCGGCTCCTGCACGGAGATGCCCAGCGCCTCGGACTCCTGATCCTGAATCCCTTCCGAAGAGAACCGAACCACAAATTCGGTGGTCTTCGCCGCGCCTGTGCCGTCCGATGTGCCCGTGTCGTTGTGGGAGGCCGCCCGGTTAGGCGCGTATTTTTCGATCATCTCCTCCACCCACAGCAGGGCCTCTTCGTTCTGGATGTCGAAACTCTTGAGGTTCAGCGGGGCAGTCGGACGTTCCGCCAACAGCCGCTTCACCGTTTCCTCGTCCCTTGTGCCGGCGAAGAAAACGGCGGGCTCTTCAAACGGGGTCCGGAAAGACAAGGTTTCCCCATAAGCCTCGGGCCAGATCTGCAGGTCCATCCCATCCTGTGTCAATAGAAACGCTTTGGGATACTCTTTCCAGCAGTCCCGCACTGCTGAGACGACAGCGCCACAGGTGCCACTCATGCTTGCCCAGCCGTTTGTCCGGGTGCCCCTCCCCAGGGATCGGTCCTCCGCGAAAACCGCGTAGTCTTGGTCCGAAGACTGCATGAAGAGGGCATGATCACTTCTCCCCACCGAATGCGTCTCTTCTTCTCCGCCAAAAGCCATGTTCAGATCCCTGCCCAGATCCAGCGGGAACTTCATGCCAATCTCGGACAGCTCAAATTTCTTCGGGTTCTGGTCGAAGATAAAGGTGTGGAAAAATCGCAGATCGCCTTTCCCGGCATACGCGTGCATCCGCAGCACGTAGGGGCAAAATCGGAGTCCCATTTCGGTGGCGTGAACCCCCTTCACACAAAGGCACGCCCGCATCGGACCAGCCTGTTCGATAGTGATGAGAGGAGCATCGGATGCCCACGAGGATTGGTAGGGGATCCCGTTTTGATCGCGCACATGGAGAAAGGGATAGCCGCGCAACAGGTCCGTCCATCCCTTTTCTCCCTTTACCCGACATCCGGCAAAAAAATCGGGATCCCCTCTCTGGAAGCGCACCTCCAGCAGGCCCGTGGAGAGCAGCAATTCGTTCCCGCGCTCCTCAAGGCGTATCGGCTGAGGCGGCACAATCAGCTCCAGCTCCTTCCCATACTCCAGAAAGAGAGCTGACGTCTCCGCAGCTTTCAGATCCACCTGAAAATCCACCAGCAGCCATTTGACAAACTTCCGGTCTTTGTTCCAGAAGGCAAGAGGCTCAAACTGCGTGGCCAGGACGCGGCCCTCCGAATCCACCACCCGAACCGGCGTGCCGGCTCCAAGCGTCTTGTCCGCAAAGGGGATGCCCTGCGTAACCGGCCATGCCGCCCGCTCGACGCCACTCGGGTTTTCGACAGATAGGCTAATGCGTTTGGTCATCAAGTCCTCACATGATTGATCCAGTTAGGTGCGATTGAGAAAAATGCTGTCAATACGAGACGGAAGCACAGGCCCCATATAGCCCGTAGCATTCTCGGTGTGTCTACTTGTTCCTCCGTCTTTTTCAGTGTCTTTCAGTGCTCAATCTTTCTTCGGTTGTTTCTCAAAAAAGCGATAGACCGCGATCGTATACGCGCCGTATCCAGAGCGGCCCGATAGTTCTCATAGCGGCTGCCATAGCAGACGCTGTTGCTCGTCCCCAGGATCAGTCCGCCGCGCGGCGTGCTTTATGGCATAGCGCACATCCGCCCTGTTTTCCTCCGGCGTCCCGGACACCAGCGTTTCGATGTTGATCCCACCCCAGAAGACGATCTGTGCTCCGCAGGAAGTCTTGAGCCTTTTCAGGTCCATATCGGCGGTCTTGCACGCGATGGATTGCCAGCACTCATAGCCCGCCTCGATCAACAGGTCCATGAGTTTCCAGGTGTTCCCGCAATTATGGCTCATCATCCGCACGCCAGCCTGGCGGCAAAAGGCGCTCAGCCGCTTCATCCCGGGGAGAAAGCTGCGGAGAGATCATCGGCCCGTTGGAGTCGGAGAAATCGCCGCCCGGCATAATGGCATCCACCTCGGCATCTATGAAAAGCTGCGCCTTGGCCAATTCCAGTTCGGTGATCAGGTCAAAGCCGAGTTTTGCCAGGTCGGGCTGCAGAGCCAGAAAAAGAAAAAAGTCTTCTCCGAAAGGGCATTCGAACGGAAGGGAAAACTCCGAAAAACCCCGCGCTAAAATGAATCGCTCGTCTCCGAGCCGATCCACCACAAATCGCACCAATTCCATCTGCGAAGGGTCCGACAGCTCGAAGCGATACCCACCGGACGCCTTCTCTGCGATTCGAAACCCCTCGCCAGGCACATACACGGACTCGAAATGTTCCGTGAGTGCCGCTGAGGAGCCAAATGTTCTCATCGGTCCGTGGTCTGTGCAGTAAGTCGCGTCGTTGCCGTCGGAATACTTGTAGGTGCGTCCTTTCCGGTCTTTCCAGGTGGCACCGTCTATCTCTCTAATCTCCGTCGGCTCGACATTTTTCGCGGGTACCAGAAACACGGGGGCCAGGTCCTGATCGAGCGTCTCAATGAGTTGGACCAGGTCATGCTTTTCGCTTTCCACCACCTCATCTCGTCTGCCCTCCCAGAGGGCAAGCGTGCTCTTCTTCCGAACCCTCCAATACGTCTCGTGTCCGATCACGTGCTCCACGGTATCGTGATCGATCCCCCATTCTCCAATGGGGACCCGATCCGGTTCCTGGTGATCCAGTGCGCAGCGCACGCTCTCTTTGGAAGTCATCTCCTTGTCCTTTTTCTACGGGATCCGCGCGCGGCGAAGGCATTCCGATGGCAACAAAGATAGACAAAACGAACTGGGTTGTCAATCCAAAAGTAAGGATAGAAAACGGTTGACATTGGCGGATGGATTGGGTATCTTTTTCACGATCCACGAATTGGCCATCTCCTATGACACGCTCACGGGTTCGCTCTTGGGCGCGATCCCCTCTCACAGAAAATCCCCAAACGCCGGATTCCCTATGCTAGCGCGCTTTTCCCTCTATGGCTTCCTCAAAAACCAGCAATACTACGATCCCTTTCTCATTCTCGCCTTCCGGGAGAAGGGACTAACGTTCTTTCAAATCGGTCTCCTGATCGGGTTCCGGGAGATCTGCATCAATCTCCTGGAGATTCCGAGCGGCGCCGTGGCCGACCTGTATGGGCGCAGGCGCGCGATGATCCTGTCGTTTAGCGCGTATATCCTGTCCTTCACCGCGTTTGCCATAAGCCGCACGTTGCAGGCACTCTTTGGAGCCATGTTACTCTTCGCCATCGGCGAGGTGTTTCGAACCGGCACGCACAAAGCGATGATCTTCGATTGGCTGCGCCTTCAGCGAAGGACCCACGAGAAGACGAAGATCTACGGGTACACGCGATCCTGGGCAAAGATGGGTTCGGCGCTTTCCGTGCTGATCGCCAGTGCGCTGGTCTTTTTCACGGGGAAATACAGCACGATCTTCTGGTTTTCCATCCTCCCCTATCTGCTCAATATCGTCAATTTGCTCGGGTACCCGGCCGTCCTGGATGGGGATCGCAAGCGCACCTTCTCGATGAAAGCGGTCGCGGAGTTTCTCGGAAAGGGACTGAAGCAGGCCACGCAGCACGCGCCTTTGCGCAGACTGATCGCGGAATCGATGGGATTTGAGGGGCTGTTCAAGGCGAGCAAGGACTATCTTCAGCCCATCCTAAACCAGGCCGCGATGGCCCTCCCCCTGTTCTTGATGCTCGACGATCGGCGCCGCGCTGCGCTGTTGGTGGGCGCCGTTTTTTTTGTGCTGCATATCCTTTCGAGCATCGCCTCCCGGCGTGCCCATCATCTGGCCACTTGGAGAGGAGGCGAGGAACACGTCGCTCGTTTCATCTGGGGGGGCAATGCGTTGCTGTTCGCGTGCCTGATTCCCCTGCTCTATTTTCGGCTGTATCCGCTCGTGATCGTCTGTTTCGTGGTCTTAGCGATCACCCAGAATTTCTGGCGGCCCGTGATGGTAAGCCGGATCAACCGGCATGCAACGCCGGAGATGGGCGCCACGATGCTTTCGATTGAATCGCAGGCCACATCGTTTGCGACGATGTGCATGGCGCCCCTGTTCGGGTGGATGGTGGATGCGGCGGGCGCGTTCTGGCCCGTGGGCGTAGCCGGAACCGTTGTCACGATGGCGTTCGTTATCAGGGGTCAGCGATCAGGTACCAGGGATCAGGGATCAGCCGAATCCTAACCGAGACACTCAGCCTCTGGTATCTTCCTCCGACCCCACCTCCGAGCCCTTGACTTTCCGGTCCCCTGTCTCCTGTTTCTTGTCTCCGGTCTCCTGCTCCCTGATCCCTGCCTTCCGCCTTTGGAGTGCTAATGAATGACCTCTATCAAGCCTTCCTGAATCCCTCCAACGAATTCACCCAGGTTCCCTGGTGGTTCTGGAACGATGAGATCACCGAGGAGGGCATCCGGGAACAGCTCGCGGATTTTCGCGGGCATGGCATCCATGGCTTCACCATCCACGCCCGAATGGGGCTTCCGCGCGCGATACCCTACCTTGGAAGACGGTGGTTCGAACTGGTGCGCTTCGCCGTCCAGGAGGCAAAAGAACACGGTATGATCGTGCATTTGTACGACGAGGGCATGTATCCCTCCGGCTCCGCGCATGGCGAAGTCGTGGCGGGCCATCCGGAGTTTCTGGCACGCGGGCTCCAAATGCGGTATGTAAAGTCTCTGAAGGCCCCGGATGGAAATATCCAAGAGAAATGCGTGGCCTTCATGCCGGAGGGCCAGACCGAAGCGGTTGCGATCGCGGCGGCCGATCGGATTCCCCACAACAAGCCGGGGTGGATCTTTGTCAGCACACCCACCCACGGGAGGATCCGCGGGGTGCACGAAGGGGAGGACGATGGCGAGGCTGGCGCCCCCTTTGCGGCGGATCTGCTCAACCCCGAGGCCGTGCGCCGATTCATACGATGCACGCACGAGCGCTACTACGAGCGCCTGAGCGCATATTTCGGAGATCCCATTCGGGCGATGTTCACGGACGAGCCAAGCATCTTGGGGCGCTATCCCAAAGAGGGACTCATCCCCTGGACAGACGGACTGGAAACGTATTTCCGGGAGAAGAAGGGCTGTGACCTGATCCCGCACTTGCCCGCACTCTTTGGGGACACCTGCCCCAGCACCGGAAACATCCGTAGGGACTACGAAGATCTGGTGGCCGAGCGCCTCAACGAGAGCTTCTACAAGCCGATTTCGGACTGGTGTGCGGCGCACCATATCGCGCTAACCGGGCATCCTTCCCTAAGCGACGATATCGGGCCGCTGCGGTATTTTGGGCTGCCCGGGCAGGATACGGTATTGCGGCACGTGGAACTCGGGAAGGCAACGCTTCTGGAGGGGCCGGACAGCACCGTGGGAAAATGCGCCAGCAGCGCGGCGCGCCATGGGTGTGCACGGAGAAATGGAAACGAGGTATTCGGCGGGTATGGGTGGAATCTCACCTTTGATGAGATGAAGGGACTTTCCGACTGGTTGATGGTGCGGGGAGTCAATCTGCTCTGGCCCCACGCCTTCTATTACAGCATCCGGGGCACGCGCGCGCACGAGCGTCCGCCGGATGTGGGCCCGCACAATCTCTGGTGGAAACACTACCGGCTCCTGGCAGAGTATACCAAACGACTCTGTGCCTTACTCACGGACAGCCAGCAGGTGTGCGAGCTCGCCATCTTGGGTCGGCATAATCAGCTGCCATGGGAACCGGCCAAGGTGCTCTTCCAGCATCAGCGGGATTTCAACTACCTGGAGGATCGTCTCCTGGCGAGGGCAGTCCCTGCAGAGGGACGCATACAGATCGGGGGGGGCCGCATATTCCACATTGATTCGGATGAAGGGGCAAACATTCTCCGAATCGACTGAGCATCAGCTGTCGCACTTTGCCGCAAGAGGAGGGGAGATCCTCTCATTCGATCCCGCGACGGAGGGGCCCTTTCTCGAACACCTCGAGCGGCATCTTTCACCCGATGTGAGACTGGAGCCCTCCCATGCCGATTTACGCTATATGCACGTGCGAAAAGATGGGTGGGAGTGCTACTATCTGACAAACGAAGGGGAGGGGCCCATTACGGGAAGGATGAGCGTGCGAAGCACCGGGTATGCCCAGTGGTGGGATCCGCTGACCGGGAGATCCGATCCGGCAGGGGTGCTGGATCATGGCGAGGACACCATGTGTCTTCCGCTGCATCTGGAACGACGGGAAGGCCGCGTGCTGGCCATAGATCCGGGACGGGCTCCAAAGCTTCTGAAACCCGAAGAAAGGCGCAGGCAGATGGGACAGCCGGTCGACTGCTCGGATGGCCGGGTCCTGCGCCATCCGGAAACCGAGGAGATTCTGGCGGAACATTTGGCAG
This sequence comes from Candidatus Latescibacterota bacterium, assembly GCA_043804415.1. Taxonomy (GTDB): domain Bacteria; phylum Latescibacterota; class 4484-107; order 4484-107; family 4484-107; genus 4484-107. The sequence continues at coordinate 11,569 of JAZDJA010000034.1, read as the reverse complement.
ACTGGGCAACTCTCGAGAAAATGGCGGATTTTTCCGGGACGCTCGCATACGAGAAGGCCCTGGACGCTTCGCCGAAAATGGTGGATCGGGGAACATGGACCCTCGATCTGGGCGAGGTTCACGACTTTGCGGAGGTGTTCTGCAATGGCATTTCCTGCGGAGTGCGGCTCTGGGCGCCGTTTCGATTTATGCTTCCCATCAAACCAGGAGCCAATGTCCTGCACGTATCAGTCACCAACTCGATGGCCAATCGGATGGAAGGGGCCGCCTTGCCCTCGGGGATGCTGGGGCCGGTGCGGTTTGAGATTTCATGAAGCCTCCTCCGATCGCCAAATTGCCATTCTGCTCTTCTCAGTCTTTGGGCGGAACGAAGGACTTGCACACATCGGCCCCGGATTATTCCCCATTTTGACCAGAGGTTTTCGTTCAGAGTTACGACCCAAAACCTTAGGATGCGGCAATTATGCTGCCGCATCCTAAGGCGAGGGCAAGCCCGCGCACCCCACAATCTGAACATGGAACGGCACACTACGAATAGTCCGGCGAGGTGCCTGGCCCCTCTGGAATCCCGCGATCACAGCAGCCCCGTGGACTCCTCGATCCCGCACAGCAGGTTCATGTTCTGCACGGCCTGTCCGGCTGCGCCTTTGATCAGATTGTCGATCGCCGTGATCGCAAGCACCTTTTTCGTGCCCGGAACCCGCAACACGGACACATCGCAGAAATTCGTGCCCTGCACGAATTTGGTCTCCGGCAGCGCATGCTCCCTCACCCGGACAAATGGCTCCCCCTTGTACCGGGTCTGATACAGCGTCGTCAACTCCTCCGAGGAGACCTCTTTTTCCAGCGTGGCATACGCGGTAGTCAAGATCCCTCGATTGATCGGCACCAGCTGCGGCGTAAAAACCACAGGGCATGGCGCCCCGGCCAGTTTGGAAAGCTCCTGCTCGATCTCTCCGGTGTGGCGATGCGCCCGTCCCACGCTATACGGCGCGATATTCTCGTTGGTCTCCACGTAATGCGTGCGCAGCGACGGCTTGCGACCCGCACCCGATACGCCGGATTTCGAGTCCACGATCACGTCGTCCGGTCGAATCCAGCGTTTCTCCAGAAGCGGAGCCAGCGCCAGCGTAGCCGCGGTAGGATAACACCCCGGATTCCCAACGAGACGCGCGCATTTGATCTGTTCGCGATAGACTTCCGGCAGGCCATACACGGCTTCCCGCAACAGATCCGGAGCCGTGTGCGCCAGATGGTACCACTCGGTGTAGGCTTCGGGCGTGTCCATCCGGAAATCCGCGCTCAAATCCACCACCCGAATCCCCCGCCCAATAAAAGCCGGAACCAGCGCCATCGCCTCCGTGTGCGCACGGCAGAGAAACACAACGTCAACGGGCATGCGATTCGCGTCTGCGAGCGACACCAGTTCCCGATCCCCGATCCCCGTCACCTGTGGATACACATCGGAAAGCCGCGATCCTTCCTGACTTTCCGAAACCAGAAAATCGATCTTTACTCCGGGATGACGCGCCAGCAGCTCAAAGAGCGCCAACCCCGCGTATCCAGTAACTCCGATGATACCGATCCGAATCATACCTTCCTCCCCGCATAAGAAGAACGCCGCCCTGGGATATTCCCATCAGCGGCGTGTACTCTCCTCCCAGAAAAACCGGCGAAAGAATTCGCCTCCAGTTTATTCGTGTCAGCACCAATACCCCTCTTTACCGTTCCCCCCTGAAGATCCCCAGTACCCGCTCCAAATCCCGATCCGAATAGAACTCGATTTCAATCGTGCCCTTCTTTCCTCCCCTGACGATTCGCACCCCAGTCGCAAAGAACCGCTGAAGCTCCTCTTCCACCGCCTCAATCAGGGGATCATGCTTCGCTCGGGCGTGCGCTGGCACCGGCTTTCGGCTCCCGCGAGCCTTGGCTGTGCTTTCGGCCTTCCTGACAGACCAGCCGTTTTTCAGAATTTCCTCACAGAGGCGGATCTGCTCTGACTCGTCGTCTAATACCAGCAGGGCGCGCGCGTGTCCCATCGTCAGTTCCCCGTCGAGCATATGCTCCTGCACCGCATCCGGAAGCCGAAGCAGGCGAAGCAGATTGGCCACGGTGGAGCGATCTTTCCCAACCTTCTGGGCTACCTCTTCCTGAGTAAGGTCGCACTCCTTCATCAGCGTCCGATACGCATTGGCCTCATCTATGGGATTGAGATTCTCCCGCTGGATGTTTTCCACCAGCGACAGCTCGATCATATCCTCGGCGGAGGAAACGTCCCGAACCAGGGCCGGAATCGTATCCAGTCCGGCTTCGCGCACGGCCCGCCAACGCCGCTCCCCGGCGATGATCTGATACCCGCCCTCCAGACGCCGAACCACGACTGGCTGGATCACGCCCTGTTCCAGAATGGATCGCTTCAGTTCCGATAGCGCCGCCGCGTCGAAGTGCATCCTCGGCTGATAGGGATTCGGCTGGATATCGGACACCGCAATGTCCATCACCATCCCCTCGCGCCCCGGCGACGGCTCAAAGTCCGGAATCAACGCGCTCAATCCTCTGCCCAATACTTGTTTGCCCATAGCTGACCCATCGCCTTAAGGTGGACTGGATTCCGCACGGTTACTGTTCCTCTGCAGGGCTTGCCATTCTTCGCCTTGCCCGTTTTGGGAGAACCTATGGAACATTCCTCATCCTTTTGCTGCCTCTCTTTTTTCCCGCTTTGCTTTCTTGAGAACCTCTTCGGCCAATTTCATATAGTTCTGCGCGCCGTTTGATAGAATGTCGTAAAGAATAATCGGTTTCCCGAAACTCGGCGCTTCGCCCAACCGCACATTTCTGTTGATGGCGGTTTTATACACCTTGTCCCCGAAGTAGGAGCGTACCTCCTCGGCCACCTGACGGGAAAGATTCAACCGGGAGTCGAACATGGTGAGCAGCACACCTTCTATGACCAATGCGGGATTGAGCTGTCGCTGCACCAGGCGGATGGAATTGAGCAACTGACTCAGACCCTCCAGCGCATAGTATTCGCACTGGATGGGGATCAACACCGAATCGGCCGCAGTCAGGGCGTTGAGCGTGATCAATCCCAGAGAGGGAGGACAATCCACGAAGATATACTCGTATCGATCCCGAATGTCCCGAAAGGCCAACTGAAGCCGTCGTTCTCGTTCCGGCATATTCACCATCTCAATCTGCGCACCGGTCAGCCGGAGATGAGAGGGCGCCAGATGGAGGAAGGGAATCTCCGTTTCAAGGAGGATGGATTCTAAGGGTTCGCCCTCCAGGAGCACTTCATAAATGCTCTTTTTTACCTTGTCCCGCCCCATCCCCATTCCGCTCGTGGTGTTGGCCTGAGGATCCACATCCACCAACAGGGTGCGTTTTTCCGCAGCGGCAAGACATGCGGATAAGTTTATCGCTGTGGTGGTCTTTCCCACCCCACCTTTCTGGTTCACAACAGCTACAATTTTTCCCATGGTCTTTCCTGGGCTCGTGATTGGTAAGGTTTGATGGTGATAGGTGGAGAAACAAGGGGCAACAGGCGCTCTATGGCGCAGCCCGTTGCGTGAGGGCCTGACAAGAACAGCGATCCACTCGACAGTTTAGGTCTCTTTTGACTTCATTGAACGTTTGGGAAACGCAGAAGTTCCCGGCCATGTGCCGAAAAACTGCCTCCGAGGGTGAGCGGGACTGTATGATGCTCGTTGGTGGACGCCAACCGGATGCTGCCCTATCCCAGTTCCCTCTTCGGCGGCGGCTTCTTCCGGGTGTTCCTCTGGCTGACCAAAGCACTTTCATAGCTCGAAGACGAGCGGCCCTGCAGGATCTCCGATCCGAAATCCTCGATGTTGTGTGAACAGTGAGACTCCCAGCCGAGCTACTGGTCCAGAGACTCGGAGATGGTCTGCCAGACCAAGGTGTCTTCCGCGCAAAAGGACGGATCCATAGTGGCTCCTACTCGGCCTTTTCCAGGATCGCTTTGCCCTTGGCAGCGATCCGGTATTTCTGTTTGCTACTCGTGGGTTTTTCGGGAACGGTCATTTCGATAAGACCAGCACTTAGGGCCGGGCGCAGATAGTCCGTTCGAAAGTGCTTTCGGTCGGAAAGCCCGATCCGTTCTTGCAGCTCTTCTCGCAGTAGTTCTCCTTCACACACAGCAAGCAAACGCCTAACTTGGGGGGTCACTTGGGGGGCCACTTGGGGGGGTCAGATCGTCCGAACCTGATCCAGACTTGGCCCCCACTCGGACGCTCGGCCGCGCAAACGTGGTCGTCACCCAGTTCTCCGAAACCTCAATCACTGGCAAGAACAGGCCTGAAGGTTCTATTGTAGAAACCATAGACTGCCGTTTCAGCATGGGCTTGCTCTAACATTGCACCCTCCCAGCATCAGAGCATTGAAAGGATATGCGCAATTACACGTGGAGGATCCACTTTCCCAGGAACAAACAGCCGGTAAATCATTACGATTAATACAATTGTTGGCAAAGAAATCATCGCTAGAAGAACGAGCGATAGAATACATAGCGAAACGAGTAACAGAGATTTCTTTGAGGAATCGAACGCCTTCCTCAAAAAGCCCTTCTTCAGTTTCGGGATTTCCTGCTCTTGGTTCCCCTGGCTCTCTGCAGCAAGGCCACTGAAGAAGCTCTCCAAAACGAGGGTGTACATCTTGCGATACTGCCTATACAGAATCCTCTGAAGCGGTATGACTACCAATCGCTTTGGGAAGAGGGGATCGGAAAGCTCCTGCTGAAGTAGTCTTACTAGTCGGCCAAATCTGAAGCCATATCTACGGTATTTTCCTCGTTTGTCCTCTGATGTTTCTCTTTCTAGCCGCTTCATCAGGCTTTCGGATAGCGAGCCCGGTAGTATAACCAGCAGTGTGGCTAGCAGAAAACAGACTACTATGACTGATACGGTCATGATGTTATAGGCGATCACCGGCAGAAACAGCGCCAAATAGATAAACAATGAAGCGAGTTGCGGCCATTTCTGCAAAACCCAATTCATTGCTGATGCCTCCTTGAAGGTAACCTCAAAAATCAGACCTATCGCTCCATTGGCTGGAAATCTTGTCCCATCTCATCTCCTCAAGGAGTTATTCTTGTTCCCACGCTCCTGCGTGGGAACAAGTTCTTGACGCTCTGCGTCATCAAGCTGCATCATCAAGTCGAGGCAGTCCAATAGGGCGACAGCCCATAAGAGCGTGTCGCCCCGGTAGCCTCGAAAGAATGAAGCCATGAAGGGTTAATTCCGGTTCCCTTGGCAAGGATGGCAGTCGAGTTTTTCTGAAGAAGCATGGCGATCAGAGCAGGAGACCCGATCACTACTACCGCACACTTCAATCAGAAGGAGAAGCTGACAATCGGCAAGAATCCATGCGGTTCGCCACTCTTGTTGAAATTGAGCAGACCAATCTGGAGGCCATGCAGTGTCTCTACTTGGTTCCAGATGCCACATTGCACGCCGCTAAAGTCTCCGGCGCTGTTGAAAAAGCCGCTTTGCAGACCGACAAAACTTCCTTTAACGACATTTATGCATCCGTCCTGCAACCCCAGGAAGCTGCCGTCGACCAGATTGACGGCGCCATGTTGATAGCCCTTCATATTGCCCTGCAGTTTGTTGACAAACCCCAGGTCAACTCCCGTGAGATCCTGATTCACGCCGTAGATCAGGTTGAGTCGGATCCCAAGGATCGAGGTCTGCGCATCGAAAACCTGCACAGGATGAAAAAGGGAAAGCTGTATGGGCGCCTCTTCTGCCAGGCAAAAACTCGGCAGCAAAACAACCCCGAACAAGAAGACGACAGCAACAGATACGAATGCTTTCATGCTCCCCTCCTTCGATGTGAAGTGTGATGATAGTTGCACTCGTTCCCACACTCCTGCGTGGGAACGCCGACCTGACGCGCTGCTGCTTAAGTCAGAAAGTCGAGGCAGTCCAAAAGAAAGGTCCTCAACCAAGTCGAGGCAGTCCAATGCGGTGACACAGCCCAAAAGTGCATGTCACCTGAGTGGCCTCGACCCAACGAAACCCGCCAGCATAGGTTCCCAGGCAATCTGTCCGGACTCTTATCCCCCGAAAACGAACAGGAAAGAAAGAGTTTTTTTGGAATATAGACAAATCTCTTCAATAAATCAAGGATTTAATGCGCCTTGCTCGAAAAAGGGGAAGCACGGTTGGGCTTTGATTCTGCAGACCTCCCGCAGATCCGGGATCTGCAGGAGGTCGGAGACCCTCACAGAGAAGGGCAGCCCGAGAGCCGCCCTTCTTCCATCCACGTCAGAAGACGGGCCGATCTACTTTTCCTTGAGCACTGCCTGCGCGGCCGCCAACCGGGCAATGGGCACCCGGTACGGCGAACAGGACACGTAGTTCATCCCGATGCGGTGACAGAATTCCACGGAAGCCGGATCGCCGCCGTGCTCGCCGCAGATGCCGATTTCCAGATCGGGCCGGGTGGATCGTCCCTTCTCCACCCCAATCTGGATCAGTGCACCCACGCCTTCCTGATCAATGGTCTGAAACGGATCCTTCTCCCAGATATCTTTCGCGAGATAGTCCGGGAGGAATTTGGCGTCGTCTCTCGAAAGCCCGAACGTGGTCTGGGTCAGATCGTTCGTGCCGTAAGAGAAAAACTCGGCTTCCTCGGCGATCTTATCCGCAGTCAGCGCAGCCCGGGGCAACTCGATCATCGTGCCGATCAGATACTTGAGTTCCACGCCATAGGATGCGATCACTTCCTTGGCCACGCGATCCACCAGCGTTTTCTGGGATCTCAACTCGTTCACATGTCCTACCAGCGGAATCATCACCTCGGGAATAACAGTGATCCCCTCTTTGGCAACCTCGCACGCAGCCTCAAAAATGGCCCGCGCCTGCATCTCTGTGATCTCCGGATACACGATCCCCAAGCGGCATCCCCGATGTCCCAGCATCGGGTTGGTCTCGTGAAGGCTATCCGCCTTAGCCTGCAGCTTCTCTGCGGATGCGCCGATGTTCCTGGCCAACTCCGCGATGCCCTCGGCGCCGTGCGGCAAGAACTCGTGCAGCGGCGGATCCAGCGTTCGGATAATCACCGGGAATCCGTCCATCGCGCGGAACAGTCCCGCGAAATCCTCCCGCTGCATCGGCAGCAGCTTCGCCAACGCCTTCTTCCGATCGGAAAGGTCATCGGAGAGGATCATCTCCCGAACCGAATCAATCCGGTCCTCCTCAAAAAACATATGCTCCGTACGGCAGAGGCCAATGCCTTCCGCACCGAACGCCACCGCGGTCCGGGCCTGATCGGGCTGATCCGCATTGGCGCGGATACCCAGTTTGCGCACGTCATCCGCCCAGGAGAGCAGATCCGAATAATCCTGATAGACCTGAGAATCCTCCGCCTTGCGCTGTCCCTCAATGACCTGCAGCACCTCGGAGGGCATCGTCTTCATCTGGCCGGCCATCACCTCGCCCGTGGTGCCGTCTATGGAGATGTAATCGCCCTCCTTGATGGTCTGATCGCCTACGACCATCTGATGCTTGCCGTAATCGATCACCAACGCGCCGCATCCGGCCACACACACCTTGCCCATCTGACGGGCCACCAGCGCAGCGTGGGAGGTCATTCCGCCTCTGGCGGTCAGAATCCCCTTGGCCGCATTCATTCCCCGAATGTCCTCCGGAGAGGTCTCGATCCGCACCAGAATCACCGCTTCGCCCCGGCCGGCCCACTCTTCCGCATCCTCCGCGTTGAAGACCGCCCTGCCAGCAGCCGCTCCTGGTCCGGCATTGAGACCCTTGGCCAGAACCTTGCCCTGCGACGTGGCTTTGGCCTTCTCCTGGGGATCGAACACCGGGCGCAGCAATTGGTTCAGCTGTTCGGGATCCACCCGCAACAGCGCCTCTTCCTTGGTGATCAGGTCCTCCCGAACCATGTCCACCGCCATCTTGAACGCCGCAAAACCCGTGCGTTTTCCGATACGCGTCTGAAGCATCCAAAGCTTTCCTTTCTGAATGGTGAACTCCAGATCGTTCATGTCCCGGTAGTGCGTGTCCAACCGTTTGGCGGTCTGCTCGAGCTCGGCATAAATCTCAGGCATCTCCTCCTCTAAAGACATCAACTCCGAGGCCGTTTTGCGCTTCTGAGCGAGATTCACCGGTTGCGGCGTGCGCGTTCCAGCCACCACGTCTTCGCCCTGCGCGTTCATCAGATACTCGCCATAGAACACGTTTTCGCCCGTGGCCGGATCACGCGTAAACGCCACACCCGTGCCGCAGCCCTCGCCCATATTTCCAAACACCATGGCCTGGACATTTACGGCTGTGCCCCAGTGCTCAGGGAAATTATTCATCTGGCGATAGGCGATGGCCCGGTCGGTATTCCACGAACCGAACACGGCTCCGATCGCGCCCCAAAGCTGCTCCATTGGATCTTCCGGGAAATCCATTCCAAGTTTCTGCTTGATCTCGGCTTTGAATTCCTTCACGAGGGCCTTCAGGCCATCGGCATCCAGATCGGTGTCCAACTCGATGCCCCTAGCGGCTTTTTTCCGGTCGATGATCACTTCAAAGGGATCCAGCTCGTATTTGTCCACCGGCTTGAGGCCGAGCACGACGTCGCCGTACATCTGCACAAAACGCCGATAGCAGTCGTATGCAAACCGCTCATCTCCAGATTGCGCGATGAGCCCCTGCACGGTCGTGTCGTTTAGGCCCAAATTCAGCACCGTATCCATCATGCCCGGCATCGAAACCCGTGCCCCAGAGCGAACGGACAACAAGAGAGGATTAGTGGAATCGTCGAATTCGCATTCCATCAGCCCTTCCACGTTGGCAAGAGCTGCTTGCACTTGCGTATCCAATCCCTCGGGAAACTGGCGGTCGTTCTCATAGAACGCTGTGCAGACCTCCGTCGAGATCGTAAAGCCCGCGGGAACCGAGATGCCCAAATTGGACATTTCCGCTAGATTTGCGCCTTTGCCGCCCAACAGATTTTTCATATCGGCCCGGCCCTCTGCCTGACCGGCGCCAAACGTATAAACGTACTTCTTCACCCTATCCTCCCTTGAAAGATGTCGTGTGGCCCGTGTAGGAGATTATTTCCTGATACGAACTCCCAAACGAATGTTGGCTTAAAAATAATAAAAAGCGACGTTTTATGCAAGCAATTTCTACTGGTTTGAGAATCCCGATTTCGGGCGGTCTCGCAAGGCAGTGGATGGACCTCTGTGAAAACCAGAGGCCTTTTTGAGATAGACGTACCAAATGGTGAAAAAGTGCTTGACTTTTCAGGCTTTTTCAGTGTATTTTATAGCTTCCTCCCCACGAAAACATGCCCCTTCTCCCTGCACGCATGTGGGCGAGGCCAGACCACTAAAAACACACCATCGAAGCGATTGGGCGCTGCTTTTCCATGCTGCATATTTCCTTGTTTTTCGGCGTTAGTCAAAACGCTTACCCACCTCCTCAAACACGATTTGGGAGAGACTCATGTCAGATTTCCGCCAACAAATACAGAATTACCTCAAGGACTCCTCCAACCGGCCGCTGAAGATCCGAGCATTGGCGGACGCGCTGGACATACCCGATCAGGTGTATGGCCAGTTCCGGCGGACGCTCAGGGAACTGGTGCGGGAGGGCTCGCTCCTGCGGCTGGAGGGCGGACACTACGCGTCGGCAGAGAAGACGGAAACGGTGGCCGGCAGACTCAGTGTGACCCGAGGCGGAAATGGTTTCCTGTCCAGCGACGCGGGCGGCCCGGACGTGTATGTCCAGGCCATGAATCTGGGCACTGCGCTGCACGGAGACCGGGTGAATGTGGAACTCTCGGGACGGCCGCGGCGATCCGGTTCTCCCGAGGGGCGCGTCGTAGCGGTCCTGGAACGGGGATCCGCCTCGATGATCGGAACTTACCAGAGACGGGGCCATACGGGATACGTTGCTCCGGATGATTCGAGGATCACGTGGGAGATGACCATCCCGGAGTCGGACCGGCTGGGTGCCCAAAAGGGGCAAAAGGTGGTGGCTCAGATCGACAAACAGGAGTCCCCGCACGGAAACTTGACGGGACGGATCCTCGAAGTCCTGGGCAATCCGGACGATCCGGGGGTGGATGTGCTCTCGATCCTCAAGGCATACAACCTGCCGACAGAGTTTCTCCAGGAGGTCACCGAGGATGCGCAACGCGCGCCCGAAACAATTCCGGAGTCGGAGATCGACCGAAGGGAGGATTTTCGGAACGAACTGGTGCTCACGATCGATCCGGAGGATGCAAAGGATTTCGACGATGCGGTCTCGATCAAATTGCTTGAAAATGGACACACCCTTCTTGGCGTCCATATTGCGGACGTAAGCTTCTACGTGCGCGAGCAGAGCGCGCTGGATGGGGAGGCGCGTGCGCGGGGAACGAGCGTGTATCTCGTGGATCGGGTGATCCCGATGCTGCCGGAGCGGCTTTCTTCGGAGATTTGTTCGCTGAAGCCCGACGAGGACCGGCTCACGATGAGCGCGGTGATGGAGCTTTCCGCCGAAGGCGAAGTGGTCACCTACCGGATCGTGGATTCGATCATCCACAGCGGCGGACGCCTGACCTATGAACAGGCCATGGCGATGCTGGATGGGGAGGGGGAAGGACCCATACCGGATGCACTTCGCCAGATGGATCGGCTGAGCAAGATATTGATCAAACGAAGAACGAAGCGCGGGTCCATCGATTTTGATCTGCCCGAGCCCGAGGTGACCTTAGACGAAAGGGGCGTTCCCATCGATATTCAGCGGACAGCGCGCTTGGACAGCCATCGTCTGGTCGAATCGTTCATGCTCCTGGCCAACGAAACCGTAGCAAGCCACCTCACCGGGCTTAGAAAGCCCGCTCTCTACCGTGTTCACGAGTCACCGGACCCGGAGAAACTGGAGGCCTTTTCGCAGTTTGTCCAGGCTTTGGGGTACGCCTTTCGGGCCAAGGAGGCGACCTCTCCCAAGTATCTGCGGGATTTCCTGAGCCAGGTGGAGGGGCACCGCGAAGAGCCGTTGGTGCACGAGCTTCTGTTGCGCTCGATGAAACGGGCTGTTTACTCCCCGGAGAACATCGGCCACTTTGGGCTGGCATGTCCGCTCTACACCCATTTCACCTCTCCGATTCGCCGCTATCCCGATCTGATCGTGCACCGAATTCTGCGGGAGACCTTCTCCCAGAAAGACGTGTCGTCCGAACGGGAAGCCCGGTGGAAAGAGGCGCTTCCGGAGATCGGCGCATGGATATCGGAGCGGGAGCGCATCGCAGTTGAGGCGGAACGCGCCTCGGTAAAGGTGAAGCAGACCACGTTTATGGAGGACAAGATCGGAGAACAGTTCTGGGGGATCATCTCCGGCGTGACGAAATTTGGGGTCTTTGTGGAGTTGGAGGATTTTCTGGTGGACGGCCTGGTGCACATCAGTTCTCTGACCGACGACTACTACGAGTTGGATGAGGCGCAATACGCCCTGATCGGAACCCGCACGGCCAGACGCCTTCGGATGGGAGATCGCGTGCAGATCCAGGTGGTTCGCGCCGATCGGCAATTGCGGCAGGTGGACTTTGA
>JAZDJA010000033.1:0-9250 GCA_043804415.1 Candidatus Latescibacterota bacterium | reverse complement strand
AACATAAAAACCACTCCAATTACAAAGAGACACCTGGGGAAAATAGACATCGCTTTATTCCTCCTCCTGGATGTTTCTGGAAGGTTAGAAGATCGGGGATAGATCCTTAAGCATGCCTCAAAAATATAGGAAAAACCGAATAACTTGTCAAGTATTTTTTACGGTTTAGAGATTTTTCCAAGGGCGTTGCATTGGACTTGGCAAGGTGTTCCCGCTCTTTCTCTAAGAACTTGGCGGCAAGCGAAGCAATTTCTCTTGACATTCCATTGAGAAAGACTATATTCAGTGCCTCTTTCCACAGTATCTCCTTCCACGCTCGGCGAAGATCTTCCCGGACCCTCCGAACCGTGCACGAAGGAACGGAGTGCACGGCAGGAAATTCACCAGGAGAATTCACCATGCCAAGTGATGCCTACCTCGCACTGATGGGAAAAGCTTCAAAGCGCATCCCGCACTGGGAGCACCTTTCCAATCCGAGTTTCGAGTACCTGATGACGGGGATCGACCCGTGGGAACACCCGCGCATCGCCCGCCAAAAACTGTTGGAACAGGTGAAGATTGACTTCGGCTGCGGGGTGCCGACGTCTGACGATCCGATCCCGCGCCCGGAGGACTCGCAAAAAGGAGCGGTGGCCGACGCGGACGGGCGCCTGCGCGTCCGATGGGGAACGGGCTTGACCACCCATTGGGATTGGGGCACGGATTTTGATACCATCGAACAGGTGCTCGCCTACGAGCCGCTGGAACACCTGGACCTTCGGCAGGCTAAGGTGGTGGAGAGCCGGGATTACTCCGTGGACGACGAGGCGTTTTATGCCGAGTATGCCAAAGACTATCCAGCCGCTGGACCGGCGGAGGGCGAGATCGTGCAAGGCCTGGGATTCTACAATACGCTGTTCATGTGGCCGCTTTTGACTTTCGGCTGGGAGCTGTTTCTCGAACTGGCCGCGGGCCATCCGGATGCCCTCAAACGGCTTCTGGCGGATTTTGCGGTCATCAACCGGAAGGTCTTTCGCACCTTTGCCAAGCTGCCGACCAATATGGTGGTGTGCCACGACGACATCTGTATGGCCTCCGGCCCGGTCTGTTCGCCCACGTGGCTCAGAAAGCACATCTATCCCTACTACGAGGAGTTCTTCGGGATGCTGCACGACGGCGGAAAACGGATCGTATTCATCTGCGACGGAAACATAGATCGTGTGGCAGGTGACGTGGCTGCGTGCGGCGCGGACGGTTTCGTGAGCGAGCCGTTCACAGATTGGAAGGCATTGGCCAGGAAACACCCCAACAAGCTGCTGGCAGGAGAGGGCGACAACCGAATTCTGATGCGCAACAACCGGGAAGAGATCGCCCGCATGGTGGATGGGATGGTGGAGACGGGCCGCATAGGCGAAGGGTATCTGATGTGCGTGGGGAACCACATCCCATGGAATATCCCGGCGGAGGCGGTGCGCACCTATTTTGAGTTTTCCAGGGAGCGGGCGGTTCGGGCTGGAATGGCATAACACTCAGTGACTATCCGTTGGAGGCGCGAACGTTTTTCACACAACCGTTGTTCGTCTCAAAGCACAAAAAGGGGACACGATGGATCGAAAGAGAGCTCTGATGGTTTTGGTGATCTCCGCCCTGCTGTGGGGCAGTTCAGCGGCGTTGGCCTGCTATGCGGTAGTGGCCGGAAAGAAAGCGACAGCCGACGGTTCGGTGCTGTTTGCCCACAGTGAACTCAATTTCGGGCGCCGGTTCCTGAGTTTTCAGGTCGTGCCGGAAGAAACCCATCAACCGGGAGACATGATTCAACTGGAGAACGGCGGGATGTTTCCCGATGTGCGCACGAGCTATTCCTATATCTGGTCCGAGAACCTGGGCATGAGAGGCAGTGACACCTATGTCAATGAGTGGGGCGTGGCGTGTGCCAGCGACGGCACGCATACGCGCGAGGATACCCGCGAAGAGCTGATCGCACGTGGCGACATCAAAGATGGGGGCATCGGGTATCAGCTGAGACGCCAGGTGGCGCGACGCGCCCAAACGGCCCGAGAGGGCGTGCGCATTGCCGGCGAACTGATCGCGCGATTCGGGATCAACTTTGGCGGGGTGACGCTGGTGATCGCCGATCCCAATGAGGCATGGATTCTATCCATGGCAAGAGGGCAGCATTGGGTGGCGCAAAGAGTCCCGGACGATGAAGTGGTGGTACTGGCCAATGTGAACATCATCGGGGAGGTGGATCTTTTGGACAGCACCCGGTTTATCGCCTCGCCCGATCTGATCGAATACGCGGTCCAAAGGGGCTGGTATGATCCGGATGGAGAGGAACCCTTCTCCTACAAGAAAGCGTATGAATCCCCCGAAAAAGGAGGATTTGAGGCCGAGCACGGTTGCGATTCCAGACAGTGGCGCGGACAATGCCTGGTAACCGGAACAGAGATCCCGCTCCCGGTGCACGAGCCCTTGCCGTTTTCCGTGAAGCCCGATCGCAAACTGACCGTGCAGCACATGCGCGATATCCTAAGCGATCACCTCGAGGGCACCCCGTTCGACAAATCCAACGCGTACCATTCCGGCTCCCCCCACGACCTGATGAACTCCGGAGACGGCTCTATTTGCAGCCAGCAGAACCAGGAGGCCGCGGTCTTTCAGTTGCGAAATGGTCTGCCGCCGGAGGTCGGTTGCGTCTACTGGAGAACCACGGCCGCCTCCTGTTCCGGTGTGCTGACTCCGTGGTATATCGGAATCACCGAAACGCCCGATGGGTATTTCCTGCAGGAGAATCGGACAGAGGATGCGCGCCTGGCCTTTCATTCTGATCCGCCGCCCGAAACATTTGAATATGACCCGGACAAGGCTTTCTGGATCTTCAATGAACTGGAAAACCTGGTTGATCTGGACTACAGGGGCAACATAGAAGTAGTGCGCGCGGTCTGGGAGGAGTTTGAGACCAGGGTATTTGAGATGCAGCCTGCCATCGAACAGGCCGCGCTTCAGCTTCTCAAGCGGGATACCGCACTGGGAAGAGCGTATCTGACCGACTACTGTTCTTCTGTGGCGCTGGAAGCCATGGAGAAAGCAAAAAGAATATCCCTCCAGTTGAAAACCAAGGTGTATGGACCTTGACCGATCGGGCGGAATTTGTGGAGTCCTAACTGGAACACGAACCCCAAAGTAGAGAATCCAAGTCATGATTGATGAGCTTGCCTGGATGTGGATCTCATGCGAATGGAGGGACGCAAATTTGAGCCAAGACTGAGAAGGAAAGACACCCCTCACCCGAACCACGAAATGGAGCAGTTAGCACATGACGGATAGATTAGAAGCCCCTGACGGGCTGATCGAACTGACGGTCCCCTTGGAAGCGAAGATGAATCTCGCGATCATGACGGACTTCGATGCGGATAAACTGGACCGCACGAAGTGGATGAAAAAATACGGGGATACCCCCTACCGGCCCGTGATGAGCGATGAGGAGTTCTTCGACGCCCTGAACCTGGATGCGCCGGGACTTGACAAGGTGGCCATTGCGGTTACCGACGGGGATCTTGCTGGCGCCAAAACCGCGCTTATCCAAACGGCATCTGGAGAACTGCGTCCGCCCGGATGGGCTGATAGAATTCCTTTCCCGCTGGCTGCCCGCAGGGGATTCCGGCAAGCTCGCGGTGGTTCGCGGAGAGCACACCAGGATTGTTGAGACCAAAAACCGAGCTGACTCGATGCTACCACCATCCCCGCGTCGCCTGATAGATACAGTCCGAAAAAGGGGTGCTGCAGCAAGGCTGCAGCACCCCCCCCAAGGAAACACTCAAGAAAGAATACATGGACATTGCCCGAAGATTTATCCACGAGCCGCTTGGGATAACTGAGGAAGATCGGCATAGGGGAACCGCGTTTGAGTCGGCAACAGAGAGTTACGCTCCACCGAGCACGGAGGATATGGATCCTCCTCCTCCCGAAGGTTGACAGGCCGACGGAGATTTTCATGATCGGATAAAATGAACCTATGATGTCCATCCAGCCCTTTGTTCTTGCCGCCTTGGGGGCGGCCGTGTTTTCCGCTGTCGCCTTTCTCCTCACGAAGCACCTGCTCAAAAACCTGCTCAAGGACGCCTTTGTTTTTATCTTCTATCACAATCTCTTCAGTGGATCCCTCGGAGTGCTGCTGTGGGTGATAGTCGGCCTCTCCCTCCCTGACCGGTCCACCATGGGGATCGTCTTTGCGATAAGCCTGCTCGCCTTCGTCGGCTTCCTGTTCAACTACGTGGCCTTTGAAAAGGGAGATATCTCCACCACCGGGCCGCTGATGGGACTGAAGATCCCTTTTGTGGCGCTCTGCTCCTTCTTGATCATGGGCGAACGACACGAAGGACTGGTCTACGTGGGGGTGCTGCTCTCCATGGTGAGTATCGCGCTCCTCTCGTGGGAGGACAGGAGTCAAGCCCGATCCCGTCCCGCTCTGGGAGCGGCGGTGCTTCTGATGACATTGGCCACCGTGCTCTACGCAATAGCCGATACCTTCGTCATGGTTGTTTTGACGAGGATGGGCAGTTTTCATTTCACCAGTTACTTCCTGATCTTCCAGGCCCTGTTTTCTTGGTTCGTCTACCCCTTCATCCGAAACCGTCCTGCAATGAAACTGACGCTTCGTGTGAGTGGCTATTTTGTTGTGCTTGCTTGTCTTACGATGGCTTCGAGCATGTTGTTCTTCCTTTCAATCAAGACGGGAGGCAATGTCACCATCCCCAACATCCTGTTGTCCAGCCGTGGGGTGCTGGTCGTACTGGCTACCTTTGGCCTGGCTCATCTGGCGAAAAATCCGATGCTGGAATCCCAGAGTCGGCACACGTACGCAGTCCGGCTGGTGGGGGCGGCCATGATGAGCGTAGCGGTGGCGCTCGTGGTGGGGATCGTCCATTGACCCTCCTCTCCTCTTTATTGATGTGCCGCCATGAGCCGAACATTTGATGGAAAGGCCAGTGGTGGGCCGCGCTCCCTGTCAGGGGGATTTGGAGGAACAGAAGTCTGTATGAGGTGTTTGGGATTGGATTGGACAAGAACCCGAGACACGGGCATTTCAGACGACTTTTCTGGACTCCTCTCTCCCGAGCATTATGAAGAGTTTGCCCTGTCCTACCGGAAACGGATCTACGAGGCTTTCGGAACGGAGGGGAGGAACATGCATTCCGAGCTTCTGACAAGGGAACATCGCCCTTTCCTGTCCGATCTGGGCGTGACGCATTTTGATCCCGGATGCGATCAGCACTTTTCGGTGCGAGATTTGGTGGAAGTAATCCCTGAAATCCCCTTCAGCTTCAATCTGAAAACCGCGCAGGATATGCTCATGGGCACACCGGACAGTATTCGGGCCCAGTATCGGCAGGCAGTGTCCCAGGGCGGCCACGGAGATGCTCACGGAGATCTGCCGCAGCGGACCCAGAGAACAGGTGTGGGCCTTCATCCAGGTAGCGCGGGGTTACGAACAGGGGCAGCCATCGTGCAGCCCAACGGAACGCAAACCATGAGGGATGGCCACCCGTCCCCCCCTATCAAGGAACACATACACCGCAGTGTATGCCACGGGAATGTGATTTACCTTCTCAATTAAATGGAGAATTCTGCATATGAGGGAGCAATTGGAAGGACCCGATGGATGGATCGAATTGACCGTGGCTCTCGAGGCGAAGATGAACCTGGGGATCGTGACGGATTTTGATGAGGACAAGCTGGATCGCGAGAAGTGGCTGTGGAAATACGGATACAAACCCCATCGTCCGTTGATGAGCGATGCGGAGTTCTTTGACAACATAGACTTAGCATGCACCCAGTATAGCCAGGTGGCTGCGGCGGCAACTGCCGGCGATTTTGACCGCGCCCGGAGAGCGTTTTTGGAGGCCGTATCGGGGAAGATGCGCCCGCCCGCCTGGCGGATGTGTAAGTCTGCTCCGCCGGATCGGAAACGTGCGGAAAAGATGGCCGAGCCCTATATGAACGGGGAACCGGTTGTGCTCGAGCAGAAGGCATTTCCGTATGAGCTTGCTGCGGCCTACGAGGCGACCGGGGAGGTTGCCTATCTTTCGAGATGGCTGGAGATCTTTGAACAATGGTATACCACGCTGCGTCCTCCCGCGGGCGTCCCGAAAGTATTCATCTCCTGTCACTTCCTGAACAATCCTTGGGAGACGCTCATCACCGGTCACCAGCGGCTGAAGCATCTGGCGCAGATGGAGAATTTTCTTCGGGGGTGTCCTGCGGATACCGGAACGACCGATCAGCGAATCAATATCTATAAATCGCTGATCGAGCATGGGCAGTTTCTGGCTTCCATGAATCAGGAATTCCACCCGAACAACTGGCAGATCCATCAACTGGAGGGGCTTTTGGATATCAGCCTGCAGTTCCCCGAGTTCCGGGAATCTGCGGCATGGGCCCAGCTTTCCCTCAAGAGGCTGGGCGAGCATATCCGCCGGGAGACGCTGCCGGACGGAGGCCATCATGAGCGTTGTACGGCCTACAATGCGGGCGTGATGATGGAATACCGACAGACGTTGGAGATGATCCGGCGGGGCGGACTGACCCCCCCGGAGGGATTGCTGGAGAATCTGAGGAAAATGTACGACCATCAGGTTTCCCTCTATGCGCCCGGATTGGCTCAGGTAGGCATCGGGGACGGTGGGAATACCGGGCCGGGCGCCGGATTGGACCTGATGATCGACGGGGCGCTTTCCTTCCAGATCCCGGAGTGCAAATGGTTTGCCTCAAGAGATCCCGATCGTGTGCGACGGATGGCCAAGCGGCTCTTTGGCGAGGGGGCCGATGAGGCACTGGCACAATACGACAAGCTGGAAGCGCGGGAACCCGAAAAGACCTCGACGCTCCTGCCGGATGCCGGCTGGGCGGTGATGCGATCCTCCTGGGAAGACGATGCACTGTATATGATCACGGACTACGGGTCCAACGCGCCGTGGCACACCCACCCGGACATGCTGGGGTTTTCGGCGTGCGCCTATGGGCGTCCTCTGATCAGCGATGTGGGCGTTGGGGGCGCCAAGGGCTATCAGAGCGACGTCCGAAAGAAGTGGTGCAAGCAGACGATCGGACACAATACCGTGCTGGTGGATGACATGAGTCAGGAGGCGTTTCACGAGGGCACCTGCCATCGGTGGGCAACGGCTCCGCGATTTGACTATCTGCGCGCCTCTCATCCGGCATACCACTTTCTGGGCGTGGAACACGAACGGCGCATCCTGTTTATCAAGCCGGAATACTGGATCGTGACGGATGCGATGCGCGTGGCGGAGTTTGTCACCACCAGTGGCTATCACGAATATCGGTGGCTGGCGCACTTTCAGCCCTCCGAACTGATCCGGGGAGCAGAGGGATCGGTTTGGGCCGAGACGGACTACAACGCGCACATCGGCGTACTGCCCATTCATTCGGATCGAATCAGATTGGTGGAGGAGCAGGGATTCATCTCCGCTCCCGAAGGCGGCGTGGAGGATGCCCCGATGATCTCCCTGGTCCAGGAGGGCGAGCCGCCCGTTGACTTTGGCGTCGTCCTCTTTCCGTATCAGGGAACGACGCGCCCGCAGGTATCGGCGACCGCATCGGATGCGCAGGAAGGGGATATGGCGTGCCGCATCCAGATCGGGGCGGACGTGTCCGATCTGTATTTCGAGAACCGGAGCGCGGGTCAGCCGCACCAGTTCGGCAGATTTGTATTTGACGGCGAGGTGGGATGGCTCCGTTGTGGGTGCCGAGAGCGGATGTTCTTGGTCGGTGCTTCGCTGTTGGCCAAGGAGGGAAACCTCCTCTTTGCCTCCAATGAGCGCGTGGCATGGGTGGAGATTGCCTCTGGTGACGGTGTGCTGGAGCTGTTCTCGGACACGCCCTGTCAGATGACGATCTGGAGCCCGGATGCCCGGGAAGTCCGGCTCAACGGAGCCCCTGTGGCTTTTGTGAGAAGCGGGGAGCATGTTGTCATTCAACGTGGTTGATGAAGGTTTCGAGTTTCTCGCATTTCATTCTCACGCTTCTGCTTGGGAACGCGATCCGACGCGCTGTTCGTATGTCCGGAGCTTATTTCCCAATTCCCGGTACTTCCTGCCTCGTCATTCTTCTCAGGAAAGCTTTCTGCAGAAACATGATGTGGAACGGAGGGGTGATGGGGCTGGTGTGCGATGGTCCCGTTTCTTCTATGAATGCCTTTCTCCAAGGCCAAGACCTTTCCGCTGAATTGGATTTCTTTCCTGAAACTGCTGTCTTGAACATAGGTCTCCCGAGCCTCCCTACGGAAAAATGCTTGAGAAAGATGAAAAATCAACCGCTGTGTCCCCTTTCCGCCGAGAAACAGCCGGCGCTCGATGAGACAGGCAGAAGAGCGAAAGAGGAGATTGTGGAACGGAAAGCGAAAACACAGATGAAAAGAAAGATATACAACGCCGGTCTCGAGTATAAACCTGTTGAGGCGATTCAGGGCACAGGTTTCTGCCTCATGGTTGATCGTCGTGGTGTAGCCCATGTTGAGGTAGGACATGAATGCTATACCGTCGGGTCTTTCTACTCCTTCCCGGGAATATCCATCGGTACAAATGCGCTTGCTGACGGGGAATCGCAATGCGAAGAGAGATGGAAGCCCGGGGTAAGGAGGGTCTCAGACCGTCAGATAGAAATCACGGCAGGGGGGAAATATTACCGTCTGGTGCGCACACTGTCCATCGAGGGACACCGGGTGAGTATCGCTGACAGTTTGACCAACGTAACGGCAGAGGATGTCGGCATCCTCATGGGGCACAAGGTTGTTCCCTCAGAGAAACCGGTGGAGATTCGTATAGGGGGAGGGCCAGATCCTGCCCAGAATGCCACCGTGGAGGATGACTATGAAGACAGATTGAGGAAAGGCGGTACGGCTACTTCCGCGCCACACGACTATCTCGAGTGGGATACGCTCCCTGCACGGCCCATGACGGCAGAGAATCCTACGCTCTTCATCGAGCTCGACCAGAGCAGCCTGGGCGTTCTGGCGGAGGACACGATTTCACGTCTCCAGTTTGTCGGAGTCGTCGGGCAAGGATGGACCGGCTTCTCTATGCGGCGTTTCGGACTGCGCCATGGTGAGAGCCGCACCTTGTGCTGGGCGTTGTATCCTCTCGGAGAAAAAGCAGATTACTTCACCTTTATCAATCAGGTGCGCCGCGACTGGAGGACTAACTTTACCGTGCAGGGCCCCTACAGCTTCTTCGATGTGGTTCAGCATCACGAT
>JAZDJA010000032.1:0-19815 GCA_043804415.1 Candidatus Latescibacterota bacterium | reverse complement strand
CCTTTCGATGTGATTACGCTAAGTTCAGATCGTTCCTCTTCCGTAAGCGTCACTTTGTACTTTTTCATATATTCCCTCCAAGGTTGTGAAGAGAATATACATCATATTATACGATAATGCAAGCATGACATGACACTAGGGCGCCCATACATATGATCATTGACGTGGGGCCGACCTTCCCGTATCTCATGGCATTTAGGTACGCGATGCCGGCCAGTATTCCGGTAGAACCGGATACGGCGCCCAGGGCTGCGGGCACGCCCCAAACGGAAGTTCTTTGTGCCGCATAGATCACCAGAAGCGGCAGGAGGGCACCGGCAAAGATCATCGTCTGTGCCCGGGCGGCAGTTCCTCCTTTCCCCACCAGATAGCGCATGGCCAGATTGGGGGAGGTGCCGGTAAGGGAGGCCAAGATTAGAGCAAACAGGGGAAGCAAGTAGGTGTTTCCTCCGAGCGAGAGGGGACGGCCGAATCCACGGAAGGATTCGGACAGCCTCCCGTGAGCCAACCGCGGATTAGGCGGATTAAGCGGATTTCAGAAATGCAACCGCGGGGGGAGCGGATTGAACGGATTCCAGGAACGCAACCGCGGATTAGGCGGATTGAGTGGATTTCAGGAATCCCGTACAAGGCTCAGGATCGTTCGATCAGGTGCATCAATGGCAGTGGGGTATCGTCAGATACTCCTTAGAAACGCCATTCCCTCCGCCAGGCCGATGTCCGGGTCGGGTATTTTCAGGTGGTCAGATTCTCTCCGGTGAGCACCTTGCGCCGAACCGCCTCAAAGGGCTCCTCTCATTGCATCTCGTCCGTTTCCAGAAACAGAAAAGATTGCATGAGTTTCCCCTCCTGATTGCGGCTGCCCTCCCCTGACGGCAGCCTGATTTCTGCCCATTTTTACATGCCGAAGCCAGCGCAAGAGTGTCATCCTGATCGGCGAGGCAAGCGGACTTCCATCCCGAAAGAGTCGGGCCAGGTAAATGCCACTGGGAAGGAAGGAACAGGGTACCGGCTGCTCTGCGGCCTGCCACACATCTGCAAGCACCGACAGGGGCAAAACCGATCCGATAACCAGACAAAGAATCTGTTTTTAAGCGTCTTGCGTGTCACGGAGTTTCCCATTCATGAGTCTGCCCATGCGGAATCGGGGCGATCAACCGGCGTCGTTCCAGGTTCCAGGAAAGCGGCTGGGTAGCCCGATCCTCGTGGTGCCATGCGCAATCTTACCCCTTCTTTCCTTTACCAGGCGTCACGATCAGATCCACCGCGCCTTCGGCGAAGCTCACCGTCAATATATGGCACTTGGATGATTCCTCGCAGGCGTTTGCCGAAACAGCATGCTCCGGGGTGGCCTCGATCTGCAGCACACTTGAGCCGCCCACAAACAATCGCAGCGTCATCGCCCGATCGTTTCGTCCATTGGAGTGGATGCGGAGCCCGCCGGATTCCTGCTGCTGGATGATCACGTATCCGTTGACAGCGAGCTCTCCCTCTAGACGCAGAAATGGCCCGTTCAGCGGAATGCAGAAGCTCTCCTGGATGTCCCTGTTTTCGTGGTGGTTCGTGATGACCTGCACCTTCCCTGCGAAAATTGCGCATGCGGTGCCTTCCGATTTGGCGGGAACCATGCCGTCGAAATAGGCGCGCGCCGCCTCCGGAGTCTGGAAGGAGTTCGCGTGGATCAGCGCAGCATACCGCGCCAGTTCCTCCGGGGATGTGTGGGGAGAAAGAAGCGGGATCCACCCGTATCGTCCCGTGGCGGGGATCATCTCAAACGGGTGGTCCAGGCCGTAGGTTCCTTGGTACAGGGTGCGGAGCGTTCCCCCGTCCTCCCGAAACGGGGAGTCAGCCTGGCCGGTGATGTACGCGATCGGAGTCCGCTCAAGTATCTCCTCCCGCGTCGGAATAAGACGCCACTCGATCATGCGGGACAGGAGCGGAAAAACCACCTCCCGTGCCTTCGGCGCAATCACGCCCGGAGCGCTCCACATGGCGTTGGGGGGCTCTATGCAGTAGGCCGCAGCTCCCGAAGAGAGCCCCATCAGAATCATCTGCCCCCAGAATGGGGCGGGACAGCCATCTACCGCTCCATTCTTGAAGTCAACCTGCTTGTCCAGTTCCCGAAATCCCGCCTCAAACCAAAACCACGATTCGGGCTCAATGCCCCAGTTGGCCACCGCTCCTCCAGCCCACATGCCGAAGGTCGCTCCCTGGACCCCATAGGGCGTCCATCCGCAGTTCATCTTCCACATCGGGATGATATACTCCCGACATGCGCACATGGTCCGGTAGAGTTCTTCGTGGAGGGACGCATCTATCCAGATGTTGTTTCCGTGCCAGTGTCCATCCGCCCAGACGGCCACCTTGCCGTAGGCAGCAGCAAGATGCATCATGCCCATCAGATATCGGATTACCCGAGGCTGCTTGAGGCCGCCCTGGCATGACTGCTCTACGATCTGAACCCCCTTGACGGTGGGGAAGCGCTGATAGATGAGTTCCACATCGGAGAGCGGAATCCGGGCATATTTTCCCGAGTATACATCGTGCGGACCGGCCAGTTGGATCAATAGGGGAATGTTGTGTTCCTGGGCCAGTTCACAGACGGGAAGCAGCTCTTCGGTGGTGTGTTGCTCCACCCGAAAGACCACATGCGGCTTGAGGTGCTCGGGTACGCTTTCCCAGTTCTCGACGATCTCATCTCCACAGAAAAGGATGAAAAGCGGATGATCCGCGGAGATCGTTCGTTCGGGCGGCATCTGTTGGCTGGCGGAACGGGTGGTGAAGGAACGCACCGGAGACCAGTTTCCGAAGATCCCCTCCCCGTCCATGCCGCGCACCCGCCAGAACCAGTCTCCGGAGGACAGAGGTTTCTCCGGCAGGTGGGTCCGTTTGGTCGCTGGCTCCAGGTTCTGCATCACGACCGATTCGGCATCCGAAAAGTCGCCCTTGCGGGCAATCTGCAGTTCATAGCCGAACCCCTTCTCGATTGAGGTCCAGCAGAACTGTACCGCTTTGTCCAGTGTGCTTATTCCATCTGCAGGCGAAACGGGGGTCGGGATTCCGAGGGCGTCCTTGCGGTTTTCGATATTCATGAGAGACTCCTTGGCGTGGGAATCATGTTGATGTCACAAGCTATTGGGAATGATCGTCACACACACGGGCGTGGGCACCTGGGTCACGTGCCCGGTTGCCCGAAGCTTTCCGGTCTGCCCGTCTATTCCAAACGACACGATGGTCTCCGTATCCTGATTGGCGGCCAAAAGAAAGGCTCCGGTCGGGTCGATGGCAAAGTTGCGCGGGTTTTTGCCCCGGGTCGGCTCATGGCCCACCCCGGTGAGTTTGCCTGTCTCTTGGTCTATGGCAAAGATCGCCAGGCTGTCGTGTCCGCGATTGGATCCATAGAGAAACGCACCCGAAGGGGAAATATGCACATCGGCGCAGTAACTGGTTCCTGAGAAACCTTCGGGCAGGGCGGAGATCGTTTGGATCTCCGTGAGCCTGCCGCGGGCTTCCTCATATGCAAATGCAATCACCGTGTTGTCCAGTTCGTTGATCACATAGGCGGTCTTCAGGCTGGGATGAAAGACGAAGTGGCGGGGTCCGGCTCCGGCCTTGACGGAAACCCACGGTTGTTCGTTGGGCACCAGTTTGCCTCCGTCCAGATCGAGCCGATAGATCATGATCCGATCCAGCCCGAGATCCGCTGCGAAAACGAATCGGTTGGCAGGATCCGGGGTGATGGAGTGCGCGTGAGGCGCCTTTTGTGCTTTGGGATCTACGTCGGGTGCCTCGTGCTGGATGCAGTCGGTCGCTTCGCCGAGGTGCCCGTCGTCCCCGACCGGATAGAGAGACACATGGCCGCTTCCATAATTGGCCACCAGCACCCATTGACCGGTGCGATCGACACTCACATGGCATGGAGACGTTCCGCGCGACGGCTGTTGATTTACAAGCGTCAGGGCCCCGGTCCTGGGGGCGATGGAAAAAGCGCTCACCGATCCGCCCCACTTGCCGCCAAATTCCCCTGTTTCGTTTGCCGCATAGAGATGACGATGTGCCCGATCGGTGGCCAGAAAGGACGGGCTTTCCACGTAAGGGCCCGTTCCGAGGAGTGTCAAGTCACCGGAGGAGCCATCCAACCGATAGATATAGATTCCTTTGCTCCCGGTTCCGGTGTAGGTCCCCACATAGACGAGAAAATCATTCTTGTTCTGTGCTGTCATGAGCGTGTTTCTCCACGTTCGGTTTGTCTGCAACTCGCGTCACCCGGTTGGTTCCTGCGAGGTGGGGGAGGGTCTGCGGTGCCGCACGGATCTCCGGTGTTCTGGCTCAGCCGGGCGGCGTCCCTCGTTTGCAGCGCTGTAGTGGGATACCCCGGGGATCGCGCGGCATGATCGGATGCAGATCGTTCTCAAGGTGATCCGCATACCCAGACGATCGCTCCCTGTCAACTTCTCCATCTTCTTCCGCATCCCGTCATGGGCATGAGAACCGCCATCAGCAAGGTTTTTCAACGGACAATATGACCGGACCCCGCAGACCAGAGGGAACGAGCCGATTATCCGGTTTCAGTGCCATGATGGTATCGCCCAGTGAGGTCCAAGTCACCCGTTCGTCCACGGACAAGGCCGCGTCGCCGATGATTCGGTTTGCCCACACATTGACGATGTCGATCTCCAGTTCGTTGCCCGTCGCCCTAAGCATTCCGGTTATCTCGACCCTCCATGGCGGGCACCAGAGGACACCCAGGTCTTTGCCGTTGAGCCGGATTTCCGCCAGGCTTCGCAGCGTTCCCAGGTCCAGGTAGACCCGCTGCCCCGGTTTTCGAGCCTCTGCGACCGCATCGAGCGTCTTCCTGTAGGTCGCCCGACCTGAATAATACTGGATGCTCGGCTCCGGTCGTGTGGTCCAGTCATCAAGTTTGTCGAAGGTCGTGTGCGCCGGCCCTCCCCACCTCGGATCGAAGGCAACAGCCCACGGTCCTGCGATTTCCGCAACCTTTTTCAGCACGGCGAAGTTTCGGCGACCGGATGGCGATTTCGGCTGGTCCGACAGGGCACGGCGAAAGACGACGAAACAACTCCCTGAGGGAGGCATGGAAATCGGTACCACTGTCCGGCCATTCTCCTGGCGGAACTCGGGCAAATCGCGCTGTGTGCCGCTGACCGCGTCCCACAGTTCGGGTTGTCTCCCGGCCACCCGGAAGGCCACATCCAGGCGTGCCTCGTCCTCTTCCAGTTCATTCACGCTGTAGGCATCGTAGCGCCGTTCCCAGATTTCCAGGGATGAGCCGTGATCGATGATGTGCTGTTGATTGGAGAGAAAATAGAGGTCCGCTTCCTCCAGGTGGCGGTGGGTCCATTCGATGGGACCGTCGCAGTCGTGCCGGATTATCTCGACATCCGGCACGATCTTCATGGATTTCAGGACCTCGCCGACCGAAGGCCCCCAGATGACCCGCCCCGCGCCGAAGGCGTGGTCGGTCAGGGTCCTGCCGTCGACACCGCCCCAGACCTCGTCCGCCAGCTCGCGCACTTCTTCGTCACAGCGGGGATAGTCTTTCAGACTCGGCGACTCCAGCGGTTTTGGGCCAATGACGGTCGCGCCCGCCTGAACCAGGTTGATTACCCTCGCAAGCAGTTCGGGCGACATGCGGTGGTCCTCCTTGAGCACCAGTATGCGATAGCTCATGCCGTCGGGAAGGGTCAATCGGCCGTCCTTTACTTCAACCCGTGAAAGGAGCGTGCCTGCGTCGCACCCGTCATAGGAGTACCCATCGGGCAAGGCGGGCCTGATGAGGGGTTTTGACGGCAGCGTGTTCGGGGCGCCTTCGCCGTAGAAGTAGAGGATGTCGGCCACATACCGGCCCTGCTGGAGCATGTCCTGGCAGCGTCGGAGATAGCCGACGTAGGCCTTTGCCGGCTTGCCCCACCATGTGTTCATGCGGCTGAAATTCACGCCGAAAGGTCCCATCGTCATCCCTGGCGCACGGTCCAGCCACGGATGCAACGCCCAGGAGTGGAACACCAGCCGGTTGATTCCCATCGCATAGGCCAGGTCGCCGATTCCCTTCAGCCCGTAAGGGTCCGTCATCCAGCGATCGAAGGTGGTGAATGCCTCGGCCGCCGCAACGGGTTTCCCGTAGATATGAGTTGCGGATGCGGCCTCGCACGTGTCCCATCGGGCCCAATGGTCGCCGTACACGCAATTGGGCATCTGGAACTCGCCCATGGGCAGATCGCAGCGCCCCTTGATCTGCAACTGATCCACCGTCGTCTGCTGCATCACCCCTGCGACCTCGCCTTGAAACTTCAGTCCCAGCTTATGGCACAGCTCGGTTAACTTTCCAAAATAGTGATCGGCAATCAGGTCTCCTATCGTTCGCCGGACATCCCAGAGAAATCGATCCGAAACGGCAGGTCCATCTACCACACGGCCGCCCCCATGGACGAGGAGGAACGGCACCGGATCATAGCCGCGCCGCTGACGGAACGCTTCGAGGAGTTTCGGCGTGAAGTTCAGGTCGCCCGCCTCCCACGAATCCACGTGAACATAATGGAAGCCCGATCCGATCAGGTCCTTCAGCTCGTCGGCGACGCGCCCGGCGTACCCGTTGAAGTGATGTTCAACGGCCACGGGGTCGAGTTTGTCGCACTCCAATCCCGCGAACTCGCGACCACAAGGAGCGTTGAGACGCCCAATCGGGGCGTACCCGAGACGGACGATCATCCAGTCCCCGTCCGGTACCTCCCAGTCCAGTGTCCCGTCCGCCTGGAGCCGATCGGTGAGGTCCATGACGTCTTTCGAGCGGATCGTGGCCGAGGCCCACTCCGGGGTGGGCAAACCGATGCGGTCTTCAGCAGTTTTCGAATCTTCCCAGACGCCGTGGAAGGATGCCTTCGATTGATAGTCCTGCACCACAGAATCGCCCGAGAGCTTTACGTTCTTGACCGATCCCCCTTCGGGCAGGAACACGCGGAAAGAGCGGGCTTTTGCCTGCGGCACAGGCATGGTCTGCGGATAGCCCCAGCTCCGCGGGCCGGGAAGGTTTGCGACAGTGCGCCAGTTTGCGCCGTCATCGGTCGCCTGGAGCTCGCAGCCATCGCCCAGGTACTCCACGCCACGGATCACGACCGGTTCGTCGAAATCGAGTTGAAGAAAACCATGGGCCTTGACGGCCACGGACGTATCGCCATCGCCATCGAACGCATCTGCCGGATTTTCATCTGATTCGCTGCAGGACACTTTGGGCGGCCAGTGTGCCGCAATTCCTGCGGCCGAAGGATCCATGCGGTAGGCCAGGATGGCCGCGTCGCGGTAGAACCGTTTGTCGGGGGGAATGGACTCGTGGATGTGCGGGTAAGTCCTGGTAAGGTTTTGATAGTTCGCATAATCACAGGGCGGCTGGGGCAAAGGCCCTGGGACGCGGCCGGGGCCTCTGAAATGTTTTTCGCTCCAGGCTATGCGCATCATCGATTCTTCCGGCGGCACCCACGGCCCGCCCGACGTGCTCCAGCCGGCACAATTCATCAGCGACAGTTCCAGACCCAAACGTCTGCACTCTGCGGCCGCGTGGCGGACCATGGCGAACCACTCCGGCGTGAGATGCCGGATCGGTGTCTTAACGTACACGGGTACGGATTCTGTCACATGCCCTTCAACGACAAACAGGAACACGCCGCCCATCCCCGCATCGGCCATTGCCGAAAGATCAGCCGTGATACCTTCCTTCGTGATGTTCCCGTTCATCCAATGCCAGAACGTATGCGGCCGGGCTGAATCCGATGGATTCCTGAATCCTTCCGCCAGCACATCCGCGTGGATCGACGGGGTGGAAAATGATAGGTGCTCCGTTGCCATCTTCTGATCCCTTCTCTGTGATTGCCAGGGCGCCATGAGAAACGAGCTGCCCGACTCACCCCGGTAATTGGCCACGACGTCGCCCGTGCGGCCGGCCTCACGCCTTCTGCTAGGGTGGCCCGCGTGCCCCGTCAAAACGAAGCTCGAAACCCGGGGATCGAGTGTATCGCACGCCAATTCGGCGTGCCGGCCACCGCGGGGATCATTGGGCCGTGTTGTCAGCGCTCCAGCCGTTTCCGGAGCCAAAAGGGCTTGTCAAAACTTCTGGCAGTTGCGCGTCACAAACAGGGCGAGTTTGTGCGTTGATGCCCTGCCATTCTTCGATCAACCTGGAAGATAAACACTCACCAATCGTGGTCACTATGTGGTCATAATATCGGGAGCCGCATCGGAAACCGCCCCTTCACAGGGGAGAATCTGGGTGTTCGCCCCTTTATGGGCAGGCACCGGGCTCTGGCCCTTCAAGGGAATACTTGCCTTCGAGCAGAAAATACTATGGTTCGATTTCACAGAGGCTGAAGACGCATGACCGCATCTTGACTCATCGTGCTTCCTCAACGCCCTTGACCGGAAACGTCACCCTTCTGAGAATTGCCAGGTGGGAGCCCATGGGGATCAATCGCGCCGCTTCTTTCTTTCCGGTATCCAGATTGATCAGCTTGCCTTCCAGTCGAACGGGCGAGCCATCGTAAGGATAGAGCATGTCCCTATCCGTCTCGCTCGTGGCTGCGAAACCGAAGTCCTCATTCCCGCAACCGGACTCGAGTGCGTAGGACCAAGCCGCGTCCTGAGTGGGAACATACTCCAGATCTGCAAAACCGGGCAGATCGTAGTCCCTGGTTTTCCGCGCGATTTCGGGAATCCGCAAGGCATAGACGAGAGGCCCTCTTTGCAGATACACCTCCCCGTTGGCTGCCGTAGTCCCCACGATGGATTCGCTGAATTCGAGGGATATCTGGTCTCCCTTTCTCCATCCCTTACGAACAAGGAAGTAGTCCCCCTGCCGGCTCACGGTGGCCCCTTCGCATCTTACCCTGGTCTCCCCTGACCAGGCAGGATTTCGAAGCAGCAGCGGGAAATCGACCGGCCGTTCCGGGTCGACGGTGATCAAAACCTTGGAGGAAAACGGATAATCGGTCCTCTCCGTTATCTGAACCTCGATTCCATTTACTGTTGTTCGGACGGAGGAGGGGCCGTAGAGCATTGCAGCCAATCCGTTCTCTGGCGTTCTCATCCACATGTTCCGCACGAAAAGGGGGAACGTCTGGGTGGCATTTGGATTGCAGCAGATCGCGACATCGGTGTGAGCCGGCGAGAACTTGCTCCGGTGATGCAGTTCTCCTTCAATAGCGTATCGGTTATCTCTCGTACAGTAGGTGATCCCTTTTCCGCCGGTAGACCGGGCGCCCTGCATCGCATTGAACACAAGTTTCTCTATGCTGTCCCCGAGCTCCCCTTCGCCCGTCTTCTGCAATCCAGCGCACCAGGTTGCGAGCAATTCCTTCATGGCGCAGTATTCGTAATATTTTTTCGTCGGGTCTGGCGGGCTTTCGATAACCTCCTGCGAGACAGCCGCCCCTCCAGGCAACAAATATCTCCTCACCTTGATGAACACATTCTCGGATGCCCTTTTGTAGTCCGGGTCTCCGGTGACGAAATAAGCCCATAAAGGAACGCGGCAATGTTCGAGCGTGGACGGGCCGTGCTCGGTCAGGGGTCTCTCCAGGTCGAGCAGAGAGACGACGCTCGCGTCCACGCGATCCTCATAGTGCGCGCAGAAATCCTGATAAAGCCAGAGCCCGAAGTCGCGGTAGGAAGCATCGCCTGTCAGATCATAGAGCTGTTCCATAGCGTCCGCGGACATCAGATCATGGCCGAATCCAGTAAGCGCGGTCCCCGGAGGGCCGAAAACACTCATCTTTCCTGGACCATACTCACAGAGGGTGCGCCGCACTGCGCGCTCAACCGCATCGAGTACTTCGGTCTTGCCAGTGAATTCGTAGTACGCAAGCAGGCCGCGGAATAGGCATGTCTGCGTCCAAATCTCGCCGGTTCTCCAGCGGTCGCGCGGGTAGCGCAGCTCCGGACTGTAGATGCCGATGTACCCGTCCTCGTCCTGCGTTTGGAGAATGTGCGTGACATAGGCATCGGCTTTGCGTTTGGCTTCGGCATTTCCAGACATGTAGGCCATCATGATGTGACCGGTCCGCCAGTTGCCTTCAGATTCGCCATTTCCCCAATTGGCGCCCTCCTCGCCGGCCTGGCCGGGAAGGTTCGGCTTCCCCGGGGCGTTCCGGCCGCTGTCGAAGATGTCGCTGCCGGCATGGGGCGCAAGTTGGTCCAGATGCCCCGCGAAACCCTCACGGAGGTCCTGTTCCATTTGTGCCTTGATCCATCCGGAGGGCATGACGTCACCGAATTTCAGCCACCGAAAACGGGGCGCTACCACTGATTGTGCTGGAGCACGATTCATCTTTCCTCCCTTTCCTAAGAGGGCGTTTCAAAAGCCGGCATACCCAACATCGCAGCACACCGAACGCACCGAAAAGATCGGATGTTTCGGTGGCTTTCCGTGTTTTTCGGTGTTCAATTCTGCGGTTCAGCACTGTTTGAGACCCGCTCTGAGTGCGAGTCGCT
This sequence comes from Candidatus Latescibacterota bacterium, assembly GCA_043804415.1. Lineage (GTDB taxonomy): Bacteria > Latescibacterota > 4484-107 > 4484-107 > 4484-107 > 4484-107. Next base: position 9,318 of record JAZDJA010000032.1, on the reverse strand, counting down.
CGCCCATCGGATGTCAGGGGTATTCATCGGTTTTGCACGCGCCCTGGCCCGTTGCCCCCACATCGGCGGCGCGGGCGGTTGCGATCAGATGCTGCCAGACCCGCGGTATGGTGAAGTGCACGTAGCTGCCGTCACGCCGGCCGTGCAGCATACCTGATGCCGCCTGGGGATACGCCACCTGCATCGTCTCGCCGACCATGAGGTCCGAGCGAATACCCACGGTCTGGTCGCGCAGGGGCACCTCAAAGGCGATCATGTGGAGCACCAGGCGGTGAAGCTCGGGTTGGATGTTCAGCCATACCTCGTTGGGATACTGGATGGCTGTCACGAAAGGAGCGCGACGAATATGCGGAAAGAGCAGTGTGCGGAGGCACGTGCGGAGTTCGGCAAGCTCCGCACCTCCGTGCGGTCCTTCCTCGAGGTTAAAGCTTCCCGCCAGGTAGAACACATGCCCCTGGCCCACGCTGTTTCGCCAGATCGCCGGCACGTGATCCTCTGCGCCGACCGATGCATGCGCCACGGCCACGGCGCCGTCCGACTCGCACACAACGGCATCTGCAAAAGGAACCACTGTACCGGTGGCATGCGGACGATCTCCATCGGAAAAATCGGTCAACACCGAGAAGATGGGAAGCGGGCCTTCCACCTTTCTCAGTCCCAGAAGCCCGTGATCCGCAAAAGTCCCGAGAGGAAGCCCGCGGTGGTCGGAGAGCGCGAAACGACCGCTTGCCACCAATATGCCGCCGCGCTCCACCCAGCGACGCAAGCGGTTCAAGAGCTCCTCAGGGACCCAGGAAAGCTCTGGAGCGAACACGAGCTCAAAGGCGTCCAACCCACGGTCGTCCATCGCGTCGGCATTCACCACCTGCGTGCAAGATAAACCCATCCTCGTTGCTTCGCGTATCAGCGTGGTTACCAGCAGCGTGTAGGACTGCCCAGGCCGTCCGGTCGAAGGCAGCGCCGGCCAGTCGCACGCCGTGCTGAAAAGCACCGCGGAGTGGGGAATCGGCTTTGCGTCCTGCACATACGGGATTCGCAGTCCAACCCGCAACAATTCCTCCTGGATTGGCGTAACGCGCCGATCGGACAGTGAGACGAACTTGCCCGTGCGATAGTCGGTGAACATGTCGTAGGCGGCTATCCGGATCCGTCTGGCCAGCAGGTGCGCGACAAAGCGCGGATCAGAGGTGTTGCCGCAGAACAATGGTTTGTCGCCCCATGCCCGCATGATCTCTCCCACCCACTCGGAAGCGTCGAACTCGCACATATACCAGTCGAACAGGCTCAGCAGCGGGTAGGGAATTCCGTCGGGTCGGTGCCACTGTTGATTGATGGAAATCTCTATGTTCGGCACAATCTCCCGCCCCGCTCCGGTGGCACGTTCCGCCCAGCGTTTGAAAGTGTCGTAGCGGAATCTGGCGATCATCTCCTGATTCGGCGATGCTTCACCGAACCAGTTCCGGTACGAATCTTCCTGGGGGGAGGCGATCGGCATCTTCCCGCCGTAGAGGCGCTGGTAGGCTTCCTGGCAGTAGTCGCACCGGCACTTCCCGGAGAACATCACCATGTCATAGAACAAGCCGTCGCAGGGGAACAGGGAGAGCGCCTCCTGCACGGCTTCGAACTCGCGGTCCCAGAACGGCGAGTTCAGACACGCGAACGCGTAACCGTACTCCGAGAACCAATCGGGGTGTTCCTGGTAGGCTGCGAGATCGTCTCCACCGCAGGTGTAAGCGAACACATACATCCCCGCCTTCTTTGCGGCCTCGCAAAAACGAAGGAAAAAATCCGGAGACAGATGTTTGGCCATTGGAAGCACTTTGCTGCGATAGGTGGCGTGCCCCGACTGGAGCTTGAATGAGGCCAGGGCGGTATCGCTGCCCATCTTTCGGTGCCAGTCCGCCATTTCCTGCGGGGACAAACCCGGGTAGTCGCCGGGCTCATTCACGCGTCTCCCCGTCACACCATAGTTCTGCGCGGGATGGTGGTGATAGCGAAAATTCAGATCCGTGCTGAAATACACCCAATGGTTGTTGATTTGGGTAATTGGGATTGCGGCCATCGCTACTCCTTTTTCGTGTAATCGCATCGCAATCGCGCCGGCAGGAGAGTCGCGCAGCTGGCATTTATGTGCAGATCTCAGCTTGGAAGGTGTACCGGCCCGATCCCACGCGATTGATGTGACTTCGCCATTTTCAGAGATTCCTTATGTCGTTCTCCATAGAAGCATTACTCAACAATTGTGCTCCAGGAATCATGCCTGTCGCGGCCTATTCCGCCCGACTGACTTCCTGCTTCTTCTTCGGGGATCCACGGAGAAGCTCGTCCCATCCATCGGAGAGTCCAGGAACGGACCAACCTGGATTTTCCCCGCGGGTCTTTTCTGTCCGAAGAAATCGTGCGTCAGAAGAGTGTCCGGCGCGGCCACCCGCGGTATCTCCTGTCCAAGAACATCAAGAGTGCCTGCAACCTGCGGCGGAATCTCCGGCAACCGGTCAAACGAAGGCCACTCCCCCCATCCGATCGCGGTGATCCTCAAGGTCAGATCGCGCGCATCAAAAAAGACATTCAACTGAACCACCTCCGAATGCCGGTCTTCCCCGATTTGTCTCCACGCGGCCAGATCCATTACCGTTCCCTCCTTCCCGCTTGCAGCATCAGCCTTGAACGCATTTCGGAATAGATCGGACCTCGCCCCGAACACGTTCATGTCCGCGTGATTGGTCCGGTTCGGAAATTGGATGTACCGGGGAAATCCTGTAATGATATTGGCAAACACACGATGTTCGCTCTCCAGCGGCGGATTGACACGAGCCGGGTCCCCCCAACGGATCATGACCCCCGCCTCATCGCCGTTGGCAATCAGGTTCTGGTACAGATGGATCCGCTCTGCGTCGTGCTCATAGAACCCGTTTCCGCCGCTGTTGATCAGGATATTGTTGTCCACCAGATTCGGACCATGGTTGATCTCCAGAAACACGTGCCCGAATCTGGGGTTGGCTGCCTCGGCAAAGAGATTCTGTGTCACGCGGGTATTACAGATCTCCCAGTCCAACCACAGCGACGCACAATTCGCCGTCCGAAGAATCACATTCCGCCGAAACACCGAGTCCTGCGTACGATGGATCTTGATTCCCGCGGACTCGTAATGCTCCGTAATCGGCATCCAACAACAGTCGGTGACCAAGTTGTCTTCCACGAGCATCCGAGCATTGACCGTGTTATGCGACGCGCACGCGGACATGGCTGAGACGCCGCAGTGGTGAATGGTATTGCCTCTGACGATGTGATAGCCCTGCAGGTCGCCCTTGCCGTAGCTCCACCATTGCTCCCCGAGGTCCATTCCCAAGGTATTGGCATACCCGATCTCGCAGTCTTCGATGATCCAGTGATGCCCCGCGGTGGCACTCAGCAACCCTCGCTGCGGGGGTGGAATCGGGACCGCATTGGCCGCGTGGAACATCGTGAGCCCCTTGACGCGAATGTAGTTCAGGTAACGCTCGATAGGGGCAAACACCTGTTCCCGGGTCGTGACCTCAAACTCCGCATCATTCGGATCCGCATCGTTCGCCAGCCGCAGATGGATCGTCATCCCGTTGTCTTCCATCCAGAACCTATTCTCATTCTCCCTCAATCCGTCCGGATGGCCGATCTGGGTCACGGGCTGCCCATTCAGAAACAACTGCCCTCGCCGGAGTTCGAATGTTGGAAATATCCGCCAGTCCGGATGGCCTTGATCCGGAAAATTCGGCAGGCAGAACACGTTCGCCCCTTCAAACATACTCGACGACAACGGCGCCTGCCAGGTGACCACGCCTTCCGGAAGATATGACCTCGCCCGTTCCCACCTCGGTTTCCAGAGGTCGGCCCCCTTGATCACCACCTCCTCGCCCTCCGCGGCTTCATAGGAAATCATCGTTTCAGGACCTTCGCCCCCTCGTGCAGGCTTGACCCATTCCCGATACTCCCCGCCATGAATCACCACTCGCTGCCCAGGCTCAAGGACCTGGGCAGCCTTGCCGATCGTCTTCCACGGTAACTCCTCCGTCCCCGGATTGTCGTCCCCAGCCCCAGGATGATTCTGAGCGACATGAAACGTCTTCTTGAAACGCAGTGGACACTCCCATGACTCGAAACTACTGCCATCCGGCAAGATCACAGGTTCAAACATCAGTGAGATCTCCCTTACGTGTTGTATTGGTTTTGGATTTCGGGGCCAACTTGGTCCCGAAAACTATACCTGCCGTCGATAGGTGGCCAATGCTGCATAATTCCGCCCGTTACTATCCCCTCGGCAGCCGGAACCGGGTTCCGAAGGAAACAGATTCGATCGCCCTCACGTCCACAGTCATTGCCAAGGTGCACTGAAAACATAGTTGCCCGATCCCACTTGATATCTCGCCACACCGTTGCGCGCACCAAGCGGTGTCACGCCTTGGACGTCGCCGGCCGGGTTGCCGCTTTCGAGCACCTTGGCCGGTTCCGTGGTCGGCACGTAGACCGTGGCGGTCGTGTTGGCGGGGATCGTAACCCTCAAGGCCAACTGTCCGCCGTTGTGCTGCCAATCGACGGCAATCGTGCCGCGGATCGAGTCGTAAGCCCCTCGGGCCCATCGGAGGTCACCCACGATCTGCGGCCGGATGACGATCCGCTTAAAGGCCACTGCTTCTCCGGCGCATTGGATGCCAAGCACATCGGCGTGGAACCACTCCTGAATGTGGCCCAGCATCCCATGGTTCATCGAGGCGCATGATCGTCCATCCCAGGCTTCGCCCAGCGCAGTGAGCCCCTGAGCAATCTGGAAACCATAGCCGAACTCGGTCGTGCGGCTGTGCAGCGCGAAGATCAGATCACTCCGCCCCCGTTCGGCCAAGGCCCGGAGCAGGAATCGATGACCCACGTCGCCCGCCGTAACATACTCTTGCTCCTGGAGTATTGCGACGAGATTGGCGAAGACCGCCTCTGCGCGATCCGGCTCGACCAAACCGAGCGCAAGCGGCATGGCCTGCGAAACCTGGCTGCCGCCGACATATTCGTTCGTTTCAGGATCGAACAGCGCGCGATTGTAGTCGTGGCGGACTTCGTTGGCCACCACCTCGGTGCCGGACGCATACCGGTTTGTCCTCGGATTGAACAATTTGTGGTTGAAGGCACCGCGGACTGCCTCAGCCCGTGCCTCATACTGTTGCGCGTCATCCGGTTTTCCCAGAATCGCAGCGACTTTTGCCAGGATTGCAGTGTCGTAGTAGTAGATCGCCGTTCCGGTCAGCGAGAGGGGAGTGAGCTGTGCCCAGCCCATGTGCTCTTCCACATTGGGGAAATCACCCCAGTCGCCCAGTCCATGCGCAATGATGTGATCGTGCGCCCGGCTCGCCAGATAAGCGACATACCGTTTCATCATGGGGTAGCACTCGGTCAGAATGCGGCGATCTCCATACCACTGATAGAGTTGCCAGGGGATGATCACCGCGGCACTGCTCCACTCGGGCGAATCGCGGAACATCTCCGAGAAAACGGAGTATTCCGGCGCGGTGGTGGGGACCAGGCCGCTCGGCTGTTGCGCCTCCGTCATGTCACGGGCGATCTTGGCATACAGCGCGGCCACGTCGTAGTTGAACATGGCAGATGGCGCGGTCAGGTGGGCAATTTCGAGCCAGCCCAGCTTTTCCCGATGCGGGCAATCGGTCACCATGCTCTGGAGGTTGCTGCCGATCGCCCAGTCGACCAACCGATAAATCCTGTTCATCAGATCGTCGGAACACGCAAAACTCCCCACCCTCTCGGAGGAACTCCGCGTGAACTGTCCCTCGATCCTCACCAGAACCGGGGTGTTTCCACTTGCCTTATTTTCGGGAACTGCGCCTTCGATCTGAAGGTAACGGAACCCATAGTAGCTAAACTGCGGATGCCACGTCTCGATCCCGCCTCCTTTGAGCGTATACGAGAAGGAACAGGGACCGCCCGAGCCCCCTTGATCGGCCAACCCTTTCTCATCGAGTGCTTCGGCCGGGGTGATTCGGACCTTTGCGCCGGGGTGCCCTCGAAGCCAAAACTTCGGCCAGCCGGAGAAGTTCTGACCCAGATCGTGGACGAACACTCCGGGCGTCGGCTCGGAGATGGCCACCGGCGAGAACGTCTCGATCACCTTTATGGGCGGAGCCGATTGGGCCACCAGTCTGCCGCCGGGACCCTCAACGACAACGGCCGCCTGCCAGCCGGTATCGTCGAAACCGTATTGGTCCCAGCCGGGCTGCTCGAGTCGGGCATCGTAGTCCTCTCCGCCGAAAATACTCGATAACGTGATCGGGCCCTGGGCCACGCGCCAGGCGTCGTCGCTCACGATAGGCGACGTCGTGCCGTCGGCGAAATCGAGCCGCAGGTGCAGGATCATTTTGGGAGCGCCAAAGGAACCTATGAACTTCCAGTACCGCTCTCCCCTCTCGTGATACATGCCGTTTCCGAGCATCACCCCTAGGCAGTTCTCGCCACGGCGCACCTGGTCGGTGACGTCATAGGTCGCATAGAGGCACGTTTTGCGATAATCGGTCCATCCGGGGTCAAGGACATGATCGCCCACCCTGTGCCCATTGAGCCTCAGCTCGTAGTGGCCAAGCCCGCAGACGGAAACGATTGCCCGCCGAATCGGTCTGGACACGTCAAATTCGCGACGCAGCAACGGAAGCCGATCATCGGGTTTGTCGAGGGCAGCCCCCTGGCTTGCCTTCAGCAATGCCCACTGATCGAGCGACATTTCGAGCCGATCGGGGTTGATCTCCATGGCTGTCGGGCGCGGGACAGGTCCGATCCAGTTGGCATTCCCACCCGAGGCACCAAGGAGCCCCATCGTCCAGGCGGCCGCATCGCTCCACGACGAGGCCCGCCCTTGCCGGTCCCATGCGCGCACCTTCCACCAGCACAGCTGCCCAGGGGTGAGGGTGCTGCCGCCGTAGCACACGTGAATCGTTTCACTGGATTCGACTCTGCCGGAATCCCACAGATCGCCGCGATCCTGATCGAGCTGTTCCCACGTGCCCGCCACGAGGATCTGGTAGGCCGTTTGCCCCAGGCCCCTTCGGTCGGGGTCCGTCGGGACCACGATCCAGGCGAGTCGCGGGGATACGGCATCAATTCCCAGGGGGTTCTCGTGGTATTCGCATCGCAATCGCTCAGGTCGGATGGTTGCGCAATGAGCATTCATGGGCCGACCTTCGTCTGGAAGTCGTACGAGCCCGATCCAACCTTGACCACCGCCATGCCGTCCTCCATTCGGATGCACCTGACACCCTCGGCCATCGCAGCAGGCGCGCCGCTTTCAGTAACCGCCTCAGCGTTGCTGGCCGGCAAGCATACCGCAGCTGTCGTGTTGGCGGGGATCTCGACGTGCAAGTGGAACTGGCTGCCAGCGATCTTCCACTCGCTCGTGATAGGCCCGCGGATCGAGTCGTAGCAGGCCTTGACCCAGGTGAGGTCGCCGCACGGGCGTGGCCGTATGACGAAGTGCTTGTACCCCGGCTGATCCTCGTCGGGCTTGATGCCGGCCAACTCGCGCCATACCCATTCGCCGACCGAGCCGAGGGCCCAATGGTTGAGGGAGTTCATGTTAGGGTCCTGGAAACCGCCCCAGGAACCAACCCCTTTGACATAGCCGTCCCACCGTTCCCAGATCGTGGTGGCGCCCATGTCAACCATGTAACCCCAGGAGGGCACGGTGCGCAGGTTGATCAGCCGCCAGGCTTCGTCGTGATGGCCGTTGCGCGAAAGCTCGAGCATCATGCGATGGGTGGTCTGGATGCCGGTTGAGGGATGATGCCTGTACTTCCCGATGGCCTCGAGCAAGTGTGCCGCAGCCCTGGGGCGCAGGGACTCATCCAGCAAGTTGAAATGCAGGGCCAAAGCATACCCGGCCTGCGTATCCCCCGTGATGCGGCCGTCGGCGGCAACGTACTCCCTGTCAAAAGCGGCCCTGATGTCCCCAAAGAGTTTGTCATATTTCGCGGCGTCGTCTTTCCGTCCCAATACGCCAGCCATCTTCGCCACGATCTCGGTGGAATGGGCGAAGAAGGCCGTGGCAAAGACCTCTTTGGGCACGGCGCTGATGCCGCGCGGATAGTCCGGCAGTGCAGTCATGTCGCCGTTGAGCCAGTCGTTGTAGTCGCCGCCGCGATCGTTGCGCCATAGCAGATCCGGGTTCTTGCCGTGGACGAACGCGATCCACCGCTTGGCTGAAGCAAAATGCTCCTCGATCATTCGCGTGTCCGCATAGTTCTGATACATGCGCCAGGGGATGATGGTGCCGGCGTCGCTCCAGGCGGGCGCAAACTCCACGTTGGTCCAGGCGAGCCAGTCCAGGTCAGCGGGGTGTGGGGCAAGGTTTGGAAACCGGCCGTCGTCGAGCTGCGAGTCCCGGATGTCGCGCACCCACTTGGTGAAAAAGCCGGCCATGTCCATATTGTAGATCGCGGTCTGGGAGAAGGCCTGCATGTCGCCGAGGAAACCCAGGCGCTCGGTGCGCTGGGGGCAATCGGTGGGCACGCTCATCAGGTTGCCCCGCTGCACCCACTCCACGCAATGCATGATCCTGTTGATCAGGTCGTTGGAGCAAGTGAAATGGCCCGCATCCGGTGCGGCCGAGTGGAATACCCGGCCAAGGATCGTGTCCTCGGTGGGCCGTCCCGGCAGTCCCGTCACCTCGACGTAGCGGAACCCGTGGTAGGTAAAGTGCGGTTCCAGCACGGCTTCTCCGCCTCGGCAGATATACTCGTTGATCTGCGCCGCGCCTCGGAGATTTGCCGTGTAGAGCGTGCCCTCATCGTCCAGAACCTCGGTGTGGCGCAGGGCGATCCGGGTTCCAGCCGGCGCATTGACCTTGAGCCGACACCAGCCGACCATGTTCTGACCCATGTCGAAAACATAGACGCCCGGTCTGGGCTCGGTCATACGAACAGGCCGCAACTCCTTGACCACGCGGATGGGCTCATTGCACTGGGCCACGAGCACCGCCCTCTCCGCCCCGTCCGGGTGCGGCAGAACCTGCACAGGAGACCAGCCGATGCCGGAAAAACCGGGCTGGTCCCAACCGGGCATCTCCTTGGTGGCGTCGTACCTCTCCCCAAAGTAGATGCCTGCGCGGCGGATCGGGCCGTCAGAGGTCGCCTGCCACGAGGGATCGGTTACGATGGTCTGCGACAATCCATCCGCCAACTCGAGGTCCAGCCGCAAAAGGAGGCAGAAGCGCGGGTTCTTTAGGGGCGATTCGATCACGAGCGGCCCAGTCCACCACCCGCCGCCAATCTCGGCGCCGACGGCGTTGCGGCCGTC
>JAZDJA010000031.1:0-60216 GCA_043804415.1 Candidatus Latescibacterota bacterium | reverse complement strand
CGGCCCGATTCTGGTAACGGATGATGGCCATTGTCAGGGGTCAGGGATCAGCCCCACTCACCACTCACCGAGGCTCCGATCCAACCGCCAGGTTTGATCGAAGAAGCCCGCCGCTGTCACGCCCCCCCATCCCTTTGTCTTAATCTCCCGATTGTAAATGATGTAATCCGGCAATCCAGCCGCCGAGTGCATGGTGCCCAGGACCTCGGTCAACCGCATCCCCTCGACGTCGGTTCCCGCGTTCACTAAGACAAACCGCTTCCGGTTCAGCGGATTGGGATAGATCATGCGCACAGCCCATCCCGGCCCCTCCATCTTCCGATCCTCCACTGTAATGCTGCCCGCCCGCACCGAGATGGGCAGCTTCCCGGCGATTTGTGCCATGAGCGTATTGCTCCCCGGCCCTCCAAACAGGATCAGGTTGTAGTGTTCGATCATCCGCGCATCCACCTCCGAATCCGGCACGACCCGCACGTGTCCGTTGGCGCGCCACCACCATTGCTGGGCCCCAATCCGCGCCAGATGCAGGTTGAGCGCGGTCTCTTGGGCATCCCCGGCTGTTCCGTAAACGAATAGGAAGGGGGAGAAATACGCCGCCTTGATGGGGCCGTATTGCGCCGGCGTCTTCTCAAATCGCTGGCTCCTGAGTGGCCCGGCCCGAAAGGTTCCGTCCTTATGGAGGTGAAACGACAGCGGCTCATACGATTTTGGATCGCGGATCCTGGTTTGCGGGTTGCCGCCCGGCCCGTCGGTGGTCACCAGTCGAAAATCGCCCATCCGGGATCCATTGACCTGGACGGTGACCCGTTCTGCGGCCACAAGCGCGTCGGTCAGATGAAGTGTGAATCCTGAGATGTTCTTCGCGGTCACCCGAACGACATCGTCGTTTCCGACTTCCGCCTCGATTCTTGCGTCCTCATAGAGCAGCTTCAGTTGATCCACCTGCACCCAGTAGAGCCGGTCATTTACACCCAGGTCGGTGGTCACGAACACGACGTGTTTGGGATAGGGATTTCGCGCGCGCTCCTTGAAAAAGGCCATCATCTCCGGATAATCCACACACGCCGTGCCCGGAAGATCCCCTTCATCCCACCAGTGCCCCTTGCCCGGTTTTTCGTGATAGAAGACCTCATAGTCCAACCCCGTCAGCATCTCCACCGCTCGCCGCGCGTGGGTGACCGGCACGTCATCGTCGTCGGATCCGTGGAGCACAAAGGCCGGCACGTTGCGCGCATTCTCCATAAAGGCCTCCGTCCGGTCCTCCCGGATGGCGCGCTCCCAGATGGATCGAAGGGAGGGGGGGGCGTACATATAGTCCTTGCGGAGGTAAAGGGGTGCATAGAGCGGAAAGCTGTTCCACCCCGCACTTGGGGCCATTGCCGCGAATCGGTCCGCATGGTGCAGCCCCACGTGCCAGACCCCATGCCCGCCCATCGAATGTCCGGTAAGGTAGATCCGGTTCGGGTCGATCCGGTATCGCGCCTGCATCTGTTCGAGCACCTCCAGCACATCCCGCCGTCCCCAGTCCTGCCAGTCAAATCCGAACCGTCGCCGATTGGTGGGAGCGACCACGAACGCCCAGTCCTTGGGGGCGTAGGAGGTCACCTGACCATCCGAAGGCACGCTGGCGCCGTGCAGCGAAAGAATGAGCGCGTACGTTTGCTCCGGGTCAAAATCAGTGGGGGGACGCACGGAGAAATGCTGGGCCGACTCGTCCATCCCTGAGAGAAAGGTCACCCGATACGGCTCGTCCTTTCGCCTTATCCCAATCGGAATCTGTTGTTCATCCTGCACGCCATCGCACACGATAGAAACCGTGGCATAGACCGTATCTGCGGAAATCTCGGCGGGTTCCACGTGCTCCCGGATGCGGATCGGAACGGGAACCTTCTCCATGGTCAGCGGTTCCAGATTGGGAAGCACGGTCTCCGTGGGCTCAAACAGTTCTCCGGTTACCATGACCATCACATCCTTTGCCTGTTCCGTGGTCGTATTAAGCACGGGCACGCCAATCCATCCGTCCAGCCGTTCCCCGACCCGGATATCCGGTGTGGTCAGATCCCGATCGTTGATGGTCAGGTCCCCCTTCACAGGCAGCACCCGAAAGGAGAACCACGGCCGGGATCGCCCCACCTTTACGAGCACGCGGTTGATCCCCTCTTTCAGCACCACCGGGACTTTTACAAATTCGTGGCCGTATCCATCTCCGTAGTAGGGATCTCCATTGAGCCAGAACGTTCCGATCCGCTCCGCCATCACCAGCGCGCGCTGGTCTCGGTCGCTCGCAAATTCGGCATACCCGTATCCCACGCACCGCTGACCCGCCTGTCCATCGCTTTGCCCAAGCAATTCCCAGTTCACCCCCTCATAGGTTAAATTCACCTTGTCCTCTTCGAGCTCTGCCGACCGCCACCGCACGCGCCCTCCTTCTGCAAGGAGGGTAAGATGTTCCATGCCCGCTTCCGGTCGAATTTCGCGCTCTCCTCCCTGGGCCGTCAGGAAATCGATGTATCCCTCCCGGGTTCCGACGGAGAAAGGGCCTACCGTCAGCCAGTCCGCCACCACAATCGGTTCGTCCAGCGCGGGCAGGTCTGCGTCCGCGGCAATTATCCCCGTCTGGAAGGTCAACCAAGCCACTGTCATTATGGCAAGTGCCCGCCGGAAGTAGTTCAGCCGGAAGTAGTTCAATGGTATCATAGCGTCTCCAGGGCAGATGGTGAGTGGTGAGTGGTGAGAGGTGAGAATGGTCCGACCAACACAATATGCGGAAAGTTATTCCTTTTTTCGGATTGCGTCAAGTAGTTTCTTCGAATGTCTGCACAGAGCAGCTCCGATTTCGACTTTCGAGAGGGAAGCTGGGGGAGGTCCGTTTCGGCCGGGAAGGGATCGATCCTCAGATTGGGCGGACCGTCCGGGTGGCGGCCTTCCTGGCGGGGCGCGCGGTGGGGGCGGGCCATGAGAGGGGATGGGGGCAGACGATCCTGGAGCAATTTCCGGTATCTTTGGTGGGGCATCGAAGAGCTGGGGGGTTTTGGGGTCTGAGGAAAAGCAGGAGATGGGGCGATAGTTCGATGGGGGGGGAGACGAGAACAGGTCGGTGTGGGTGTGGGAATGCGATCGAATCGCTCCCATCATCGAGGGAGAGTCGGGGATCCCATCCATGTATATCGGCGGTCTCCGGGTCTCTGTGTCTCCGGGTAAGCCTGTCGAGTCCCCTCTTGTTCCCACGCTGGCGCGTGGGAACAAGAGGAAGTATCACAGCAAGGTCCGATCGAATGGAAGGGGCGGCACCTGGGAGCGGAAGCGAGGGTACGACTCGTCGCCACTCAGGTCAGCGGGGACATGGCCCGAAGACGTTCGATGATGGCAGGCAGCACTTCGGCCACGGTTTCAATATCCTCCGGCGTATTGGTGCGTCCCAGACTGAAGCGCAGCGAGCTTTGAGCCAGCTCCGGAATGATGCCCATGGCTTTGAGCACATGCGACGATTCCAGCGATCCGGAGGTGCAGGCCGACCCGCTGGCCACGGCGATGCCCTCCATGTCCAGACTGAGGATGATGGATTCGCCTTCGACAGCCGCAAAGGAAAGGTTCAGCGTTCCCGCAATGCGCTGGGTGGGATGGCCGTTTAGAGATACCCGTTCGATGCGGTCGGTTATTTTCCGGTGGAGCGCGTCTCGCAGCTGGGTCAGGCGTTCGGACTCCCCGGTCCGTTCGGCTTCGGCGATCTCGGCGGCCTTCCCGAAACCCACGATACTCGTGAGGTTTTCCGTGCCGGCCCTCCGGCCGTTTTCGTGGTGCCCCCCGTGGATCAGCGGCGTGATCCTCGTGCCCTTCCGGACGTAGAGGGCGCCGACTCCCTTGGGGGCATAGATCTTGTGGCCGGAGAGGGTCAACAGATCCACGCCCAACTCGTCCACATCTATCTGGAGTTTTCCGGCACTCTGGACCGCGTCGGTGTGGAAAAGGACCCCGTGCTCCCGCGCGATGCGGCCGATCCGGGCAATGGGCTGGATGGTGCCCACCTCGTTGTTCGCGTGCATGATCGTGATGAGGATCGTGTGGTCGGTGATGGCCCTGCGAACTTCATCGGGATCCACCTGTCCGGTTCCATCCACCGGAAGATAGGTTACGCGGAAGCCCTCTTTCTCGAGATAGCCGCACGAGGCCAACACCGCAGGATGCTCGATCTGGGAAGTGATGAGATGATCGCCTTTGCTCCTGTGGCTGCGCGCCACGCCCTTGATCGCCAGGTTGTCGGCCTCGGTTCCGCTTCCGGTGAAAAAGATTTCGCGGTCCTTTGCGCCCAGCATGCGTGCAATCTGCGCCCGTGACCGGTCCAGGGCGTCCTTTGCCTCGCGGCCAAATGCGTGGATGCTGGAGGGATTGCCGAAGCACTCGCTGAAATAGGGGTGCATCGCTTCCAGCACGCGGGGATCCACCGGGGTGGTGGCGTTGTGATCCAGATAGATCTTCTTCATCAGGTGTTCTCCGAAAGGTGATCTTGTGCGTGTGAGGCCGAACGAACGGCTCGTCCTGAGCGTCAAGGGACGCACAAGCGTTCTGTCATCGCCCCATTGGGTGCAGACCAACATTGGCTGACTGGGGCGACGCAGCCCAAATCCGATCTCACAAGAAAAGGGCATTTGGAAATGCGTTCCACCGATCCTTCTGCGGACGGGTTGGGTCTCCGTGCGTGTTCTTCCCTCCGGGGGAAAGGACATCCGCTTTACGAGAGGGCTTATTTTGGTTTTGCTCCGGAAAGGGTGATCAGGAGGATCGCCGCTCTTTCTCCCCGCTCAAATCGCCCTTTCCGAGACCAGCTCCTGGAGGGTGGTCTGGTCAAAGAGTTCTTCGATCTTCCGGCTGATGCGCTTCCAGAAGAACCGGGTGACGCAGTCCTCCGCGATGGCGCAGGCCTCGTCGGTGGCATCGCAATCACACAGCCCGATGGGGCCTTCCAGCGCGCGCACAATATCGCCGATTCGGATGTCATCTGCGGGTTGTTTCAGGAGGTATCCGCCTTTTGGGCCTCGAATGCTCCGCACCAATTCCGCCTTTTTCAGCCGGACGAGAAGCTGCTCCAGATAGGGCATGGGGATGGCGTGCCGGGTCGCGATCTGCCGGATCGCCACCGGACCTTCTCCGTAATGGCAAGCCAGCTCGAACATGGCTTTGATGCCATACTTCCCCTTGGTGGAGAGACCGACCATATCCAATCCCTTTCCATAATCCAGTGAATTCCAAATATACTATACTTGACTTCCCTTGTCAAGTATAAAACTATTCTCGAAAGGCTTTTGGTTTTTGACTTGACTTTATGCCGAAAAAGACTTATTTTGTGGCGGTCTGATAATCTTGAGAAGATCCCTAACAACCAATCAGGAAATCGATATGGAATCCACATTGATGAGAAGAAGTCCGGCTTGTCAGGATTGCGGACGGTGCTTCGATTTGCAGGATACGACGAACACGGAGGCCATGGTAGAGCGGATTGCCCGGGAGGTCATCCAGCGGGTTCGGGAGCGCGCGGGCCTTGCGGAGACCGGAGACGGAAGAACCAGGGTGGGTGTTTCGGTGCGCCACATCCATCTATCCCGCGAGGCACTCGATACGTTGTATGGTCCCGGACACGAGTTGAAGAAGATACGCGATCTCTATCAGCCGGGACAATTTGCGGCCGAGGAGACTGTGGCGCTCGTGGGGCCCCGGATGCGAACCATCGAGCGCGTGCGGATTTTGGGACCCTTGCGGGATCATACCCAGGTGGAACTCTCCCGAACGGACGGTTTCACGCTTGGCCTGGACCTGCCGGTAAAGTATTCGGGGGACATCGCCGGCACGCCGGGGGTAACCCTGGTGGGGCCTTACGGTTCGCTCACTTTGCGGGCAGGCGCGATCCGGGCGGACCGGCACGTGCATATCTCCCCGGAGGATGCCGAGCGTCTTGGTTTCGAAGATGGGGAATTGGTGGACGCGGTGGTGCCCGGGGACAAACCGGTGACATTCGGGAACGTGCGCATTCGGGTGTCGTCGGGGCTGAAGCTCGAGCTGCACATTGATACCGACGATGCCAATGCGGCGGATCTTTCGTGCGGGGATCTGGTGGAACTGGTAAAAAAAAAGAGATAAGCAGACCGCACCTGGCAGTGTCCGCCCCCTCTCGAATGGGGGTGGGGCGAGACCTTGCGGCCCATTCCTCACGGCATAGTGTAATACAGAGAGCGGGTATGACACGGGCGCATGAAATCGGCATCAAACGGGAGCGCGTGAGGCGCTTCTTGATCGAGCATGGGCTGGATGGGGTCCTGATGACGCAGCAGAGCAGTTTCTCCTGGTACACGGGCGGGGGAAATGGCTTCGTGGGGCTGGCGTCGGTGGAGGCGGTTGGGAGTGTGCTGGCCATGCGGGATCGGGATGTGCTGATCACGAACAGCATAGAGGCGCCGAGATTGGAAGCCGAGGAGATCGGTGGATTGGATGTGGAGACGCTCTCGTTTCCGTGGCATCGTCCCGAGGAGGGGGCGAAGATCGTGGAGAAGTTCGGCCGCGGGAAACGCATCGCCACGGACGTGGCGTTGGGGGATGCGTTCAGGCGGCTTCGATATGTGCTGACCGAATCGGAAATCGAGCGATATCGGGCGTTGGGGAACGACGCGGGCGCCTCGTTGGCAGCCGTCTGTCGAGCGTTTCTGCCGGGGGACTCGGAATTTCAGATTGCCGGACAGCTGGCGGAATCTCTTTTTTCCAAGGAGATCACGCCCATTGTGCTGTTGGTGGCTGCGGACGATCGGGTCTCCAGATTCCGGCACCCGATTCCCACGTCCAAGCAGGTGGACCGGTACGCCATGGCGGTATTGTGCGGCCGACGAGGTGGATTGATCGTGTCGGCGACACGGCTGGTGCATTTTGGGAACCTGTCGCCGGAGCTGCGCCGGAAGCATGCCAGCGTGACGCGGATCGATGCGGCGGTTCTCGCGCACACCCGTCCGGGAAATAAAGTGCGGGCGGTTTTCGAAAAAGCTGTAACTGCGTATCGGACGGAGGGATTCGAGGACGAATGGAAACGGCACCATCAGGGCGGCGGAACGGGATACGAGGCGAGAGAGTTTCTGGGCACGGCGGATTGTTCGGAGATCGTCCAGGCGCATCAGGCATACGCATGGAATCCCTCGATCACGGGAACCAAGTCGGAGGATACGATCCTTGTTGGAACAGAGGGCTTCGAAGTCTTGACGAAGACCCCCGACTGGCCCATGGTCGCCGTGGAGGTGGCAGGTCAGACCCTGTCTCGACCGGATATTCTGATCCGCTGATTTTCGGCGGAGGGGTTCGGACCAGAAAATGTGCTTCCGCCTCGACACGCTTTTCTCAAAGGGGGTGCAGCAAATCGTGAGAGAGTTGATGCTTCTGGCGGGTGCTGCCCTTTTCGCCGGGGCCTTTGTCCTGATCTGGAAGGGGAGCGGGCCCTCCCGTGATCTGGACAGCCAAAGGAACTTGCGAAATGTAAAGGGCGTGAAGAATAGCAACGATTATTGGGATGGTATCAAGCCGAAATAGGAGGGAGACCCGAAGTGACGCGATTGATTCTGAAGGGTTTTTTGCTCATGCTGTCGATCGGTGGTTGCGCGACGTTTCAGGCCTCTTCCGAACCGATCTCGCAGGAACTGCCCCTTGAGCGTCCGGAGTGGACGGCCATAGAGGGCTCGTGGACCGCCCAAACGATCGCAGTCCTGCCCTTTGAAGACAAAAGCCACTATGATGGGGCCTGGGACATAAAGGGCGGCACAGCGGGTTTTTTGGGGGAGGTGCTGCGGGAAAACGCCTTTTATACGATTATTCCGAAGGACAGCGTCCGGGCAGTTTTGGAGCGCAGACCGGATTTTTCGGCTTCGATCGGCGAGGGAAAGATGTCCCCGAGTGCCATCTCCGCCATCGGCGCGGAGTTGAATGCGGATGTCTTGATCTCCGGGAAGATCGAAGTATTCAATATTTCCCGCTTCATGGCAGGCGCGCAGATGCTCGGGGGATACCGGTCTTTTTCTTCGAACGTGCGTTTGGAGGCCACGCTGTGGCGGGTCATGGATGGCCGGGAATTGGGCGTGTTGGGCGGAGAGGGCGAAGTCATGGATCGCGATATTGGACTGACGCTTTTGGGACGCCCCACCGAGAATGATAGCCAGTTCTACGGGCTGACCGACGTCGAATTCGGTTCGGAAGTGTTTCGAAAAACTATCCTCGGTCGGGCGATGGCCGAAGCCCTCCAAGAGATCAAAGCCAAGGTTGAGGAAGTGGTCACGCCACCTTCCGCCCTGAAAGCATCCACGCGGCCGGTCCTCGTCCTGGAAGTGCAGGACAATACGGTTTATATAAATGCGGGCGCGGAGGACGGCGTGACGATAGGGGATAAGCTCAACGTTTACGGAAAGGGAAAGGCGTTGGAGGATCCCTCCACAGGGGAGGTCTTGGGCTATACGGACGGACAAAAAGTGGGTGCGATCCAGATTATTGAGATCAAAGGGGCGCATCTGTCCAAAGCTCGGATTGTGGATGGCCAGGTGGAGGCCCATTTTTCGGTGCGCTCGGAATGAGGAAAGACCGGCAAAGGGGAGGAGTAGGCAGAGAGAAACGAACTCATTTGATCATGGCCTTTCTCTTTGCCTTTGTATTCGGGACGGGGCGAGGGCGGGGAAAAACAAGGGAGGTGATCTGACCTGTGAAACGGGCGGGTGTTTTTCTAATGGTGTTGTTTTTGTTCCTCCTGCTTTCCGGTCAGGGAGGACGCTCGACGGGGGCTTACGAGGAGTTGAAGCCCGAATACGGACGTGTGAAGCTGGTTCGCCTGGTCGGATCTGAAGAACAGGCTTTGGAGGATGCGGCGCGCCTGGAGGAGATCGTCCGGGAATCCGGGGGCGTGATGGAGGAAATACGCTTGGACGAACTGCCTGCCGTTCTTTCCTGTGGAACCGATCGCGTGAAGGTGGGCCATCTTCCCTGGGTGCTCCTGGTGGATGGTGACGGCAAAATTCGGTATGAGAGTTCGGGTGGAGACCTTTCCGAACTGACGGCGCGGATGAAGTTTCTGGGGCAGCAATCCGTCACCTACATAGATGAAAGTACGTGGACCAAGATCAAGGAGCTGTTTCGATAAAGGAAAAAGGTGCAGGCATGGATTGCCTGTATCGGAAAAGTGGGAGGTGACGGAAGGCGAAAGACATCCGTCCTCGCCACTTCTTTTTTGGGAGGGGATGTCCCGGAAGATGGGTCTCGGGGATCCCGTCTGGAAATCTCTCAACGAGAATCTCCTCGTCCAGTCCGCCCCATGTCGAAGAATCGGCGTCCAAGATACCGGGGACACGGGAGCTCCGCGATGGCCATGGCAAATGCCGACACCTTTCGATCTCCGTACGGCGTGGTCACGATCCAATGGGAGGGCGGAGGGCTGAAATCCCTCCACTTGGGGCCCTATGCTCCTTTGGGTGGGGCTCAGATCGATGGCGTGCTTTCCCAGGAGCCCCATCCACTGTTCCGACTGTTGAACGATTACTTTCGTGGAGCACCGGTCTCATTGGATGTGCCCCTCCACCTGGAAGGGCATTCCCTTTTTGATCGGCTCGTTTGGGCTGCGGTGCGCCGGATTCCCTACGGCCAGGTGCGGACATACGGAGGGATCGCCCAAGAGATCGGGAAGTGGGGAGCGGCCAGGGCCGTAGGAGGAGCGCTCAGCCGGAATCCCTTTGCGCTTGTGGTGCCCTGCCACCGCGTGGTGGGATCAAACGGCAAGCTGATGGGATTTGGAGCGGGCGTGCCGTGGAAGCAGGCATTGCTGAATCTGGAGGGGATCGAGATCTGCAGGGGCCGTGTATCCCTTTCTGGGTTGTAAATGGAGAAAGTGCCGGGATGAGAATTGCCATCGCAAGCGATCACGCAGGATTCGAGCTGAAGGAACAGGTCAAGATCCTTCTCGATGCGCGGGGGACCCTGTGGGAGGATTTTGGCCCGGATTCGGGGGATGCGGTCGACTACCCGGACTTCGCATTTCCCCTGGCCCAAGCCGTGGCCCGGGGAGAGTTCGAGTTTGGGATTCTGGTTTGCGGGACAGGCATCGGGATGTCCATCGCGGCCAATAAGGTTTCGGGCATTCGGGCGGCCCTGTGCCTCACGCCCGAGATGGCGGCGATGGCCCGGTGTCACAACGATGTCAATATTCTGACCTTAGGCGAGCGATTGCTCTCCCTCGAGACCGCACGCACGATCGTACACACCTTTCTGGAAACGGCCTTTGAGGGCGATCGGCACGCGCGCAGAGTGGGGAAAATAACAGACTATGAAGAGAAGCATTCTGTAATCTGAATGCGCCCGGATACTTTTACAGCAGAGGCCAAATCCGATCACCGCGTGGCGCGGAAAAGCTGCAGAAAAAGGCAGGTTGTCCGGAAATCCGAGCCATTCCCACCTTCCTCGTTTCACCAAAATCTTTCCATCAAATCAGGATGTTGCAGGTTTGCAGCTTGACGAGCAGGTCGCGTAAACGATTCCCGCCAACCCCCCAAATGGGTACATGGTTCCGAGTGTTTGTGCCTCCGTGGTTCACGTTAGGCTTTCTGTAAGCGCATCAATGATCAGTTACCAGACCCAGGAGGTACGATTGGAACGGTTGAAACAAACGGACGCGGAGGTCTATGAGATCCTGCAGGGAGAGGAGAAACGCCAGCGAGACAAGTTGCAGATGATTCCTTCGGAGAACTACGTAAGCCGGGCTGTTCGGGAGGCGGTGGCTTCGACCATCACCAATAAGTATGCGGAGGGCTATCCGGGAAAGCGCTATTACGAAGGATGTGAGTATGCCGATCAGATCGAATCTCTGGCTCAGGCGCGCGCCAAGCAACTGTTTGGGGCGGATCACGCCAACGTGCAGCCGCACGCCGGTTCTCAGGCGAACATGGCCGCCTATCTCGGGCTCTTGGATCCGGGGGATACGATCCTCGGTATGACCTTGTCCCACGGGGGGCATCTGACGCACGGGCACGAGGTGAATTTCTCGGCGCGCTGGTTTCGGCCGTTCTCCTATGGGGTGGATCGGAAAACCGAACGGATTGACTACGAGGCGCTCCGCAAACTGGCTCTGGAAACCAGGCCGAAGCTCATTGTAGCCGGTGCAACCGCGTATCCGCGGATTCTGGATTTTGCCCGGTTCCGGGAGATCGCCGATGAGGTGGGTGCCCTCCTGATGGTGGATATGGCCCATATCGCGGGTTTGATTGCGGCGGGAGTGCATCCCACCCCGATTCCCTACGCGGATGTGGTGACCAGCAGCACGCACAAGACACTGAGAGGCCCGCGCGGAGGGTTGTGCCTCTGCAGAAAACGTTTTGCCGCGGACATTGATCGAGGCGTATTTCCGGGTACGCAAGGCGGACCTTTGGTGCAGATCATGGCGGGCAAGGCGGTGGCCTTCAAGGAGGACTTGGAGCCAGCCTTCAAGGCCTACTCGGCCCAGATCGTGTCCAACGCACAAGCCCTGTCCGATGCGCTCCTGAGCGCAGGATTCCGTCTGGTATCGGGCGGAACGGATACCCACCTCTTGATCATGGATCTTACGGAGACGGGCATTACGGGAAAGAGGGCGGCAAAGGCACTGGATCGGGCGGGGATCACCACCAACAAGAACACCATCCCCTTCGACCGAAGGAATCCTGCCCTGACCAGCGGCGTTCGTCTGGGCACACCGGCTCTGACGACGCGCGGCATGAAGGAAGGGGAGATGCGCGTTATCGCAGGGATGATCCAGAGGGTTTTGGGCCACATAGAACAGAACGCCGTCCTGGAGTCGGTTCGGATCCAGGTTAAGGAATTGTGTGATCAGTTTTCCGTGCCCGACTGATGCGCTTCCAAGCGTACTTCAGGTGAAAGGAACCCGTCCCAGGGATGCCGATTGCCGAGAGAAAGGCACCACCCGTTCCTTTGCCTTTCTCCGAAAAGCCCCCCCCGCGCGGAGTCCCTCAACCTTTCTCTCGTGTACCATGTGCGGCCCTGAGAGTATGCGCTCCTGTGAGAAATCCTATGCGCTGTCCCTATTGCGGATCGTTGGAAGACCGAGTGACGGATTCCCGCTCAAGCCGGGAAGGCCGTGAAATTCGGCGCAGACGGGAATGCGTGGGCTGCGGGAAACGTTTCACCACGTACGAGTGCGTGGAGGATGCGTCCTTTACGGTGATCAAATCGGACGGAAGAAGAGAGGCGTTCAATCGCCAGAAATTGCTCAACGGCATACGCCTTGCGTGCACCAAACGGCCCGTGCCCATCGCTCGGATCGAAGCGATGGGAGATGAAATCGAATCCGAAGTCGCCAGTCTGCAGGAGCGGGAAGTAAGCACCCAGCAGATCGGCGAGTGTGTGATGGAGAAACTGCGCGAATTGGATGAGGTGGCCTACGTGCGATTTGCATCGGTCTATCGGGCGTTCAAGGACAAGAAGGAATTCGTCGAGGAGTTGAGTAAACTCTTGAGCCGTGAATAACGTGCATACCCCTTCCCCTCTTTTCGGGGGAGTGGTTGCTTATTCTTCTCTGCTCTTTGAAAGAGGGGGTGCTCAATGGCAACCATCTTGGTGACGGATAACGATCAGGACATTCTGTCCCTCTACCAACAGGAATTGTTGGCGGAAGGCTACCCGGTCCTCCTGGCGAAAAACGGCGACGAAGCGCTGGAAAAGGTCCGGTCCCACCAGATAGATCTCGTCATTCTGGATATTGAAATGGAGGGGAAGGGGGGCTTGGAGACCCTTCGCGAGATCCTGTCGGAGAAGCGAAATATCAAGGTCATCCTGAACACGGCCTACAACCAGTTCATGGATGATTTCTCCAGTTGGGCCGCGGATGCCTTTGTGGTCAAGTCCTCCAACCTGGATCCTCTGAAGAAACACATAGAAGCGCTCTTGGGGAAGTAAGCTAGACCCTCTGGGATAGCCCAATGGGGTATCCGTGACCCGGATTTTCTCCGGGGGAAAATGCCCATGAGATTTTCGGGAGGTCGAATATGGCTTTCGTTCATGCTCAAACCATCCACCTGCGTGGTATGGAAGAGGATATGGAGCGACTCTTCAAAGATCTTGCTGCCACCAAAAATCTTTCGGGTGGGTTCTGTGGAGGTATCTGGAGACCGCCAACCGACGTGTATGAAACCGAGCGCCACATCCTGATCAGGATGGAGATCGCCGGAATGCGACAGGAGCATTTTCGGCTGCATCTGGAGGGGAATGTGTTGGCCATACGCGGCCGACGGGAGTGCCCCTACCGGGATCGAAAGGGCAGTTTTTCTCAGATGGAGATCCATTCCGGTCTCTTTGAGGCCGTGGTGCGTCTTCCTCAATCGTCGGAGGCAAGCAGCATTCGGGCATCCTATAAAGAAGGATTCTTGGAGATCGTCGTTCCTAAGACGCGGCCGAGCATGATGGAAATTCCGATAGAAACTTAGGCAAGCCCCGCTCAGATGTGGAGAACGCTCGGAAACTGGCAACTTACGGGAAGGGCAAAGAACAGGAGCTACAAATGGGAAATGTCAGATCCTATCCCTCTGTCCAGGAGTATAGGCCATGGGGTTACTAGAAGATCAGATCAGAACAACGCATGGTGAGGAAACCGATCCCGAGGAACCGAAGATTCCTTCGCAGATTCCAATCCTGCCCGTGCGGGATGTGGTGCTCTATCCCTATACGGTAGCTCCGCTGGTCATCCAGCGACCTGGATCCGCGAAGCTGATTGACGATGCCGCAGCCGGATCGCGCATTGTGGGCGTGGTAACCCAGAGAGAGACGCGGATCGAGGATCCCGGTCCCAAAGACCTCTATGAGATTGGCTCCGCTGGCCTGATCCACAAAATGCTGAAGATCCCGGACGGCTCGGTGCGCATATTGGTGCAGGGACTGGCTCGGATTCGGATTCGAGATTTTGCTCAGACGGATCCCTATCTGAAGGCCAATGTGACGGTTTTGGAAGAGGTGATGGAGAAAACGCTGGAGTTGGAGGGCATGACCCGTAACATCTCCAATCAGTTTCGGCAGGTGGTCTCTCTCACGCCTCATCTTCCCGACGAGCTTCAGGTGGCAATTTCGAGTATGGATCATCCGGGGCGCATGGCCGATTTGGTGGCCTTCAGCCTGCCCAATTTGTCCTCCAGGGAGCGGCAGGATATTCTCGAAATGCTGGACGTTAAGACCCGGCTGGAGCATCTGATGGTTCTTTTGGGCCGGGAGGTCGAAGTATTGGAGGTGGGTACCAAGATTCAGACGCAGGTGCAGACGGAGATGGGGAAGCTGCAGCGGGAGTTCTGGCTGAGAAAGCAGCTTGAGGAGATCCGGAAGGAGTTGGGAGAGGAGAACGAGCGGGAGACCGAAACCCAAGAGCTGCGGGAGCGGATCGAGCAGGCTGGGTTGCCGGAGGAGGCGAAACAGGAAGCCGAGCGGGAGCTGAATCGCCTGGCGAAGATGCCCGCTCAGGCCGCAGAGTATACGGTTGCCCGGACCTATCTGGACTGGCTGTTGGATTTGCCCTGGAACACCGCCACAGAAGATCGCCTGGACATTGTTCAGGCTCGGAAGGTGCTGGACGAGGATCACTACGATCTGGAAAAGATCAAAGAGCGGATCCTCGAATACCTGGCGGTCCGCAAGTTGAAGTCGGATATGAAAGGACCCATCCTGTGCCTGGTGGGTCCTCCCGGCACGGGGAAGACCTCGTTGGGACGATCCATTGCCCAGGCGCTGGGAAGAAAATTCGTTCGCATCTCCCTGGGAGGGGTCCGGGATGAGGCGGAGATCCGAGGGCATCGGCGCACCTACGTGGGAGCCCTGCCGGGGCGTATCATCCAGGGAATGAAGAAGGCGGGCTCAAACAATCCGGTGTTCATGATGGACGAGGTGGATAAGATCGGAGCGGACTTCCGGGGCGACCCCTCTGCGGCGCTGCTGGAGGTGCTGGATCCGGAGCAAAACAGCACTTTTTCCGATCACTATCTGGAAGTGCCCTTCGATCTATCCAATGTGATGTTTGTCACCACAGCCAACACATTGGCTCCTGTGCCTCCCGCACTGTTGGATCGGATGGAGGTGATCACGCTTACGGGATATACCCAGGAGCAGAAGCGCAGGATTGCTCAGCAGTATCTGATCCCCCGGCAGCTGGAGGCGCACGGTTTGACCGGGTCATCCATGGAGCTGGCGGATGAGGCACTTTTGAGGATCATCCGGGAATACACCCGGGAGGCGGGATTGCGGAATCTGGAGCGGGAGATCGCCCAGGTATGTCGCAAGGTGGCCAAGACCCTGGCGGAGGAGGAGGCGGTTCCTGGGAGGATCACGGCAGATCGGATCCCCGATTTCCTGGGTCCCCAGCGGTTCTTCAACGAAGTGGCGGAGCGGTCGAACGAGCCCGGGGTGGCTACTGGATTGGCGTGGACCCAGGCCGGTGGGGACATTATCTTCATCGAAGCCACGAAAATGCGGGGCAGCAAGAACCTGATACTCACCGGACAGTTGGGAGAGGTGATGAAAGAATCGGCCCAGGCAGCCCTGAGTTTCGTGCGATCCAGGGCAAACCGCCTGGGGCTGAGGGAGGATTTCTTCCAGAAGAACGATATTCACATCCACGTACCCTCCGGAGGTATCCCCAAGGATGGTCCTTCGGCGGGCATAGCCATCACAACAGCGCTGGTGTCGCTGTTGACCGATCGGCCGGTACGTCCGGGGCTTGCCATGACGGGTGAAGTGACCTTGCGGGGGAAGGTGCTTCCGGTCGGAGGGATCAAGGAGAAGGTGTTGGCGGCGCGACGGGCAGGGATCGATACGGTGATTCTTCCGAAATGGAACGAGCAGGATCTGGATGAGCTGGCCGAAGACATCCGTAAGGAGCTGCATTTCAAGTTCGTGGATCGGATGGACGAGGTGCTGGGCCTCGCGGTTTTTTGGGAGAGCGGATGGCCCAAAGAGCCTAAAGAGGAATAGATGGTGCCTGCGGAGGACGGGAAATACCGAGGCGACGCGGTGGAATCGCGACTCCCAAGGGCAACCGCGGATTGAGCGGATTATGAGGACACAAGCCCTGACAGCATGGTGTGCTTTTTTCTCCCGGCCCGTGCGGGATGCCGTGCCCGTGGTGACCGATCCAGCGGCCGGCAGGTTCTGCAGCGTGGCTGTAAGAACGACGCGGGCTGGGATCGGGAAGGGGAGTCGGCCTTGCCCTGCTTGAGGAAATCATAGATTCGACAGGAAAGTCCTACGAAGGGACATCCCATCACAGCGCTGGAGCGATGTGAGGATATGATTGATTCCTTCGCAGAAAGCTCAGAATCTTCTCGAAGGCACAGAGACACAAGGAAAAGAAGCGATTCCATCAAGTGATGAATGGACGACTCTTTGCGCCCCTCTCGCCGATGGCCGGTTTTGAGCCTTGTTGCGAATCCATCAAGATGGGAACCCTCCGTATTTTTTTGACGTGTCCCGTGCACTCAGGGCGTTCCGATTGGAGCACTGTTTTCTTTGGCAGAAGGGATGGAACGTCAGCGGCTCTGCTCTCGGGATTTTCCAGAAAGCGGCCGGCTCACGATCCCAAGGCGAAATGAAGAAGGGAACCCGATTGGTGAACAAAGCGCTGAATAAGATAAAGCCCCAGGTGCGGGCACTGTCCGCCTATACGCTGAAGGAAACCAAATACGAGGTCAAGATCAACCAGAACGAGAATCCCTTTGAGATTCCTGACAACCTCAAAGAGGAGGTGATGACGGCTGCCCGGAAACGGCCATGGAGACGCTATCCCGACTTCGTGCAGACGCGTTTCGCTCAAAAGCTGGCGCACCACGTGGGATGGCCGAGTGAGGGCATTCTCATGGGGAACGGTTCCAACGAACTGATCCAGGCTCTGCTGATGGTCACCTTGGGCCCCGGGGGGCGAGTGGTGATTCCCACGCCCACGTTTACGCTCTACCAACTGCTCAGTCACATCCTGGGAGCCGAGGTGATCGAGGTTCCGCTGAGGGAAAGCGACTATGCCTTCGACGTGCCGGCCATCGAACGGACGATCTTGCGGACCAGCGCCGATATGGTGATCATCTGTTCCCCCAACAACCCGACCGGGGGGGTGATGGCTCCGGAGGACGTGGAGCGGATCTTGCGCGGCACGGATGCGCTGGTCGTCGTGGATGAGGCCTATCAGCAGTTTAGCGACAGCACCTGCTTTCCACTTTTGAAGCAGTATGAGAATCTCATCGTACTGCGCACCTTCTCGAAAGCCTGCTCCCTTGCGGGATTGCGGATCGGCTATCTGATGGCACATCCGGAGGTGGCCGCAGAGATCGCCAAGGCCAAGTTGCCCTACAATCTGAATTTCTTCTCCGAAGAAGCGGCCATCAAGATCCTGGACCATTGGGCCGTCGTGCAGGCGCATGTGGATATACTCAATGCTCAGCGGGAGGTTGTTTATGAGCGTCTGAAGAAGATGGACGGGGTTACCGTCTATCCTTCGCAGGCAAATTTCCTCCTTTTTGAAACGCCCTTTGAACCCGGGCAGATCTTTGACAGGCTCGTGGATCGTGGGATCCTGATTCGCGATGTCAGCAAATATCCGATGTTGCCCAAAGCCCTTCGGGTGAGCATCGGTTCCGCTGAAGAAAATCGGCGATTTATAGAGGGGATGGAGCGTATTTTGCAGGAATTGAGCACGGATGTCGACCGAGCATGAACCGTGAAAAGGGGTATTTCTCATCGATCCATCAAAACCCAAGCAAAGGGATGAGGACATGAGTGCCAAAAGACAGGGCCAGATCGAGCGGAAGACGGCCGAGACGAGCATTGTGCTGGATTTCCGACTGGACGGCACCGGAGCCTATGAAATAGGGACGGGGATCGGGTTTTTCGATCACATGCTGGGACTCTTTGCCCGGCATGGTTTTTTTGATCTAACACTCTCTGCTCAGGGCGATTTGGCGGTGGATGCCCACCACACGGTGGAGGACGTGGGGATCTGTCTGGGTCAGGCGATCCACCAGGCGCTGGGAGACAGGAGCGGGATCGTCCGGTATGGAGTCGCTCTCGTGCCGATGGATGAGGCCTTGGCGCGCGTGGCGCTGGATCTTTCCGGGCGACCTTATCTGAGCTACGAAGCGGCGCTGCCTCCGTCGAAAATCGGGGATTTTGAGCCGGGACTGGCAATCAGCTTTTTTCGCGCACTATCCGATCATGCGAAGATGAATCTGCACATAGACCTTCTTCGCGGCGCAGACGCACATCATTGCCTGGAGGCGGTCTTCAAAGCTTTCGGGAGAGCATTGGATCAGGCAAGTGGGCCCGATTGTCGCATCCAGGGCGTCCTCTCCACGAAGGGTACGCTTGAAATATGATGGGGAGCGGACCTATAGGGGGCGTTCCCAAGCCTCTGGGACAAGCTGAAGCCCCCATTGCTGGATGAAGGTCGCGCGAAGGGCGAACGCGGGAGTCTCTTTGCCGTTCCCTTTCTTTCTGCCTTTTGGGCACACTCTGTGGGAAGCACCATGGAAAAACCAACGTTACTTCTCCACCTGTGCTGTGCGCCCTGTGCGACCTATGTGGTAAAGACCTTGCGGGAACATTTTGATCTCGTGGGTTACTTCTGTAATTCGAACATACACCCCGAGGAGGAATACGCGCTCCGACTTGGGGAGATGACGCGGTATGCCGAACAAATCGGACTGCGGATGATTGTCGCGGACTACGATCCGGAACGATGGTACGAGGCGATAGGAGGGATGGAGCAGGAGCCGGAAGGCGGAAGCCGGTGCGCGATTTGCATCCATCTCAGGATGGAAGAGACGGCCCGATATGCGCGGGAGCGTGGGGTTCTCCATTTTGCTACTACACTGACCGTCAGCCCTCACAAGAGGGCCTCGATGATCCATCCCATCGGTCGGGAGCTGGCGGAAGAATATGGCGGGATGTTTTACGAAGCCGACTTCAAGAAAAAGGATGGGTTTAAGATCAGTTGCCGGATGAGCCAGGAGGCCGGTTTGCGCAGACAGGATTATTGCGGGTGCAGGTTCAGCAAACAGGAAAAAGCGGGAGCGCAGGTATGATCAAATCGGATCAATGGATTCGCCGGATGTGTCTCGAGCACGAGATGATCGCGCCTTTTGAGGATGGGCAGAACCGGGACGGCATCTCGTATGGACTGTCGTCCTATGGATACGATATTCGACTGGCCGACGAATTCAGGATCTTCTCTCCCGACCAGGGAGGTCGAAAGGTGGTGGATCCGAAAGATTTTCAGGAGGAGGCTTTCACCGAGTTTAGAGGAGCGGTCTGTGTGATCCCGCCCAACTCGTTTGTCCTTGCCCGATCGTTGGAATATTTTAGGATGCCTGCGAATGTGACGGGCATTGTGATGGGAAAAAGCACGTATGCACGCTGCGGGATCATACCGGGCATTACGCCGTTGGAGGCCGGATGGGAAGGGATTCTGACCATCGAGATCTCCAATGTCACCCCCTTGCCCGCCAGAATATATGCCTTCGAGGGCATCGCTCAGATCCTCTTCTTTGAGGCCGATGAGCCCTGCATGGTGAGCTATGCCGACCGGAAAGGGAAGTATCAGAGTCAGCATGGCATTGTGCTGCCCAGGATATGATCCTTTCCGGATTTGTTCCCGAATCGGGAAAATCCCAAATAGCGCTTGGGCGAATCAGGGCCACTCAAGATTTCATTTGTTCCAGGCGACGCTTTTCACTATCTTTGGAATCAAACAGCAAATAACCTCTCCAGTCACCTGATGCGAAAAGTATCCGGCCAAAAGAGAACGGCCAGTTGATGCCATGCGGTTCCGGCCTTTTTCAGTCTTGACGATAATTGCTCCCCTGTCCGCTCCGCTCCCCTCGGCGCCTCCCGGTGTCTCGGCCGTGCAGGTTTTTTTTCTTCCCGGATCGGAACAATAGCTTCATGTCGAAAAATGTGCGCACCCTGCTGAAGCTCGTTGTTGGACTGGCGGTTAGCATCTTCTTTCTGTATCTGGCCTTCCGTCAGATTGATCTTCACAAGATGGCCCAGGCTTTCAGGACCGTCCGTTATTCCTATCTTCTGATCGCCCTTCTCCTGCTCTTTGCCAGCCATTGGATGAGAGCACGGAGGCACCGCTATCTCCTGGAACCGATCAAGCCGATTTCGACGGGTTCGCTTTTCTCCGCACTCATGATCGGGTACATGACGAATACGCTTTTGCCCGCCCATCTGGGGGAGCTTGTTCGAGCGGCTCTGATCGGTCAGAGGGAAAGCGTTCCAAAAGCTTCAGTGTTCGCAACCATTGCTGTAGAGCGCATCGTGGACGTCTTCTCTCTGCTTGTCCTGATGGGGATCGCGTGTGTCGTATACCCCTTTCCAAGAGAGATCCGGAACAGCGGATATGTGACCTTCGCCTTTGCGGCCGGTTTGGTGATCGTCATTCTCCTTTTGAAAAGGCGCCCGAAGCAGGTTGCTTCGTTCGTTTCGGCGGTCTCAAGTCCCTTTCCCCTGAAGATCTCCACCAAGCTTGTGGCGCTTTTGAGTTCTTTTCGGGATGGATTGGTTCCATTGAGCAAACCCAGTCACTATGCGACGGTCAGTCTGTTGTCCGTCCTCCTCTGGGCATGCTATGCCGGCATTTTTTTCGTGTGTTTTCATGCTTTTGGTTTTGTAGAAGACTATCACCTTCCTTGGAGTGCCAGTCTCGTCGTGCTCGTAATCACCACCATCAGTGTGGTAGTGCCGTCCTCTCCGGGGTATGTCGGAACCTACCATTGGCTGTGCATGGTGGCACTGGGATTGTTCGGAGTGCCTGAAAGTCCCGCGCTCAGTTATGCGATTGTCGCGCACGCAATCAGCATCCTTCCGGTCAGCCTGCTCGGAGGCATCCTGGCATGGAAGGAAGGGATACGCATCTCCAATCCATCGGGCCAAACCAGGTCAGGTTAATCCTGAAGAGGCAGACATGCCGGCAGGCTTTGCCAAAGTGGCCATATAGATACCCAAAGGGTTAGGCCCGTGTGCGTCCGTGTTTACCGGTATCCAATAGAAAATTCGTAGCGCTGAAAGGAGTGTTCCATGCCTAGAAGAATGCTTTTTTTCTGGATGATAACGATCGGACTGTCCGGTGGACTCTGGAGCCTCAGTTGGGGACAGCAGGAAAAAATCGAAGTGGGGGATGTCATCAACGTCATGGTATATGAACATGAAGAACTCACCAAACAGGTTACCGTGCTCCGGGATGGGACCATCGATTTCCCTTTTGTCGAGGACATTCCCGTGGCCGGGATCACGCTGGACCAGCTCAAAGAGGTGATCTCAGCGCGATTGTCCCGATATACCGGGGGGAGACCCCTGGTGATGGTCCATCTTGCCGAGGCGTATACGTTCCATGTGTCTGTGCTGGGATTTGTCAAGATGCCGGGCGTCTATGAAGTCCCGGTCGGTTCTACTGTTCAAGGTGCCTTGGCCTTGGCCGGCGGGGCGCTCCCCCGTGCCGAATTGATGAAGGTGAAGGTGGTTCGGGAAAAGGACGACGCCAGGGAAGAGCATCTGGTTGACCTGCAAAACTTCCTGGAGGAGGGGAAAGTGGATTTCCCCGTGCGGGATAAGGATGTAGTGATTGTGCCGGGAACGTTGGGTGCCACTACGGTCAAGGTCTTGGGAGGAGTCCGCGATCCGGGCAGCTACGAGACCTTTCCGAGGGCCAACGTTTTCGACATGATTTTTGCGGCAGGAGGCCCCTCGGAGAGTGCCTCAGTCAGCCAAATCCGGGTGATTTCACCGGGTGGGAAGGCTCGGGACATCACGATCAATATGAAGGACATATTGCATTCCGAAAGTAATGTGGACCTTCCGCTTGTCTATCCGGGAGATATTATTTTCGTGCCGGAAAGACTGGTCACCTGGAAAAGTCTGATTGGGATCGCGCGGGATCTCTCCGTCCTTGTAACCTTGTATTATTTTTTTACGCTTTCGAAGTAGTAGAAGGAAGGTCCAACGGACAAAGATGTCAAACTCCAAAGCTCAGATGCCAGACATCGCGTCCCTCTTGTTCCCAAAATGTCCGGGGTGTTTGAATGGTGCCATTTGACAGGCTGCGAAGAAGAAAGGGGGTATGATGGAGGAGGAAAAACAGATCAGCTTGGAGGATTACCTAGAAATCGTATGGAGGCGGAAATGGCTCATCCTTCTCTCCTTCGTGTCGGTTTTGGCGTCCACCGCGTATTTCACATTTACTCGTCCTCCCTCTTACGAGGCCGGAAGCATATTGATGGTGGAAGCCGAGGAAGGGATGAACCTGATGGATCCGAGAGGATCTCTGTTCGGCTCGCTGGCCAAACCGGTGGAGTTTTTCGAGCGGATTATGAAAAGCCCAAGCTATCGCGATCAGGTGGCGCTGAAGGTCGTCGAGCAGCTTCGAAACCCGCACGGCATTCTGCTTCCGTTCGACGAAGTCCGTGAGATGGTCGAATTCAATCTCTCTCTCAGTACATCGAAAACCTCAGATTTTCTCGAGGTCAAGGCCACGGGCGACAGCCCGTTGTTCTGTTATCTGCTGGCTTTGGCGGGCACGGACGAGCTGAAGAATCGGAGCCGGGGATTGGACAAGGAGGAGGCGCAGGGGGTATTGGACTTCATTGAAGCCCAAAAGATCGAGGCGCAGGAGAAATTGGAGGCGGAGGAGAAAAAACTTCAGGCCTTCCGGGAGCGTGTGGGCATCGTGGGGAACGGAGAGGAAGGCGGGGCACTTGGAAAACTGATCGAGCTCGAGACGGAGTCGGCCCGCGTCCAGGCCCAGAAGGAACTGGCTCAGGCCAACCTGGAGGCCTATGATCTTCAGATCACCCAGGTGTTGCCCGGCAAAGGAGTGGGAAGCCGCGAGACCGAGGGGCTCAGCCGTGAGATCGCCACCCTGGAGAGCATACGCGCCAACCTGGTTCGGCAATCCGGGGGGCAACATCCCGAGATACCCTCCCTGGACAAGGAGTTGTCTACAAAGAAAAAGCAGCTGGTCGAACTGATCGTCGGAAATACGGACGTGCGAAGTTCGGGGATGCAGGTGGAGATCATCAAGCTTCAGGAACGCAGAACCGCAGAAGAGCTCAATATCTACGTGCTGGAAAGCCAGGAGCGTTACTACGAGAATCTGATCGAGCAATTCAAGGCGCAGCATCCCAACATGCTGGAGGATGCCATCGAGTTGGCCCGACTGACCCGGGGGCGTATGGTGTTCGAAAGCATGTATGGTATCCTGCTGGAGAAGGGGGAAGAAGCCAAGATCAATGCGGCCACGGGAACCGGGGGCATTAAGATCATCGAGCGGCCCAGAAAACCCGAAGAACCGGTACCCGCCCACTCCAAGCGGAATCTGGTACTGGGAACGCTGGTGGGACTGGGATTGGGTCTGGGCATCGCTTTTGCCCTGGAATATATGGACAATACCGTTCGCACTCCGGAGGACATCTTACAGACGCTGAACCTGTCTGTGATGGGAACGATCCCCGATATGCAGCAGATTTCGATGATGCGACTGAAGGGCTCCGACAAGAAAAGGAGAACGCCGGCAGGAGAACGCGTCGATCCGGTACTGATCTCCCAGCAGGACACCAAAGATACGGTGGTGGAGAGCTATCGGTCCCTGCGCACCAATCTTCAGTTTTCCAACGTAGATAAGGCTCTGAAGTCCCTTCTGATCAGCAGCCCGGGTCCCTCAGAGGGGAAGACGCTCACGGTGGCCAATTTGGCCATTTCGTTTGCGGAGATGGACAAGCGGACCCTTGTTGTGGACGCGGATCTGAGGAAACCCCGCCAGCATAAACTGTTCGGAGTCGGAAAGACACCGGGACTGACCGACTATCTCGTAGGCACTGCGGCGCTGGAGGAGGTCATCGTGCCCACCGAGGTGGTCAATCTGAGTTTGATCCCTGCTGGGAAAGGTTCTCCCAACACGGCGGAGTTGCTGGGCTCCAACAGGATGAGCGATCTGATCCGGAAATTGACGGCGGAGTATGACATGGTGATTTACGATACCCCGCCGCTGATCCCCGTCACCGACGGCGCCCTGTTGGCCTCCAAGATGGACGGGGTTCTCCTTGTCGTAAAGCATGGCGGCACCCACAAGGAAGCGGCCCATCACGCCGTGGAGATTTTGCAGAAGGTGGGAGCGCCCATCATCGGGGCCATCCTAAACGATGTGGAAGTCGTCCGAAGACCCGGGTACTATCGTTATTACTCCCGCTACTATCATTACTACAACTACTACCAATATGATCACTCGGATGAAAACAAAACGGACGCCCAGACCTAAAAATAGAGGAAAAGGGAAAAACAGAGCCGGAAGAAAAAAGATTTTTCCCATCCTTGGGGCGGTTTTGGTGGGTTTCCTCCTCGGGGTCGGGGTTCTCTATCTTTTCCAGAAGTCGCAGCCGGTTGGACCGGTCGCGAAGGCGCCTGAGTGGGAGAAACGCCATGCGGCTTTTTCCGATAGTTTCCGGGTGTCTCTGGCACCCGCCCTGGAAGAAATCGGAATCTGGAGGGAACTGATCCGGGAGCAGCGCCCAAGCGGTCAGGAGCTTTGCCACCGAATTCGGGTGCGGGTACCCCGAGACCTGTCCCTTTTGGTCTGCAATCTGGAAATCACCCGTTTGGTGCACCGGCTCAATGGAACCATGATCTCGGCGCAGGAGGATCTCAAGAATGCAGCCGTGGTGATGAAGGTTGGCATGGGTGAGGTGCCCACCGACGTGGTTACCTTGGTCCCCGATGAGCAGATCACCCGACGGGTGGGAAGCATCGCCATCTTACTGGACGATTTCGGAACCCAGAAGGCGAAGCGGATCGAGGCATTCTGCCGCATCCCTCAGCGTCTGACGCTCTCTGTTTTCCCCAACGGACAGCGGTCCGGGGAAATCGCCGAAGCGGTTCATCAAAGCGGCCATCAGGTGATGATTCATCTTCCGATGGAACCGCACGAGTATCCGGATACCGATCCGGGGGAGGATGCCATCTATGTGCGGCAATCCGCGGAGGAGGTAAGAGGACGCACGAAAACCGCGATCGGAACCGTGCCCCATGCGGTGGGACTGAACAACCACATGGGATCCAGAGCCACCGAAGACGAACAGGTGATGCAAGCGGTACTCGGTGAGGTGAAACGAAACAAGCTATTCTTCATAGACAGCTACACTTCCGGAAAATCGGTGGCGCTTGCGGTGGCGAAAGGGATGCCGGTGCCGTGCGCCAAGCGGGACGTCTTCCTGGATCACGAGGATGATCCACAGGCGATCCGGACGGCGCTTGCTAAACTGGCCAATCTTGCGGTGCAAAACGGGAGCGCCCTGGGTATCGGGCACCCGCGTCTCCATACGCTAAACGTGCTCAAAGAGGAGCTTCCAAAGTTGGAGAGACAGGGATTTCAGTTTGTGTGGGCCTCTGAGTTGGCTCGGTAGAGAGGGCGAATACCATGTGGCCAAGCGGCGACCCGGGGATGCAGCCGCGGATTGGGCGGGTTCAAAAGCGAAATGGCAGAAACGGGATTACGCTGCTGTGTAACAAAGGACTATCCCTCTACAGCCCATGAAAATTGTCCGACGATCCGTGTAATCCGTGTCCAAACGAAGGGGGCAGGCGTATTGCCCATGTTCTGCTGCTTACGGGTTGTTGTTGAAGGGAGAAGGTGATCGCTGAGAGCCATTTTGGATTCCGTGTAATCAAAGAGGATCGGCGCACGTCAGCGCGGGCCGGAGTACTGAATACGCTTCATGGAGACATTCTTACGCCGGTGTTTATGCCGGTTGGGACGCAGGGAACGGTGAAGACCCTCTCCCAACAGGAGCTGGCGACTGCCGGATCCCGGATTATTCTGGGGAATGCCTATCACCTCTACCTGAGACCGGGGCTGGAAACGATTCGGGAAGCGGGCGGACTGCACCGCTTGATCGGCTGGGATCGTGCACTGCTTACCGACAGCGGGGGCTACCAGGTGTTCAGCCTAGCGGACCTGAACCGGATCACGGAGGAGGGGGTCGCTTTCCAGTCGCACATCGATGGATCTCATCATCTTTTTACGCCCGAGAAGGTGATGGAAATCGAGCATATCGTGGGGGCCGACATCATCATGGCCTTCGACGAATGCACCCTTTACCCGTGTACGCACGAGTACGCCAGACAATCCCACGAGCGGACTTTGCGCTGGGCCCAGCGGTGTAAAGAACACCATGAGGCGCTATCGAACCAGGCGGAGAGGACAGACCAGGCGCTCTTTGGGATCGTGCAGGGGGGTGTCTTCCCGGATCTGAGAGCCCAGAGCGCGAAGGCGCTTTCGGCGATGGATTTCCCCGGATACGCCATCGGCGGGCTGTCGGTGGGCGAGCCCAAACCGGTCATGATGGAAATGATAGATGTGGTATTGCCCTTTCTGCCTGCGGAGAAGCCCCGCTATCTGATGGGCATCGGGTATCCGGAGGACCTGGTGGCGTCTGTGGCCCGGGGAATGGATATGTTCGACTGCGTGGTTCCCTCGCGATACGGGAGAAATGGAACGGTGTTCACCCGAAGGGGGAAGCTGGTAGTTAAAAATGCCCCTTATGCCAGAGACTTTTCGCCCATTGACCCGGAATGCCCCTGCCCGGTTTGCCAGCACTATTCCAGGGCGTATCTGCGCCATCTCTTTCAGGCCGGAGAGATTCTGGCGCTTCGATTGGCCACGCTTCACAACATCCATTTCTTTATGGGGATGATGCAGGAAATGCGGGAGGCGATTGTAAACGATACCTTCGAGGAGTGGAGTGCCGATTTCCTGGAAGCGTATGCGTCGGGCGCAAGCTGAGGCAGCGTATCCTGCTGCCGGCACGATAATCTTTTGCCGAACGGATAGAGAACCCATCTGCAGTCGATACCCACCCCTGTAACTTCCCGGCAGCACACCGGATTTGGAGGATGCCATGGTACTGATGAAGGTCGCAGCCGTGGGGATCCAATCGACGAACCACGGGCCGTTTGTTCTCCTGAAGGATGCGGACGAGGAGGTGGCCCTGCTCATCGGAATCGGGTATTTCGAGGCCACGCAGATCTCCATGAAGCTGGAGCATCAGGAACCGCCCAGACCGATGACGCACGATCTTCTCAAATCGGTCCTGGATGCGCTGGGTGCAAAGGTCTCCAAGGTCTCCGTGAACAGACTGGTGCAGAATACTTTCTATGCTCAGATTACGCTGGAGACCAGCGAAGCTGTGCTGGCGATTGACTCCCGTCCGAGCGATGCCATCGCCTTGGCGCTGAGGGTGGAAGCTCCCATCTACGTAGCGGAGAATGTGTTGGATCAGGTGGGGATCCGGGTGAAGGGAACCGGTGAAGGGCAGAAGATTACCCCAGAGCAGATCGAACAGGCCGAGGATGCTCCGGCGATCCCAAAGACTTCGGAGCTTGGCCAGAAGATCGGCGTTCTCAACCTGCGGCTGAAGCAGGCTGTGGAGCAAGAGGACTACGAACAGGCAGCAGTGATTCGGGATGAAATTCGGGAGCTCGAGCGGGTTTTGGAGGGGAACTAGAGAGGTTGAATTGGCGTGGCTGCGTGAAAAATCGCAATAACGGCGAAGAAAATGTATAGACGATAGGACACGGAACCCACAGATTTGCACGGATCACATGAGCAAGGAGCTGATGGAGTCCACTTTGGCCTTTGTTTTGGGTGTTTTTCTGAATCCTTTCATTCTCAGCGGCGATGGGGTTGCGCCCATTCGGAAGAAAGGGAGGTCAGCAAGGTGACATCGCTTTCGTTCTTCGACAGCAACTGCATGATCGGTCGGCGCACCGAGGCGAACCCCGGGGAAATCTGGCGGGTGGATCAGTTGCTGGAGGACCGGGCCTATTTCGGGATCGTCAAAACCTTGGTGTTCCATACGCTGGCGAAGGAATACAGTCCGGTGGTGGGAAACGAGCGTCTGCTGGAGGAGATCAAGGAGCATGAGTCGCTTCACGGATGTTGGGTGGTATTGCCCGCCCATACCCAGGAGATGCAGGAGCCCGAGGCGTTTGTCCAGACCATGATCCGGGCGGGGGTCCACTCTGTCCGCATGTTCCCGAAGCTGCATGCTTTCTCTTTGTCCGAGTGGTGCTGCGGGTCGCTCTGGAAGGCATTGGAGGCCAGACGGATTCCGGTGCTCATCGACAAGGATCAG
The DNA here is from genome assembly GCA_043804415.1 of Candidatus Latescibacterota bacterium. Taxonomy (GTDB): domain Bacteria; phylum Latescibacterota; class 4484-107; order 4484-107; family 4484-107; genus 4484-107. The sequence continues at coordinate 32,020 of JAZDJA010000031.1, read as the reverse complement.
ATCGAGTGGAGAGAAGTGTGGGAGCTCTGCAGCACCCACCGCGATCTGCCGTTGATCCTGACCGGCGTGGGCTATCGGGAGGATCGCAGCCTCTATCCGCTGTTTGAGGCCTTTGATAATCTATACGTTGAGATATCGTGGTATGGGGTGCACCTCGGGATCGAGGCCATCTGCCGCCGGTTTGGTGCAGAACGGTTGTTGTTCGGGACGCGAGTACCCTTATTCACACCCGGAACAGCGCTGACTGCGGTGCGATACGCGCAGATTTCCTCCGAGGAGAAGCGCCAGATTGCGGGGGAGACCTTGGAGCGACTGCTTGGGGATGTAATCCGATGAGCGAGTACAGAGAGAGTGTCTTTTTGAAACACGCCGAGGCCGGAGAAACGCTGGAGGGCGTGAGGGTCGTTGACGGGCACTGCCATATGGGGCCCTATTTTGCCTTTTATATTCCGGAGAATACCGTGGAGGGCATGATCCGGGTGATGGATCGGGTTGGGATCGATACCATCATCGCTTCGCCTCATGTGGCTATCGGACCGGATTTCCAGATGGGAAACGATATGGTCGCCGATGCCATGCGGCGGTATCCAGGGCGGGTACTGGGATATGCATTTCTCAATCCGAGACACCAGGACGGCGTTTTGGAGGAACTGGAGCGATGTGTGTCTCTCGGCATGCGGCAGATCAAATTGCACAGCTGCAATGGATATCCCTATGACGGGGAGCGCTATCGCCCCGGCTATGAGCTGGCGAACCAGCGGGGTTTCCCGATCCTGGCGCACACATGGGGGAAAGATGCGGAGGTGTTCGACTCGCTGGCGGAGGCGTATCCCAACATCTCATTTATCCTCGCGCATGCAGGGGTGGTCGATTTCAACACCTATGTGAAATTGGCTGCAGGCCATCCCAACATCTATCTCGATCAGGCCACCTCTCAGGTGGGATATGGCTGGATCGAGCGGTTTGTGGAGGAAGTGGGCGCGGAAAAGATCCTCTTCGGTTCCGACATGCCTTTTCTCTCGGAGGCCCAGCAGATCGGAAAGGTCCTCTACGCGCGGATCAGCGATGCGGACAAACGTAAAATTCTGGGGGAGAACGCACGGCGGATATTCGGTCTGGAGTAACTGGAGTCGGGAGCCAAAGTGCAAAAGTCAAGAGGTCAATGCCAGACTGCGGTGCATGTTGCGCGTTTCTTTTTTCATTCTACCTTTTGTTCTGGGGAGTAATCCAATGACGGACGTAGTCTCATTAGGTATCGTGGTGGCAGATGCGATGGGGAAGCCGATTGACCAGATCCCGGAGGAGGACCGTCTGGCCCTGTTTGACCGGATGGAGTTGCACATCGGAGGGTGTGCGGCAAATACCGGGATCGTGCTGAGCAAGTTGGGCGCGAAGGTGAAGGTGGTTGGAAAAGTGGGCGCGGACGGGTTTGGGGATTTTATCATAAAGACCATCCAGGAGAATGGCGCGGATGCCGATGGCGTGGTTCGGGATCCCTCGGTGAGCACTGCCTTCACCTTCGTGATGATCTCGTCGGCCGGGAAACGGCGGTTCCTGCACTGCATGGGTGCCAGTGCGGCGTTTGGCCTGGATGATATCAATCTTGCGGTGCTGGATGACGCTCGGATACTGCACGTGGCCGGTACCTATCTGATGCCCACCTTCGATGGGGAACAGACCGCAGAACTTTTGAAGGAGGCGCAGAAGCGCGGGGTGATCACCTCGATGGACACGGCCTTCAACAATCTGACGGAGGACTGGACAAAGATCGCCGATCTGTGTCTTCCACATCTCGACTATTTCCTTCCGAGCTTCGAAGAGGCCGAGAAGATCACGGGAGAGTCCGATCCCAAGGCCATCGCGGCAAAGCTTGCACAACGCTGTCCCGGTGTGGTGGGGATCAAGTTGGGCGCTGAGGGATTCTATCTGAAGACCCACGAGATGGAAAAGCAGATTCTGCCTTTTTCGACCCAGGTAGTGGACACCTCCGGGGCGGGGGATTCCTTTGTGGCCGGATTCCTGCGGGGCATTCTCGAGGGCTGGGATATGGAGCGGTGCGCCCGTTTTGGGAGCGCCTCGGCCGCCTTCTGCATCGGGGCGATCGGATGTACCACCGGCGTGCGTTCGATGGAAGAGACCCTGGATTTTGTGGAGCGCGCCGGATAGCCTTTGGTTTGCGTGGTATGTCCCCGCCGCTGCAGCGTCTCGCAGCGGCCTTTTTTTTGAGCGCGAAGAACGAGGTCCTCTTCGGGCAGTTCATCGAGAAGAACGCAGGGATCTCTTGAGATGGGCGAGCCCTTGTTCTACGGATCAATGCGAGAGGCGACGATCCGGAGGGGAGGCATAAAGAGCTTGACAAGGTGCTTCCCGGAACCTATATTTCTCTTGTTCGTCCACAGCTTTTCGGCATGTGCCATTGGAACACTGAGTTGCGCGGGAACTGTCAGGGGGAAACACCTATGTCCGATCATGCATCAGTCAGACGTTGGATCTTGACAGCGTGTATGGTGCTTTCCATGCTGCTTCATGGTGCGGTGTTCTGGCGTTTCGGGATGCAGTCGTTCCGGGGGCAAGACCGGATCTATCGCGTGTTGTTTCGTCCGGCAAGGTCTCCTGAGGCCAAGCGATTCAGGACGATCGCAATGGGAAGAAGCGGCCATGAAATACGCATGGAGCGATTGCTTCGGCATGCCGATCCCGAAATGCGCGCCATGCCCGGTTCCCTTCCACTCTGGGGAGAAATGAGGCTTCCGGAGCCCTCCTTTTCCGAGGAGCGGATATCCTCCCTCGTGGGGGCCAAGCCATCAACATACGTGGTTCCATCCCCCGAACGGATCCCCACGGACGAATTTGGCGTGCCCAAGTCGCCCCGCCTCGATCCGAAGCGCGACCTGTTGCGGTGGGATGATCTGGAGCGCGCCGGATTCAAGTCCTTCGTCGTCCTGGATCCGGCAGATCGGCGGAACATCGAGGGATTCTTCCACATCGCCCGGACCTCAGGCACGGAGGGGATGGATCTGACCCGGCTCGCTGAAAACCTGAGCAGCCGCACCAGACTTCGGGTTGGCGCCGAGGATCACCTCGTCGATCTGCGTTCTCCCGAACTCCTTAAGACACCCATGCTCTTTATGGGCAGCCCGGAGCCCATACGCTATGACGATACGGGAACGAAACGCGAACCGTTTGGTGTGGGCGTGGATACGCTCAAAATCGTTGCAGGCGTCGAAAAACAGGATATCGAATTTCTTGGAGATTATCTGCTCAAGGGCGGATTTCTGGTTCTTCCGAACATCGAGTTGTATGGTCAGCTCGCGCGTTATCTTCTGGAGGCGCACCCGAATCGCTTCACCTTCTTTGACCTTCCGGACGATCACGAGGTCTTTGAAAGCTTTTTTGACCTCTCCTCCCAGGAGCTATACGCGCTTTTTCGAATGGAAAATCTGCGAAAACAATCTCCAGATCGTTCGCTTCCATCCGTGTTTAAGGGCATCGGATCGGAAGGCCGGCTGGTCGCCTTCGCGCCCATGGAGATCCCCGTTTTGGGCGTGAATCCGGATTCATCGGTGTCGGTGCTCTATAAACCGATGACTGAGCTTTCCACCAACCTGGTCGTTTTTGCCTTGTCGCAGGCCGGCGGCCTCGGGAACACGGCTTTTAGAGAATCCAGGCCGGAACGGTCGTACCAAGGGGAGCCGAACGCCGCACTCGCAGTGCTTACTGGCGGGCATGCAGTGGGACTGGATCTGGCGCGCGTGGTGATCTTTTTGGACGAGGTGCGATTGTCCCCAGGGGAAGAAACGGAGAAATTGAACGGAGGAAGCCCCTATGACGGCTTGCTCTTCCACCGGCTGACCGGAGGGAAATACACGGTGCGCATCGAATACGAAGGGAAGACCGCCGAGCAAACGGTGGTGCTGAGAGGGGATCACGTGACCACGCTTACCACGGGCACCACCCGGTTTCTGTGGATGACCATGCTGTGGGCAGATATCTCCGGAGAGGAGGAATCCGTTCCCGCGTGGCGCGCCCGGACCGCGCATCTGAAGATCAGAGATGTGGAGTAAGTTCGCGCGATTCGGTTTCTCACGTCTGAACTCGGCCATTTACAGGAGGAGTGGGCACGAGAAGGTCGGATGCCGATCAGACTATCGGGAGACGGGATTGGATCCCGCCTTCGAACAAAAAGGGGGCATCCCGTTCGGACACCCCCCCATCGCAGTTTCATGCAAGCCCCGAGATCTATGGCCGCAATCGGTCCAACATCCTCGGAAATGGGATCGTCTCCCGCACGTGCTTGAGCCCGCAGATCCACGCCACGGCGCGCTCTATCCCCATCCCGAATCCCGCGTGCGGCACCGATCCATACCGCCTGAGATCGAGATACCAGTCGAACGCCTCCTTCGGAAGGCCGTGCTCCCCGATCTTCCGCTGCAAGGTGGCTAGATCGTCCTCCCGCTGACCGCCGCCGATGATCTCCCCGTAGCCCTCCGGAGCAAGCATATCCACACACAACGCCTTTTTCGCGTCCTTCGGATCCGTCTTCATATAGAACGCCTTGCACTGCGCTGGATACCGATGAACCAGCACCGGCTTCTCGAAGTGATTCGCGAGCACGGTCTCCTCATCCCCGCCAAAATCCTCCCCCCAGGGCACGTCCACACCCAGCTTCGCGAGAAGGGCAAGCGCCTGGTCGTAGGAGATCCGGGGAAAGGGCTTCCGTATTTGCTCAAGCTGGGACACGTCCCGCTCCAGAGCCAAGAGCTCCGGCCTGCAGTGGGCCAGCACGCGCTCCACCACGTAAGATACAAAATCCTCCGCCAGATCCATATCCTCTTCCAGATCGCAGTAAGCCACCTCCGGCTCAATCATCCAGAACTCGGTAAGATGCCTGCGCGTCTTGGATTTTTCCGCCCGAAAGACCGGCCCGAAACAATAGGCCTTCCCAAACGCGGCCGCGGCTGCCTCCATATACAACTGCCCGCTCTGCGTCAGATACGCCTTTTCCTCAAAATAGTCCGTCTCAAATAAGGTCGTGGTTCCTTCGCACGCCGCAGGCGTAAAGATCGGGGCATCCACCAAAGTGAAGCTCCGTTCGTCAAAATAATCCCGGCAAGCCTTTATGATCTCGCTTCGGACGCGCAGGATCGCGTGCTGTCTGGACGAACGCAGCCAGAGATGCCGGTGATCCATGAGAAAGGCCACCCCATGGTCCTTTTTGGTGATCGGATACTCCTGGGCGGCCTGCACGATCTCAAGATCCGTCACCCCGATCTCATATCCGATGGCTGACCGATTATCCGCCCGCACCACGCCGCGGACCACCACAGAGGACTCCTGCGTCGCCGCACCTGAGCGCGCAAACATCTCGTCCGACACGTCTCCCTTAAACATCACACACTGAACGATCTCGGTGCCGTCCCGCACCTGCAGAAAGTGCAGCTTCCCGCTGGAGCGCTTGTTATACAACCATCCCTTGATGGTTACCTCGTGCCCTTCGTGCTTCCCGATCTCGGCAATATAGATCCGTTCCATCGTGATACACTCCATTCGTGTCCGTGGGTCGTTTCGTGGCTTAAGGTATATGCGGTGCCTGAGTCCGCCAATCTGCTCACGCTTCCCGCTCTTTAAATCTCCCGAGGATTGCCATGGCGATCCCGCAGGCGTGCGAATGAACGCGGCGCAAATCGCTGATCAGATCCAGATGCACCGTGCTCGTCTGAAAGCTCTCGGCCTGGCCTTGACTCAGCCTGTCGAGATGGGAACGCTCGAGTTCCTTCTCAAGCAGGGCGATCTGACGATCCTCGTCGATCAGCCCCCGGGCCAGACTCTCATCGGACGTGGCAAACGCATCGATCGCCACCCGCACATTGTTCAGCACCCGCGCATGAAAATCCCGGATCTCGTGGAATCCTTCGTGCGAAAAATAGAAATTTTGCTCGATCTTCTTCCCTGCGTACGTCATCAGATCCTTGCTCACAATGTCGCCGATCCGCTCGATCTCCCGCACCACGAACAACAGCGCAGTCTCATAAGACGACTCCTCCTCCGAAAGCTCTTGCCGGGAAATCCGTGTCAGATAAGCTGTGATGGACTCATCCAACAGATCGACCTGATCGTCCATCGCGATAATCTGTTGCCGCAGCACATCGTCGTTCCCTTTGAGCACCGGCATCACTCGCTCCAACATATCATACGCTCGGTCCGCCATCCGCATCACCTCCCGCATCGCCTGCGCCAATCCCAGCGAGGGGATATGCAGTACGCGCTCGTCCAGATGCTTGGGTTGAAACGCCTCCTCGCCCTTTTCATCCTTCACGAGCCGTTCCACCAGCCGTGCAAACAAGGGAACGAGGGGCAAGCAAATCAGCGTCATCGCCATGTTGAACAGCGAGTGCGCGTTCGCGATCTGGCGGGAAAGGTCATCGGCGGTCCATGCAACTATGTGGGCAAACCCATTTATAAATGGCAAAAAGAGCAGGACGCCCATGATTTTGAAAATCGTATGCGCCCAGGCCACGCGCCGGGCGTGTACGTTCGTCCCGGAACTCGCGAGCAGGGCGGTGGCGCACGTTCCGATGTTGGCTCCAAAAATCAGCGGAAGCGCGGATTCCAAATTCAGCAGCCCCTGAAACGACAGCGACAGCACCAGTCCCAACGTGGCCCCGCTGCTCTGAATCAGCGCGGTAAAGGCGGTTGCCAGAAATACGCCGAGCAACGGATTTTTCCCACCTTCCTGAAGGATCATCCGCAAAATCGGCGATTCCCTCAACGGCTCCACGGACTCCGCCATGATCTTCATCCCCAGAAAGATCATCCCGAATCCCATCACAATCTGTCCGATGCTTTGACGCGGCCGGGTTTTGCACACGGTCATAATCAGAAACCCCACCGCAATGATCAGCAGCGCAAAGTCAAAAATCTTAAACGAAATCAACTGCACCGTGATTGTTGTCCCGACATCCGCTCCCAGGATGATCCCCAGCGTCTGCCGCAGCACCAGCAATCCCGCATCCGTGAACCCCACCAGCATCACCGTCGTCGCGCTGCTGCTCTGCGTGATAAACGTAATTAAAATTCCGACCAAGACCCCAACGAACCGATTCTTCGTCAGCGAGCTCAATATGGCTCGAAGCCGCCATCCCGCCGCCTTCTGAAGCCCCCGGCTCCCGAACCGCATCCCGAAGAGAAACAGGCTCAACCCTCCCAACAGGCCGAAAAACGAAAACATGTCCCACTGTGACGTCACTCAGTTGTCCTCCTTTGAACTTCTGGAAAAGCAGGTAGAGGTAAAGGTAGAGAGAGACCCTGTTTTTCTTTGCCTCTACCTTTACCTGACTCTAACAATTCCCAACCGCTGCATAATCGGCGTTCCCACGGCGAGACTGTTGATCAAGCGTCCCCGGAAGCGCTCCAACCCGGAGAGCACATTCCCCGTCACCTTGGCCGTAAAATCCAGCATGGTATCCATCCGGTATACCGCCGTCTGCGCCAAGCTGAACGAATCGTCCCGGAGCGGGAAATACACGCATCCGCCCCGATACCCGGCCGCAAAAGCAGCATCCCGCACCCGCTCGTCATAGCGTCCAAAAGGGTAGGACAGCGTGTCCACGGAAACGCCCAGTGCATCCTCCAGGGACCGTTTGGATTCCCGAAGCTCCCGCGTCAACTCCTCTGTCGTCAGGGCGGTCAGATCGCGGTGCGACCAGGAATGGCTCCCAATCTCCCATCCAGCCGCGGCCAGAGCCTTCAGCTGAGGCCAGTCCAAATGTCGAAACCGCCGTCCGCCGAAATTGGCGCCCCACCCATTCTCCTTCCCCACGTATCCGGCCACCACGAAAAGCGTGCCCCGGAACCCGTATTGCTCCATGATCGGCCACGCCTGCTCATATACGCTCGCATACCCATCCTCGAAACTCAGGGCGATTGTCCGCCCGATTTCGGATTGCGGTACCGCTGAACCCACCGATGGTAGCACTGATCTCACTGATCCGTCCTTCTCTTCCCCGGCGGTGGGTGTGGGAAGGGGGTCCGTGGTATCCGTGAGGATCCCCGTCATCAGTGATTCGGATTTCTCATTTCTCATTCCGCATTCCGCGGTCCGCAGTGCCCAATCCCTCACGGAAACCGCCTCGTATCCCCGCTCGTTCAGAAGCGCCATCTGGCGCTCAAACTGCGCCGGGGTAACCCAGGTTATGCCCCACTCGAATCGGGCATCTATTTTGTGATAGGATAGGATCACGGGGGTGTCCTGAAAAGTTAGACTTCCGAAGTCTGACAGACTTCGGAAGTCTTGTATCATGCACAACAGGCTATACTTTTTGGAAATTACGGAAAAGAGCGGCCCTTGTCAAGCCAAGAAACCCAGACGAAAACAAAAAGCCCCGACCGGGCGGGGCCAAAAGAAAAGATTTGCCTTTTTACGTCCTTATAGTCTTCTTCCAACAATTTCATGAATACGATAGGCCTCAGTGGTGTAATTAACCCCGAAGGAAAACGTGATAGATCTAGGGGTTTTAAAATTAGGCTTTCGTATAACACCGATTTCGACCCTATTCAAAAAAAGTTTGAAGACATTTCCTCTCTTACGAATTGATAGAAAAAAGTTTTCCCCATAAATGTTAGATCCGCCAGAGCATTCGGTTCCGTCTAAGTTAAACAAGGAGCTATCGTAATAGTGTCTGTACACGTATAGATTTGATACATCAATTCGAAAGCTAACTCCATCACTACTACCTCTAGCACCTAACTTCAGCTTTATCTCTAATTCCCAATCTTCTGGAAATTCAATTTCACTAGTAGTTATAGCTTGTTCTCCTTTCTGAAAGTTAGTTATAAAACTCTTCTGTCCCTCCTTCTTTACCAGTGCTTTACCACCTATCCATCCGTCAGGCAATTCACCTGCCCCAGTACCAGAAAAGTCTTCAAAATAGAAAATTTTACCTGTTTTATCTTTAGTTGGGGTAGTTGTTGACTGGGGCGTAGAAGGTTTCGCAGTAGCAGCGATAGCAACAGAACTTACTTTTTGCATCAATTTTTCGACTGTGGCATCTTTAACAATTTTCACCGCCGCGACAGCAAATACCGACCCGGTTTCAGTAGCGATAAGCCGGGCATTGACCTTGACGCTGGCACCCAAATCCGTAACCGAGCCCGAAGCAATAGCATCAACCCCTAAAATCTTTCCCAATTCTTTCGCCGAGGTCTCATCAATTAATCCTGTCAACGTCAGCTTATGTTCCTCCAAAACCTTGTTGAGCAATTGCCTTTCCACAACTTCGAACTTCCCAGTAGTAAAAAGGCGTGTAATCAACTCCTCAGATAGATACTTGCCAAATTCGGTGATATTCCCATCCAAATCGGAGAATTCAATGACGGCGATTTTGGTTTTTCCTGTTTTTGTGAGGCTATTCACGATCTGCCGGGTTAACTCAGCCAATCTGGAATCCAGATCGTTCCTTTCGGAGAGCATTGGACTGCCATACTGCTCAGCGGCTGTTGTTGAACGAACAACCGCCTCTTTCTGCGCAGCACACCCAACTGAGAAGACCGCACCGATGATCAAGGTTCCCGCGACTGACTTGGCAAGAATTGTTTTCATCTTTCTCTCCTTGTGTTTTGGGGAACTCCCTATCCGGCAGCCACCAATAACCGGAGACGAACTAATCTGGACTTCCGTTCATGAGCCAACTTCTCCGTCCGCACCGATACCGGAACTTGTTCCTCCTCTCTGCGCAATTACGCGGTACTCGGTGTAATGTTCATTCTTACAGGTTGTCTTCTCATCGCCCCCTATATGGAGCTTGTTTTTCTGGGGTTCTTTGATCGTTGCTGTCTCTGCCCTAAGAGCAAGGAACACATCTGAACGCTTGCAGGAGTATAATACATTGGAAAGGTATTGTCAAGAAAAAATGCCGGCAGATAGAAGACAGGCGTCTCCTGCGTCTTGGCATCAGAATATACCGCTGCCCCTCGTCATCTGATATCTTCTGTGTGGCCTTCTCTTCTCGGACGAGGAAACCTCGGCTTTCAAACCTTCAAGTCGCGCAATCAGCGTCCGATACGTGCCCGATTCTTCAAATGCGGGACGGCCTCTTCCACAATCGTTCTGTCCTTCGATTAGTGAGCAACGAGATCCATGCGCCGGACATTTTCTACAGCCAGTGTTGGCAGTTTGTTGTTCTGGTGGTGTTCTCTTCCGACTCACAACTTGCGTCTCCATTTCCTGACCCAAGGCGTTGAGTTTGCGTTCCCAGAAAGGAAGGCTGGTGTGAAACCAATACGCCCTCCCGGAGATGGCCGATTTGCATAGTTTTCGCTTGACAAGGGGCTTGAAATACTATACCTTTTGTGAATACCAAAAGAGCACTACGGCAGCATACGCAGCGCACCTCAAGCACCCGATGGGGGCGTCTGTTTTGCGTCCATCCTCTCTGTGGGGAGCATTCCCCCGCAGATTTCAAAGGAGCGGCATATGATCAAGAAAAGCATCAGCCAGTGGGCGTTCGCCAAGGATACGGCGACCGCATGCATGAAATTGGCCAAGGATGCGGGATTCGACGCCATCGAGTTGGCGCTCGCGGAAGACGGAGATGTGGCACTTTCCTCCACGGAGCAGAAAATTCGCGCCCTTCGGGAAACCGCGGACCGGATCGGAATCGAATTGGCCAGTCTGGCCACGGGGTTGTTCTGGTCCTACTCGATGACGAGCGATGACGCGGATATGCGGAGAAAGGCGCTGGATGTCGCCAAAAAACAGTTGGAAATCGCCAGTTGGCTGGGCGTGGGCGCAATTCTTGTGGTGCCCGGCGCGGTCGGGGTGGATTTTGTGCCCGGAAGCGAGGTCGTTCCGTACGACGTAGCGTATGGGCGGGCACTGGCGGCCATCAAAGAACTGGCCCCGTTGGCGGAGAAATTGCAGGTGTCGGTGGGTGTGGAGAACGTGTGGAACAAGTTCTTGCTCAGTCCCCTGGAGATGCGGGATTTTGTGGATGCGGTGGGCAGCGAATACGTGGGCGCTTATTTTGACGTGGGCAACGTGATCGCCACGGGCTATCCGGAACACTGGATCCAAATCCTCGGCAGGCGGATCAAACGGGTACATTTCAAGGATTTCAGGAGGAACGTGGGCACCCTGGACGGTTTTGTGGATCTGTTGGAGGGAGATGTCAACTGGCCGGAGGTGGTGGCTGCACTTCGGAAGGTCGGATATGATTCCTACGCCACCGCGGAGATGATCCCGCCCTATACCCATCATCCCGAAGCGCTGATCTGCAATACCTCGCGATCCATGGACTATATTCTGGAGCGTTAGGGGGGAGACACGGAGAAAGAGAGAAGGTGGGAAAAGGGCGAGCAGGCAGGCGTCTCCCCATGGGTGTTTTCGTTGTCTTCCTTTCCGGGCGGGCGGAGAGTGGTTGTTGGCGATGGGGAGAAAAGTGGCCGAGATCGATAGCCATCGTAATGGGGGGGCATAGAGGATGAAATACGAGGAGCTGCTGCCGCAACAGATCGAGGGAATACTGGAGCAGACCCCGGTGGTTTTTGTGCCTTGGGGGGCATTGGAATGGCACGGACCGCATCTTGCCATCGGAAACGACGGGATCAAAGCGGCGGCGATCTGCGATCGGGTTGCTGCGAAGACCGGAGGTGCGGTGCTTCCCCCGGTGTATTTCGGCCATCACACGATGATGCGGACAGGATTTCGGCACTCTCTGGAGAACAAGGAGGCCACGATCCGGGCGATGGCGTATGATCTTCTGGGCGGACTGGAATCGCAGGGCTTTACGGTCGCGGTGATCCTGGCCGGGCACTACAGCTCCAGACATGTGGCCACGCTTAAGGAGGTGGCCGAGAAGTTTTCGGCGGGAAAGGCGATGCGGGTTTGGGCGCTTGCGGAATACGAAGTGGTGACCGACATGGGTTACACCGGAGATCATGCGGCCAAATGGGAGACCTCCATCCTGATGTATCTGAGGCCGGATCTGGTGGATATGACACGATTGAGGGCTGATCCGAAGGAGGAGCTGGAGGGCGTATTCGGAGACGATCCGACGGAGCACGCTTCCCCCGAGGTAGGGCGGGAGATTGTGGACGCAATTGTAGCCCGCATGTCCGAGCGGGTTACGGCACTCCTGCATGAAGAAGGGGAAGAAGAGGCGCGTGAAGCGTGAAGCGTAAAGCGTAAAACGTGAAACGTAAAGCCTGACCCCTGAATCCTGAACCCTTGAACAGGCAACAGACAATATGAATCCATTTATCCAGGAAATCGCTGCAAACATCGCTGCGCATGCGGACCTTTCCGCGGAAGAGATTGCAGGACAGATCGCGCCTCCGCCGAGCCCTGAGATGGGGGAGTATGCATTTGGGTGTTTTACGCTCGCAAAGACGATGCGCAAATCACCGGCTGCCATCGCCCAGGAACTGGCCGCGAAGCTCGAGCCGGGTGAGCTGATCGAGTCGGTTTCAGATGCGGGGCCCTATCTCAATTTCAAGATCAAGCGGGACCAGCTGGCCGCGTTCGTGCTGGCGGAGGTTTTCGATCAGGGCGCCCAATACGGCACCTCGGATGAAGGCGCTGGCAAGACGGTGGTGATCGACTACTCTTCTCCGAATATTGCCAAGCCCATCGGCATCCATCATCTTCGGACCACAGCCATCGGGCACGCGCTCTATCGGATCTATCAGGCGCTCGGGTACACGTGCGTGGGGATCAATCATCTGGGCGACTGGGGCACGCAGTTCGGCACGGTGATCGTTGCGTATAAACGATGGGGAAAAGAGGAACTGCTCAAGGAAGCACCCATCCACTATCTGCTCGATCTGTATGTGAAGTTCCATCAGGAGGCCGAATCCAATCCGTCTCTGGCGGATGAGGCGCGCGGATGGTTTGTGAAACTGGAGGATGGCGACGAGGAAGCCACGCGGCTGTGGCAGCTCTTTCGCGATCTCAGTCTGACAGAACTCAAGGGCATCTATGAGCAGATCGGAATCCGTTTCGATCATTACTGGGGCGAGAGCTTTTACAACGAGATGCTTGACGATACCATCGCCTCCATGGCGGAAAAGGGGCTGCTTAGAAAAAGCGAAGGAGCCCAGATCGTGGATCTGTCCGAGCACGATCTGCCCGCGTATCTGATCCGCAAGAGTGATGGGGCCTCGCTGTATCAAACCCGTGATATCGCGGCCGCGCTCTATCGCCACGAACAGTTCGGATTTGAGAAGATGATCTACGTAGTCGGCGCCCAGCAGAACCTGCACTTCCAGCAGTTGTTCAAGGTCCTGGAACTGATGGGATGCGAGTGGGTCGGGAAATGCGTTCACGTGAACTTCGGCACGATGCGGTTCAAGGAAGGCCGGATGTCCACGCGGGAGGGCAAGATCGTCTTTCTCGAGGAGGTGTTCGAGCGCGCTGTGGCGTTGACGCAGGAGATTATCGAACAGAAGAATCCAGATCTGGAAAACAAGGAGGAAGTGGCCCACGCCGTAGGGGTTGGCGCGGTGCAGTTTGCGGATCTGAGCACCCGGCGCATCAAAGACATAACCTTCGATTGGGACGAGGTCCTCAATTTTGACGGTGAGACCGGGCCGTATGTGCAATACACCCATGCCCGGTTCTGCAGTATGGTTCGAAAGTTCGGGAAGTCCGTGGACGCAGACGTAGATTTTTCGCTACTGACGAGCGATCAGGAATTGGCAGTGGTGCGTCTCTTGGAGGCCTTTCCTGGAACCATCCGGGCCGCAGCCGAATCCTATGAGCCTTCCCTGATCGCCCGGTATCTGATCGATCTGAGCGCCGAGGCCAATCGTTTCTACCACGCCTGCCGCGTGCTCGGAGAGGATGCCGCGGTGTCGCAGGGCCGGATTCTGATCGTTTCGGCGGTCAAGACCGTGTTGGCAAAGGGACTGTATCTGTTGGGCATCCAGGCGCCGGAGGAAATGTAACGGCTCTGGTGAGTAGTGAGCGGTGAGTAGTGATTGGTGAGGGCCGTGAGTTTGCTGTGGATACGTCTTCACGTTTCACGCGACGATCGGGAACGCTTATCCCTTCAGCAGTGGAGGACTCGTGAACGAAAGAGACGACGGGCAGCCGGAGACCGAAGATTCGGTTCGTCCCTACATTCCGCCAACGGAGATGCTCCCGGAGTTTACGGTAAAGGCCGTGGTTTTGGGATGTCTGTTCGGGATGATGTTCGGTGCGGCCAATGCCTATCTCGGGCTCAAGGCCGGGATGACCGTGAGCACCTCCATCCCGGTGGCTGTGATGACTGTGGCCGTGTTCCGTCTGCTCAGGGGCAGATTGGGACCCGCCTCGATTCTGGAGGCCAATCTATCCCAGACGGTGGGTTCGGCCAGTTCCTCGCTGGCTTCGGGGGTTATTTTTACGATTCCTGTGCTCTTTTTGTGGGGATTGGATCCGACCCTTCTGCAGATGGCGACGCTGGCGCTTTTGGGAGGATTGCTGGGCATCCTGTTTATGATCCCTCTGAGGCGGTATCTGATCGCAAAGGAGCACAAAAATCTCCCCTATCCGGAGGGCACGGCATGCGCGGAGGTGCTGATCGCCAGCGAGGCCGGGGGATCGCGTGCCAGAAACGTGTTCGTGGGACTCGGGATCGGCGCGGGGTACAAATTCCTTTCCGGATTTCTGCACCTTTGGAATGAGCGGGTGTATCTGGCCATTCCCAGATTGAAAAAGGCCGTCATTGGGGTCGAAACCACCCCTGCCCTGTTGGGCGTGGGATACATTCTGGGGTACCGGATCGCGGCGGTGATGGTGGCTGGAAGCCTGGTCTCCTGGGTGGTGCTGATTCCGTTGATTGCCCATTTCGGGGAGGGCTTTACCACGCCGATCTTTCCGGAGATGGTCAAAACCATCGGACAGATGTCCCCTTCGGAGATCTGGACGCGGTATATCCGCTACATCGGAGCAGGCGCGGTGATCTTTGGCGGGATCGTTACGGTGGTACGTTCGGTGCCCACCATGGTGGAGTCGTTCCGCCTCGGCACCGAGGAGGTGCGCGCCCGGCTGAGCAAGCAGTTTGTTCAGCGGATACGGACAGAGCGGGACCTGCCCCTGTTCTATGTCCTGGGAGGTGCTGCGCTGATCGTTTTGGTGATTGCCCTGGTGCCACATATTATCGGAAATGTGGAGTCCTTCGGGGTCCGGCTGGTCTGCGCGCTCTGCATTGCCGTATTCAGCTTCTTCTTTGTCACGGTTTCTTCGCGGATCGTGGGACTGGTCGGGGTGTCCTCCAATCCCACCTCCGGCATGACGATTGTGACACTTCTGGGCACGAGTCTGGTGTTTGTGTTTTTGGGATGGACGGACGAGATGGGCAAGGTGGCCGCGCTGACCGTGGGGACGATCGTCTGCGTATCGGCCTCCATCGCCGGGGATACTTCGCAGGATCTCAAGACGGGATTTCTGGTGGGCGCCACGCCGTACAAACAGCAGGTGGGAGAGATGATCGGAGCGATCGCCTCGGTGCTGGCCGTATGCGGTGCCGTGCTTGTGCTCAATAGCGTCTACACCTTCGGCTCCCCCGATCTTCCGGCTCCGCAGGCTACGCTGATGAAGACGGTGATCGAGGGCGTGCTTTCGGGAGACATCCCGTGGGGACTGGTACTGACCGGGGTGGCATTTGGCGCGGTGGCGGAGTTATGCGCCATTCCATCGCTGCCCTTTGCCGTGGGGCTGTATCTGCCCCTTTCGACCATGACGCCGATCTTTGTGGGCGGATGCATCCGGCAGGGAATCGAGCGGCGCTATCGGAGGGATGCGGAGCAACTGCGGGATCGAAAGGAGCAGGGCATCCTTTTCGGATCGGGACTGATTGCAGGCGAGGGATTGATGGGCGTGGGCGTGGCGCTGTATGCGTTTTTCAGAGGAAAGCCGGAGGGCATCGGCTCGGACTGGCTGGGTTCGTTCGGAGACCTGTTTTCCCTGGCTCTCTTTGCGATGCTGGGATACGCGCTGGTGCGGGCCGCGGGGAGAGTGGCCCCTTCGGGGAAGGCCAGTGGGTAATACCCGAGAGCCCACCTCCCCCAGGTTGCCGGCACTCTGCGGGAGATTCAGAGCGTTGCATTTCCTTCGGGGCCGCGGAGCGTGGGAACGAGATGACTTTCTCACTTTCCCCTCAACACACTTTCACCTGCAGTTTCCTGTTTTGATCCGTGCTGTCCGTCTCATCCGCGTCCCATTGCCTTGGTCCTTTGCCTGCAGTTTTCCCGCGCTGCAGCACCGATGTTTCAGGAGAACCTATTGACCTCTCTCGGCGGAAAAGAATACAGCGCGTTGGCCCAGGTCTCGGGGCCCATCCTGACGGTGGCGCACGTGGAAGGCGTCGGGGTTGCCGAGGTGGTGGAGGTGCGCTGCCCGGACGGGGAGATCCGCCGCGGGACCGTGCTGGACATCAGCGAAGAGCGCGCGGTGATTCAGGTATTCAAGGGCACCAGCGGCCTTTCCACCGCCCGTACCAAGGTCCGGTTTCTGGGAACTCCCCTGGAGTTCCGCGTCTCAGACGAGATGTTGGGCCGCATCTTCAACGGCATTGGAGAACCCGCAGACGGCGGACCGGCTCCGTTTGAGGGCACGAAGAAAAGCATCTACGGCACGGCCATCAACCCGGTCTCAAGGGCGTATCCATACGATTTCATACAGACAGGCATCTCCGCCATAGACGGGCTCAACACACTGATTCGCGGGCAGAAGCTGCCCATTCTCTCCGGCAGCGGGCTCCCGCACAATATGCTGGCCGCCCAGATTCTCAGGCAGGCCCGGATCGTGGGCAAAGCCGAGCCCTTTGCGGTGATCTTCGCGGCGATGGGGATCAAGCACGACGACGCACAGTTTTTTCGGGATGATCTGGAGAAGGCGGGTGTGCTCGGAAATGTGACGATGTTTTTGAATCTGGCCGACGATCCTCCGGAGGAAAGGATTGTGACCCCGCGAGTTGCCCTGACCCTGGCCGAATACCTCGCGTTTGAAAAGGGAATGCACGTCCTGGTCGTTCTCACGGACATGACCAACTACTGCGAAGCCCTTCGTGAGATTGCGAGTGCCCGCGAGGAGGTGCCCAGCAGAAAGGGATACCCCGGATATCTTTACAGCGATCTGGCCTCCATATACGAGCGATGCGGACGCATCAAGGGCCGGGAAGGTTCCATCACCCAGATCCCGATTCTGACGATGCCCAACGACGACATCACGCACCCCATCCCGGATTTGACGGCGTATATCACCGAGGGGCAGATCGTGTTGAGCCGCGAGCTGAGCCAGAAGGGCATCTATCCCCCCATCAGTGTGCTGCCTTCCCTTTCGAGGATCATGAAGGACGCCATCGGCGAGGGCCAAACGAGGGCTGATCATCCCAACCTGGCCAGCCAGTTGTATGCGTCCTACAGCCGGGTGGGAACGGTTCGCTCCCTGGCCTCCATCATGGGCGAAGAAGAACTCACAGATCTGGATCGGCGCACCCTCCAATTTGGTGAGGCGTTCGAGACCCGATTTCTCAATCAGGGCTCCGAGGAGAATCGCACGATGGAAGAGACGTTGGATGCCGGATGGAAGACGCTTTCCGTCCTGCCCAGGTCGGTCCTCCGCCGATTCACGAAGGCCCAATTGGATCAGTACTATCAGGGATGACCAGGGAGTGGGGACCACTCACCAATCACTACTCACCGCTCACCAAAAAAACCCATGGAACCGGATAAAATCGCCCCGACCAAGGGCAATCTCATAGATTACAGATCCAAGCGCGCCTTCGCACAGGAAGGATATGAGCTGCTCGATCAGAAGCGGGAAGTGCTCATCATGGAGCTGATGCGCGTGGTCTACTCCCTCAAAGATCTCCAGGAACGCCTGAACACGCGCCTGCACGGCGTGTATGAAACGTTCGAGGAGGTGCATCTTCAGATGGGCACGGAGGCCATCGAGCGCGTGCTCACCTTCAGTCAAACCGAATACGAAGTCGAGGTAACCGAGCGGAGCGTGATGGGCGTCCTCCTGCCCACGATCCGGGACCAGATGCGTCCGGAGCCGCCCAATCCAAGCCTGATGGAAACCACCGAAGCCGTTGATCGCTGTGCGGCGGAGCTTGGAGAAGTGCTCTCGATCCTTTCGGAATATGCCGAGACCACCATCTCCGTGGGGCGATTGGCGCACGAGATCCGGAAGACCCAGAGAAGGGTCAAAGCTCTGGAGCACCTCTTCATTCCCAGATACGACGCGACCATCAAAAAGATTGAGGACGTGTTGGAGGAGAGCGAGCGCGAGGAGTTTTTCAGACGCAAGCGACTCAAGAAGTCATGAACGACCCACTGGGTAGGTGGTGAGAGGGGTCCCGCACCTGGAATCAGCGGGCGCTCATCATCTATGACGCGCAAGGAGCCCTGACATGAGCGATCCGCTCTTTAAGATCATTCTCCTTATGGTGGAGACGACCCAGGAGGCGATGAAGGCGGCAAAGCTGGCTATTGCGCTGGCAGGAGCCCACCATGCGCGACTCATCGGCCTCCATGTCGTGGATCGGACGGTCATAGAACGCATCCAGCGCTTCGGCGATAAGAAGCGCTCGGAGATCGAGATCGAGGTGGAGGAGAACGGATGGAACTACCTCTACCACGTGGAGGAAAGGGCATTGGAGCAACAAGTCGGCATGTCCCTCGTGCAGGAGGAGGGGCTCCCCGAACACGTGATTGTGAAAAAGGCGGAGGCGTTCCACGCAGATCTCATTGTGCTCGGGATGCCCAAAGCGCGCAGCGGCGTAAGACACTTCACCACGGCGAACGTGGAGCGCATCATCGAACACGCGCCCTGCCCGGTCCTGACGGTTACATGATGAATCAAGACAAAAGATGAGAGATAAAGGAGAGAGAGGACTTTATCTTTCATCTTTTGTCTTTCTTTCCCGGAGGATGGAACGTGAACCTTTACGAGATGATAGACGCATCAAATGTGGTTCTGAATTTGGAGGGGAAGGACCGGAGAACAATCATCCACAAAGTCCTGCAACAACTCCACGGCGCAAATGAAACCATCGACCCGGAGGATGCCCTCGAGAAGGTCCTCAAGCGGGAGGAACTCGGAGGCACGGGCATCGGCTTTGGCGTAGCGGTTCCCCATGCCCGGATAAGCTCTGCCAAAGAGATCGTGGTGGCCGTGGGCATTGCCCCAAAAGGCATTGATTTTGAGGCGATGGATGGCCAGCCGGCGCGGCTGATCTTTCTGGTGCTGGCTCCCGAGAAAGA
This sequence comes from Candidatus Latescibacterota bacterium, assembly GCA_043804415.1. Classification (GTDB taxonomy): domain Bacteria; phylum Latescibacterota; class 4484-107; order 4484-107; family 4484-107; genus 4484-107. The sequence continues at coordinate 12,772 of JAZDJA010000031.1, read as the reverse complement.
AGCCGAGACCTATCTGAAGGTGATGGCCCGGATCTCCCGGCTGATGCGGAAGGAGGAGGTGCGCGAGGCGCTCCTGGCCTGCGAGCGCGAGAGCGAAGTGGCGGCCATCATCGAGCGATACGAAGCCTGACGAAGGGGAAGCTGGAACACAACGCGTGAAACGCGAAACGGAGACCGGAAATCGTATGTCGAATATCCGCGCACCTCTGACCACTCACCACGCACCTGCAACCCATCCTCCGACCGTCCCGAGACGATGGGGATTGACCGCTGCTGAGATCCTGATGGTCAGCTTTGCGGGCGCGATCCTCCTGGGTACGTTGCTTTTGATGCTGCCTCCGGCTTCGGTCGGCAGGTCGTTGTCGTTTGTGGAGGCCCTCTTTACCGCCACCAGCGCCACATGCGTGACGGGACTTACCGTGGTGGACACGGGGGCCCATTTTACCCTTTTTGGCCAGATCGTGATTCTCGTGCTCATCCAGATGGGCGGACTGGGCATTATGACCTTTTCCACCTTCTTCCTTTTTCTATTCGGAAGAAGCATCTCCATGAAATATCATGACGCGCTTTCCGACACCTTGGGACACGCGCCCGCAGGCGATACGCGGCGACTCTTGAAGAACGTGCTCGGATTTACCCTGGCGGCAGAGGGCCTCGGCGCGCTCTTTCTCCTCCTGCGCTTCGTCTCGATTTATCCGTTCCCCAAAGCCCTCTACCACGCGGTGTTCCACGCGATCTCGGCTTTCTGCAACGCGGGTTTTGCGCTTTACAGCGAAAGCTTTCGTTCCTATCAGGGCGATTTTTGGGTTAGCGGCACGCTGATGGTGCTCATCGTTTCTGGCGGGATTGGCTTTCCGGTACTCCTCGACCTCCGGCGGACCATGAAAACGCGCCGCATCCGGAGTCTTTCGCTGCACACGAAGATCGTACTGCTGTTCACTGGAATACTGATCGCGCTGGGCGCGGCCTTTTTTTTCCTCCTGGAAGCGCACAACACGCTGGAGAGGCTTCCCAGGGGAACCCAGTTTCTGTCCGCCCTGTTTCAATCCGTCACCCCCCGGACTGCGGGGTTTTATACCGTGTCCATCCTCCACCTGACCCACGCTGCGGCTTTCTTTCTGATCGTATGGATGTTCATCGGAGCCAGTTCCGGCTCCTGCGGCGGCGGGATCAAGGTCAGCACGTTTGCCGTACTGATCGCCACCGGGTACGCGCAACTGCGTAACAGGAACGACGCCACCCTCTTTCAGCGCCGGATTCCATCCCGTACAGTGACCCGGGCCATTGCGGTGGTGATGCTCTCGATATCCGTGATTCTGCTTTTCACCATGGCGCTTCTGATCACCGAAAGCGGCAGTCTTTCGAATCCGGGAGACCGGGGACTCTTTCTCAGCGTGCTCTTTGAGGCCACCTCGGCCTTCGGCACCGTCGGGCTCTCCACCGGCCTGACCCCTCATCTGACCGCCATGGGGAAGCTCCTCATGGCGCTTCTGATGTTCACCGGGCGCATCGGTCCACTCACCATTGCCCTGATGGTCGGCACCCGCAGCACATCTCCGAGATTTCAGTATGCGGAGGAGGCCGTCATGGTCGGGTGAAAGGGATCGTGCCCTCTGCGTTCTTTGCACCCCAAATCGCTGGGGGTCTTACCTCATTCTGAAAACAAGGGATTGGCCTTTCAATCCCAATCCAAATAACCAGCCCATGGAACACCGAAAGACACCGAAAAGAACAGGTCTCTTGGGGGGTGGAGCCTTTCGATGTCTTTCAGTGTTCTCCCGTGTTCAATGGGGTTGCATCCGTGTCCCATCGCTTTGGGTTTTTTCGCAGTCTGCCGAGCTAGGGTCTTTGCATCTTCGCGAAGAGAATACTTTGAGGGAGAGTGTGATGCGCAATTTCGCCATTGTGGGTTTGAGCAATTTTGGCTATTTCCTCACCGAGGAGCTGGTTCGCCTGGGGCAATACGTGGTGGTGGTGGATACCGACGAGGATCGGATCAATCGCGTCAAATCCTTGGTCCAAAAAGCGGTCATCGCCGATGCCTCCGACCGGGACACGCTTTTGAGCCTTCGTTTCGGCGAGATGGACGTGGTGATCGTCTGTCTGGGCGACCGGATCGACGCCAGCGTGCTGACCACCATGCATCTGAGGGAGCTCGGGGCCAAGCAGATTGTGGTCAAAGCCGCATCGGAGGATCATGCCAAGATTCTCAAGATGGTGGGGGCGACCCACATCATTTTCCCGGAGAAAGACACCGCGCATAACATCGCGTATAGCCTCAGCGAGTTTAGCGTGCTGGACCGCATCGAGCTGGCTCCGGGATACAGCATCATCGATTTTGCCCCTCCCGAATCCTTCTTCGATAAAACTCTGGCTGATCTGCATCTGAGAGGCCGCTACGGGGTCGAGGTGATCGTGGTCAGACGAAGCGACCCCCAGGAGACCCTTTTCCCCGCAGCCGATTTCGTCGTCCGATCCGGGGACATCCTGGTCGTGATGGGAGGAAACGACGATCTCAAGCGCATTCAGGCTTTTTGATCGGGGCAGAAATCGGGTGTCGCCGGAGGCGTCTGGGGTCGGCTGCGGGCCCTTCCTGATTCACATGGCTGATTTGTGCTTCACCACTTACCCGTTCCATCCCCCTTCACAGTCTCCTCGTTCCGGAAGAAAACAGCTTCTCACTTCGAGGGCACATGAACACGTTATTGATTGTTGGATTGGCGATTTCGCTCAGCTTTACCGCCGGATGGCTCATTCACAGATTGAAGTTTCCCATGGTGACCGGATATGTGATCATGGGCGTTATTCTGGGTTCCTCCATGATCGGGCTGTTTGATGTGCGCATGCTCGATCAGGTGGGCATCGTCGCGGATCTGGCCCTGGGCGTCATCGCCTTTAGCATTGGCGGCGAGCTGAGGCGCGATGTATTCAAGCAGTTGGGGAAAAGCATCTTCTCCATCGTCCTTTTGGAAACCCTCGGCGCGTTTGCGCTGGTCGCCACGGCCATGTATTTCCTCACGCACAAGATCCACATCGCCCTGATCCTCGGGGCGGTGTCTGCGGCCACGGCGCCGGCGGCCACGGTGGCGGTGCTTCAGCAATATCGGGCCAGAGGCCCCTTGTCCACGACCATTCTGGCGGTGGTGGGCATAGACGACGCCATTGCGCTGATCATCTACGCGTTCGCATCCTCCATAGCCAAAGCCTTCATCGGAGAAGGTGAGCACGTGGCACTCTCCGGGATGGTGCTCACGCCCATCATCGAGATATTTGGCGCGATTGGGGTGGGGCTGCTGATGGGAGGCCTGGTAAGCGTCTTGAGCCGTGGCATGAGGGATCAGGCGCAATTGCTCACCTTGGCTGCGGGCGCGGTCCTGATTTCAAGCGGCATCGCGGTTCACTATCACCTGTCCGAACTGTTGACCAATATGGCGCTTGCGATGACGTTTGTCAACTTGGGGCCTCCCCGTCGCAGCAAGCAGGTGCTCGACGTGGTGCAACTGATGGGATTCCCCATCATCGCCGGATTCTTCTGCCTGGCAGGCGCGCGCCTGGACATTGGTCTGCTTCCGAAGATTGGATGGATTGGCCTGGTCTATGCCGTGACCCGCATGGCCGGGAAATTGTTGGGCGCCTCCGCCGGAGCGTATCTGTCCAAAGCGCCCGAATCCGTTCGGAAATACATCGGTTTCTCGCTCTGGCCTCAGATCGGCGTGGCCCTGGCCCTGGCCATCACCGTGGGGAAGGACTTCGACCGCTATGGATCGGAGGGGCATTTTCTGGCTGCTCTGGTCATCAACATCCTGCTCTTTACCACCCTGATCACAGAGATCGTAGGACCGCTTATGACCCGGTGGGCCATTGGCCGAGCCGGAGAAATTGGAGCGGCACGTCCCCAATCCAGCACGCCCCCCAGGTGAGGATCTCGCAAAGGGAGACCTGAAAGGCAGCACTTTTTCCACCCGCCTTCCCGAGCTGGCTTCAAAGCGAGAAAGGGGATGCAGAAATGAGGGAGCTTGTTCTTGCGTGAGTTTCTGGTGAGCGGCAAAAGGGGTTTCCCCCTGCACCGCTTCTTTTTGAGTGGATCTGTTTCAATGAAAACCGGAGGGTCCCCATGCTCTGTTTGATCATCGTGCTTGAGAAACAGGAATGTCTCGAAGACGTGCTGTCCGCCCTGGTTGAAGTGGGTGTGACCAAAGCCAGTATTGTGGAGAGCACCAGTATGAACAACACCTTGGCCGATAACGTTCCCATCTTTGCAGGGCTCCGGCACGAAATGTGGCGGCATCCCTTTACGAAAATGATCCTCGCGCTGGTGGAGGAGGAGCACATCCTGGATGAGTTGATCGCGATTCTCAAGGAAGAGGGGATCGACTTTGAGGAGGAGAGTACCGGCATGCTGGTCGCCTTGCCCACAGCCCGCGCGATCGGGTACGACAGATAGAACAACCAGAAACTCAACTTGCTGTATAGAAGGAGGAAGCGATGAAACTCTCCGAGCTCATCACAGAAAAGCTGGTGATTTCGTCTATTGAGCCTTGTGAGAAAAAGGTGGATGTACTCAAAGCATTCGTCAGGCTCTTTGCGCAAGCCGGCCTGGTCGGGGATGCGGAGGAATGTCTGTATGCCATTCGCCAGCGGGAGCAAATCGAGAGTACGGCCATAGGCGAAGGGGTTGCCATTCCCCACGGACGCTCCGAAACGGTCAAAAAACTCGCCATTGCCTTTGGAAGATCCAAAGAGGGGATCGCCTTTGACGCATTGGACAAGAAGCCCGTTCACCTGCTTTTTATGATCGTTTCGCCGACCGACGCCCAGGGGGGATACCTGCAGGCTGTTGCCAAAATCGCCCGGCTGCTGAAGAACAAAGCGCTCAAGGTACGCCTAATGGAGGCGGAGACCCCGGAGGATGCGATGGCGGTGATCCGGGATTTTGATGGGAGGGTGGCGCCTGATATTGAGGTGGAGACCAGGGAAGGACGCGTGATACATCGGTGAGGGCGGGATGGTTTCTCTGCGAAGCGGAAATGGGAAGGGAGACCGGTCATGACAAGCGCGGTGCACCGGGAGATTCAACGGAAACTGCTGGCCATCGGAGAGGCCCTGGGATACCGATCCCGGCGCAGCTTCAAAAAACATGCCATGGGCGATGCGGTGTGGCTGGATGGGCGGAGTAAGCGGTATGCCCAAGAGATGGTGCCCGTGGCGGCCTTTGAGATTCTGTCCTTTGAGACCAAGAAGGAGATGGTGGATTGCATCATGACGCTGCAATCCATCTCTCCCGCGCTCGGGGTGCTGGTGGTGCTCGAGGAGGAATACGCCCGGCTTGCGGAAGGGCTGATCACCTACGACGCGAAGAGCTATCCCGCGTACATCCGGGCGATGGCGGAGGAATTGAGCCGGGGCATTGCGCTGATCTCCCGGATCGAGGTGTGGGATCAGGCGAAGGTGGAACGGCTGTATGTGGAACACGTGGAGGGTCGACTGCGGCTGTGAGGAGGGGGCGAGGTTTTGGCTCACGAGGAGGGACGTATGGTCTCCTCGGTGTTTTGAGCACCTTCGACAAGAAGGATGAAGGGTATTTTTGGGATAAAAAAGCCGTCTCTGCACAAGCACAGGCGGCTTTCTTCATGGGTTCATCCTATAGGAATTTCCCTCTTGTTGGGGATTTGGCTCGGGATTCTGTGACTCCGCGCCAATCCGGACGCCGTCCGTCTCAGGAGGTCGGTATTCACCACACAGGGTTTCAATGGGTCGAGGCTCGATGACGTAGCGCGTTGAGGAGGCGTTCCCACGCGGAGCGTGGGAACGAGAAGAAGGAAGAAAGGGACATCGAATGGTAGTGATCGGGTTGAAAGGGCTCGGACGGTTTTGCTCTTTCAGATTCCCGCCCAAACATCGCCTTACCTGAGACTCGCCTTCACCGCACCCCAGGAAGATGGCGCCACCGCATCAATAAGAGCATACGGGCTCCCCACGAGGTAAGCATCGTTGAAGGCATCGGCATTGTTCCAGAAGTCGTATCCATCCGGACTCATAGTCCCGATTTTGGAATCCATGTTGCCCGGCACCATATCACAATCGTTCCACACGATGGCCAAACCTATGGGCGTATCGGCGAGAAAAGATGCAAAAGCGTCGTGTCGCTGGGACTCATCAACAGAAAGCCCGACTTCGTCCCAAAGAGCCAGCTTGAACTCATAGGCGTAGGTTACAGCCGTCGTGTTGGCTGGATAGTCAACCACGGCGTAGAAAAAGTCCGGACCCGTTATCCACTTAGCCCCGTCCTCAGCCAAGATGTGGCACACGGTATCGTCCTCATTCCCACCGGGTCCCATGGGAACGCCCTGCCTAAGCCGTACGCCGAACTGCTGGGCGTGCTCAGCTTCCAGGCCACCCTCCCTATATGGCCCGCCGATGTTGTCGGCATCCGTCATAATTTGGATGGTTTCCTGTCCCCAGCTAGATCCATTACGAATGCCAGTTCCCTTTAGGACATCGTCGGTCACCTGGCTGTATACATAGAGCATATTATCGGTGCTCCATCCGAGGTACAGGACAGCGGAAAAATCCTCTGGTCCGGAAGGCAAGTCACCTGCCCTAAACGAGAAGTAATCGGGATCATCCGCGGATGAGAGCCTATACTTCTGAGGGTACACCGCAGGGTCCTCCCAATCCGTACCCAACCCATCAATGGTGATGAACGTTGGGTCGACGTAAGGGATGAGAATATCCGGCCAAGTGCCCTGGGCATACACGACTTCGGCCAATACACACGACACCAACACACCTACTGCCAAGATAATTCCTCTCATGGTACACCTCCGTTTCTTGACCCAGAGACGGTTGAGAAAATCATATCACCTACTGATGCGATGACTTGATCTTGCCCCACGAGTTTGCCCTTACTTGAGACTCTCCTTCACCGCACCCCAGGACGTGGGCGCCACCGCCACAATTACATCATAAAGCGGGTTGTCCACAAGGTAGGCATCGTTCCTTCTCGTTCCCACGCTCTGCGTGGGAACGCACCTCTCGACGCTCCGCGTCACCAAGCCAAACTCACCTCCAATAGCCCCGATTGTCCCAGAGAGTCCCTCGGGCTCGAATACGGCCAATGCGTCGGATCATTCACGTACCCACAAATCCCAAACCGATGGTTACAGGCAAGAATAGCCGGGAGTCGAGCATGATTTGGGCGACGGGTGGGCGCGCGAAAAATGGGCAGCCAGTTGACGTTTGAGCGCGTCAAGAAATGGGACCGATGATCTTCACGAATTCTGCAGCGACTTCTTGGCGCTTGAAATCCCTGACGACGCGGAGCGTGGGAACGAGAAGAAGGAAGAAAAGCACATCGAATGGTAGTGATCGGGTTGAGAGGGCTCGGATGGTTTTGCTCTTTCAGATTCCCGCCCAAACATCGCCTTATCTGAGACTCTCCTTCACCGCACCCCAGGATGTGGGCGCCACCGCCACAATTACATCATAAAGCGGGTTGTCCACAAGGTAGGCATCGTTCAAGTAATCGGCTTTATACCAGACTTCTGTGAGGTATTCGGGACCCACAGTTCCGATCTGGCTATCCCTGCTGTTCAACTCCGCATCGCAATCGTCCCACCAGATGGCCAAACCTATAGGCACTCCGGCCTCGTAGGTTGGCATAGCGTCGTGCATCCTGGACTCCCCGACGGAAAGCCCGACCTCGTCCCAGAGAGCCAGTTTGAACTCGTAAGCATAGGACACAGCCGACGTGCCGGCGGGATAGTCAACCACGGCGTAAAAAAACTCCGGGGCCGTTATCCACTTAGCCCCGTCCTCAGCCCAGATGTGGCACACGGTATCGTCCTCATTCCCACCGGGTCCCATGGGAACACCCAGCTTCTGGCGTACGCCGAACTGCTGGGCGTACTTAGCCTGTAAGTCGTCTCCCCTGAAGTCCCCACCACTGTTGTCGGCATCCGTCATAATCTCCAAGGTGTCCTCCCCCCAGCAAGCTCCGTTGGTGGAAACACCGACCTGCAGGACGTCGTCGGTCACCCGGCAGTACCCGTAGAGCCTATTATCGGTACTCCATCCGAGGTAGAGGATGGCGGAAAAGTCCTCCGGCCCGGAAAGCTCGGAACCCGTCACGATCCCGAAGTATTCGGGAGTATCCGCGAATGAGAGCCTGTAGTCCTGAGGGTACACCGCAGGGTCCTCCCAATCCGTTCCCAGCCCGTCGATCGCAATACGCGTTGGGTCGACGTAAGGGATGTAGAGATCCGGCCCAGTGCCCTGGGCATACACGCCCCCGGCCAATACACACAATGAGAACACACCTATCGCCAAGATGATTCCTCTCATGGCACACCTTCCTTTCTTGATCCAGAGACGGTTGAGAAAACCGCATCACCTACCGATGCGATGATTTGAGCTTTCCCCACGAGCTTGGCCTTCTGCTCGAAATCACTCCATGATCAATTGACCTGCAACCCATCATGGAATAAGGACGCCCACCTTCTCCAAAGCGTCATAGATCCGAGGATCCATTCTGAGATCCGGATCATCCGGGTCTCCCGCATAGCCTGGGAAGGTACGTGCGATCCAGAGCGTGGGCGGGGTGGTATTTCTTCCATCAGGGTGCCGAGGCCATAAATGGATAACCGGGTTTTGGCAGCTACTTGAAGAAAGAGCGTCCTTAAACATCCCCCAATAGATGCGTTCATCTCCCACAGTCACGACAAATAACTTATCTATCAAATGGCCCCATGTTTTTAGCCGCTCCCAAACGGAGTCAGGATAGGCTATACACTGGTTACTCCAGCTATAACTCGTTATATCTGAAGTAGATAAGAATGCGGGCTGTGAAAGGTTGAGTTCATCCACCAGGGTCCCATCCTCATCGTGAGTGTCCACATCAAGCCTGCTATCACCTGCAATGTAGATCGCAAAATTATCATTTGCGTCTGCATTCTTTCCCCTTGATTCCAGAGATTTTTCCCCATCACAACTCAGGAACACAAAAAGTACTCCAATAATGAGAAAGCACCTGAAACGAATATCCATTGCTGTTTCCCCTCCTTTTTATCCTTAGGACCAGCGACAAAACGCGCGGTCACTCGTCGAAGAGAAAGTGGTTTCACTCTGGAAATATCGTGCTCTGCAGAAAAGCTGCTTCAGCATAACACATTCCGGTGGATTTGTCAAGTACTTTGTCTTCAGACCTACCGAATATTTACGTCCATTGCCTCAGCTTATCCAGATGCGGCTTTTTCCCAAAACTCTCCGCACGATGAAAGGTCACCGGAGCAGCATGGTCTTCCTCGTGCACACGCCCACGTGATCCCCGCTCAGACGAATCAGATACAAGCCGCTAGAAACGTTCCAACACGCTTCGTTTTCAGGTTCGATGCCGCGCGCCGAAAAACGCGGGATGCTTGTTCTCGAACCGACTCCCATCCGAAGGCGGGATGTTGCGGCGATGGGGTTTGGGCGCACCGGCTGGCATGGGGTTTTTCGCACGCGCGTTTCTTTCTCATTGCTCACTACAAAAACCTCCCGCAGGTTGGCAATCGCTTGGCCGTGTCTTCGCCTGAATCTTACGCCGGGGATTCGCGGGGAAACCTGCGGGAGGCTCACATCGCCTATTGAGACCCCTTCAATCGGTTCCGCATCAGCACGATGAAAAACGGCCCGCCGCACAGTGCGGTGATCACGCCTCGTTCATTTCCGATGGTTTCTCTCACGTAGAATGCGGATGCCGCGCTCCGCCCCGCCAACAGTGCGGGATCGGCGTGCCCCAGCCACGCTCGATGATCTGTTCCATCAAAACATGCAAGTCGATGTTTCACAGGGATAGCATGGTGCTTCTTCTTCCAAGAAATGGGCGAATCGGAGTTCTATCCCACTTCCAAAAGAAATAAAAAGCCGCCCTCAGCCTAAACCGAGAGCGGCTCTTCTTGGATTACTCCGCACGGCTGCGCATCAGCGAAGCAAAATCATCTTCCTCACTAGATCCAACTTCCCGCCCTCTGCCTTCAGTTGAGAAAGGTAAACTCCGCTGGAGACTTCACGGCGTTGCTCATCTTTGCCGTCCCAACGGACCCGATGCACCCCCGAAGTCATCTCCCCATCGGCCAACGTCCTGACGCGCTGTCCCAGCACATCGTAGACTATCAAGCTCACGGAGGTGGCTTGGGGCAACGTGAACCCAAGGACCGTCTCCGCATTGAAGGGATTGGGGTAACTCTGGAAGAGGGCGGCGGTCTTCGACAAACGTATTTTCTCCTCTTTCTCCTCCATCCCCCAAGGATCCAACCCCAACTGAATTCTCGCCAAACTCGGCAAAAGATCGTTCGGTCGGCTTTGGAGATTCACAGGATAGCGGGACAGGAACGTCCGAAACGCCTCCGCCTCCTTTTCCGTCTCGCCCAGCAACTCGTAGATCAACCCGATCTGAAACCACACCCACTCATTCCGCTCCCGGTCGGGATAGACCTTCACGACCTCCTGAGCCTGAGCTATGCCTTGAGCATACGCTCCTTCCGACACCAAAACCCGCACGATAAACTCGGAGGCCAACCCTCTTAGCTCGGAGCGAGCAGGTCCCTGCGCCACGGCTTCGAGGTAGGGAAGCAGATCGGTCTTGTCCTCCATCGTCTCATAAGCTCCTACCAGATGATCCAGAGCAAACGGAGCCACTTCCGTGTCTCCATACTCCGCAATCACTCCCTTGAAGTACCTGATGGCCTCTTCCGGCTTCCCCTCCATCAGTAGCTCCCGTCCCAGACGGTTCTCCGCCCGAGCCGCCCCTGCTCGAGGATCTCCGGCAAGCGGGACCATCTTGGCTGCACCGGTTCTCCACGGGTCGTAGTCTATGTAGTTCAACCCCTGACCATGATTGAGCTTGGCCCGGATCGAACTCTCCACAGAGGTGCCCCACCAGTTGTTCTCCGCATAGATCATATCGCAGTTGGCATTAGCCGTCAGGTTGTAAGTGAAATTCCCGGTGAAGTTGTTTAACCCCTGATTGCCCCCTGATCCTAACTGGGGTTCTGAGGAGCTGTAACAGCCGATGCCATATCCTCCATTGTCCTCAATGTTGTTGTACCCATTGTACATCACCGGATCCGCCGAATACCCCGCATAGACGCCTCCTCCACCAAACTCCGTTCCGTTTTCGGATATCGTGTTGTGGTGGAAGGTAGGATTGCAACCACTCACGTTGATGCCCACATAGCTGTCCGTGACGGTGTTGTGGTCTATCTCCGCAGAAGAAGAGCCGGTTTGGATATTAACCGCGTTGAACCCCTTCAAAGTGAACCCGCTTAATCGGGCATTGGCATTGTTGAAGGTAACTGCGGTTCCCCCGGAATACTGAATCGTCGCGGTGCCACTTGCGGGACCGAAAACATCCACATCGGTTTTCATCGAGGTTTGTTCAGTGTAAGTGCCTGAGGCCACAAGAACCATATCCCCAGAGTGTGCCGCATCTATACCCGCTTGAATCGTTGAATAAAGCTCGGGCACGTGAATTTTACCGAACAGGTCATAATCGTATGTTGCGTCAATAGAGGGGGAACCAGGTGCATGTTGAAATATGTAAACACTACCGGGAGGGTCTTCATCATCCCAGATGTACTTGAATTCCCTAATGTCGTTTACGTGCCAACTCTGAGCCGAACTTGCGAGTTTCCCGTCCTTTAAGACCTCCCACATATCGGTAAGTCGCCCACTTACCGGATCATCGTCTCCCGAGAGGCCATCCGGAGTGGAAGGAGAATCGTAAATGTCCCACAGAACGCTGGCTACCGCCCCCTCTACGATCTCACCGTTGGTGTTGGTCCCCCCGCCCTGCCAATAAGGCCAAGGGTGCTCCTGATTTGGGTTATCCTCAAGATCATAGGCACGGCCGAATCCAATCACGATGCCAAATCTATCGAGAAGAATGGCGGCAGCGAAAAACTCAGCCCATCCCTCTCTTAGAGCAAAGCCCCCACTAGACACAGACCGATATTCGTGAGGGTCAGGTCCCGATCCAGACGGCAAAGAGTTTCCGGATACCTGGTAGTGCACGGCGTGTCCATATTCATGAGCCTGTGTCTCTCTTCCATCTGCCTCCCCCCAAACGTCATCGTCGTAGATTTTGATATATTCTGGGAACGACATGAAACCACTCGTTCCAGAACTGGAGTAATATCGTGCATCGACCTTGCTTCGAGTCCAGTTCAATTTCCCCAAGCACCAGTTCCTGGCATGCTGGATCGTCTCAAGAATGCGGGACCTCTCTGGATGAGGGTTGTAGAAGTTGATCGCTTCGCCCCCATTCAACTCATAGCCAGCAAACAATCGGTATTGGAGATATTTGACGTCGCTGAATATTACATCAGCATCTATCATCTTGGCAGCCTCGTTCTCCGCCAAAACCACTACATAGAACAGGTTATATTCGCCCAGTGACTGGGAACCACTCATACTGTAGTATCCATTTTGGTCGGTTGTGGCCCCATTTACAGATTGGCCCACAAAATTACAAAGTCTTACAGACACGACTTTCAGTGGGACAAGATTGTTGTCGTTGTCCTTGTCCTTATACTTCACGTACCCCGTTATCGAATAGCCGGACTGAGTCCCTGCTGGTTTAGATAGCCTTCTAGTGGTCAGTCCCTGAATTGGCTATATCATAATGACGTAGGACCTCTTCGGATGTTTTGACCCATCTGAAGGGCACAGGATGTTTGTTCCAATCCCTGATATATCCGTGTATGGCCTTCTGTAACGTGATTTCACTTGT
>JAZDJA010000030.1:0-13755 GCA_043804415.1 Candidatus Latescibacterota bacterium | reverse complement strand
GGATGGTGAATGGGGAATGGTGATTTGGGCTCCAGTGGTTTGATCTCAAATCGTGCTGTCGCACTTGGGAGAATCACCGAAAGACACTGAGACAGCTGATCTCAGTGTTTCGGTGTCTTTGGGTGTTTACTGGGTAGGGGGCGATGCGTCGTGCAGGATGGCAGATTCCTGTGCTTTGCCCCCAATGAGTGGCAGCCGATGGCGCGTTGTGAGACATGGGGTCGTTTGCCCCATTGCTTTTTCGCGGGCGATCTGACCGCGATCACTCTCCGTGCGCCCGGGCTTGGCGCGAAAGCGGCTGGAGAAGGGAGGCTGTTTCTGTGACGCACAGAGAACGATTTTACGCCACCATCGAACGCAGACCGGTGGATCGGCCCGCGAGCTGGCTGGGCCTGCCCGTGCCGGATGCGCACAACGGGCTGTTCGATTACTTCGGCGTAGACAGTGTGGATGCGCTGAAGGTCCAACTCGATGATGACGTGTATCCGGTGGAGCTTCCCTATCATTCGCCCACAAGCGATGCCATCTATGCGGCGTTTGACTTTGCCAAAATGCCCGGGCACGGGGAGAAAGAACGGCCCCTGACGGCTCCCGGCTTCTTTGAGGAGTACACCGATCCTTCCCGCGTGGAGGAGTTTCCCTGGCCCGATCCTGCCCGGCATGTCGATCCTGAGGCATGTCTCAAAGCCGTGGCAGACGCGTCCGAGGAGTATGCACTTTTGGGTATGGTGTGGTCCGCGCATTTCCAGGATGCATGCGCCGCCTTCGGTATGGAGACTGCGCTGGTGACTATGATCACGCATCCCGACATGTTCCGGGCCGTCATAGACCGTATCACGGATTTTTATCTTCAGGCGAACGAGATCTTCTATCGTGCGGCCCAAGGCAAGCTGGACGCCGTGCTCATCGGGAACGATTTCGGGAGTCAAACAGCGCTGATGCTCTCCCCGGACCTCATTCGGGCCCACGTCTGGCCGGGCGCCCGGAAACTCATTGACCAGGCAAAGCGGTATGGCCTGAAGGTGATCTATCATGCCTGCGGTTCGATTTACGACCTCCTCCCGGATCTGATCGAACTGGGCGTGGATGCGATTCATCCGATTCAGGCGCTCGCAAAAAACATGGAGGCAGCGCGGCTGCAGAGGGATTTCGGAGATCGGGTTTCCTTTTGTGGTGGGGTGGACGCTCAGCAATTGTTGGTGAACGGCACGCCCGATCAGATCCGACGCAAAATACACGAGTTGAAGAAGCTATTTCCCACGGGGCTGATTATCTCACCGAGTCACGAGGCCATCCTGCCGGATATTCCTCCCGAGAACATCAAAGCCCTTTTTGATGCGGTGCGGAGTTAGGGCGGATTGGGCAACGCGATCCCCCGCCGGGTCGAAGTCCGGGGGTGAAATCCCAACCCCACACATCATGCAGGACAAGAGGGAATCGAACCCATCGAACACTGAAGAACACTGAAACACACGAAAACACCGAGGACGCCCTGGATCTGGCTTGTTTTCCGTGTTCTTCGGCGTTGGATATTCGGATTTCCGGTCGAAATATCCAGCACCTTTTCGTGGAATCAGGCCCAGAAAAACCTTGACAATTCTGGGGCCGCATGTTATTATTGATGATAACGCGCTGTTTGGAATAATGCACACTTCGCCACGAAACGATGAGAATATGGATCCGAAAAAACTTGGCCAAAGCATTCGCCGTCTCCGGACCGAGGCGAATATTGGGCTGCGCGCGCTCAGCAGGATGGCGAACATTTCTCCCGCCTCTCTGACGGCCATTGAAAAGGGCGGCACCAGTCCCACGCTGGCAACGCTGCACAAGGTGCTGAAAGCCTTGGGCACCGATTTTGCCAGTTTTTTTGGCTCGGAGAGGGAGCCGGAGAACCCGGTGTTTGTTTCTGGAGAAATGCACAGCGTTTCCGATGCGCACAGGGCCTATGTTTTCTTGATTCCCAAGCGCCCGGATATGAAGTTTGAGATGGTGCATGAAACGATTGCTCCCACGGAAACGGAGGCCGAGTGGGAGGTGCACGACTGTGATATTGGGGGCGTGGTGCTTTCCGGCGGCCCGGCCCGGCTGGAAATAGAAGCCGCGGGAGCATGGACGCTGAAAAGGGGAGATGCGTTTTATATCAAGGCCGGATCTGGACACCGGCTCGTCAATCTGGGGAAGCGGGCTCTCACGCAGATCACGGTGATGGATCCGCCCAGATACTGAGTTTACATAAGGAGATCGAGCATGAGCACGGAAAAATTGGCGGCAGAGGGCGGGCCGAAAGCGGTCGCGGAGCTGGGGCCGTTTCCGACCAAGATCGGCGCGGAAGAACTGCTGGAGATTGTGGAAATGTGGGAATTCTCCCCGGAGAATCGGGACCGGATCCGAGAGATCATCAAGAGCGAGACTGGCCTGAAGGGTCCTCATCTCTTCCGATACTACAATCCGAAACCCAGCAAGGTGGCCAAAGCAGAGGAATCGATGCGGGATCTGATCGGCGTAAGATACGCGCTTGCGGTCAATTCCTGCACCTCGGCCTTGGTGGCCAGCTACCGGGCGCTTGGTGTCGGAGCTGGCGATGAGGTGATCGTGCCGGCCTATACCTTCTTTGCGACCTCCGCCACGGTGGTCGCCTCCAATGCCATCCCCGTCATCGTGGAGGTGGATGACACCCTGTGCCTGGATCCGGATGCGGTGGAGCGGGCGATCACTAAGCGCACCAAAGCCATCGTTCCGGTTCACATGCGGGGCGCGCCCGCTCAGATGGATGCCCTGATGGACCTGTCCCAGCGAAAAGGGATTCCGGTTGTGGAGGACGTGGCGCAGGCCGGCGGCGGCTCTTTTGGCGGGAAGCGGCTCGGAAGCATCGGCACGATGGGGTGTTTCAGTTTCGACTACTACAAGGTCATCGTCAGCGGGGAAGGGGGATTTGTCACCACCGACGACGAGTGGCTTTACACGCGGGCGCAGAGCTGGCATGATACCGCAGCCTGCTGGCGGCCCGATCGTTTTGCCGGGGAAAGACGGGAGGGGGAGCTGTTCTGCGGCGAGAACTACCGCATGAGCGAACTGGAGGGTGCCGTGGCAGTGGCTCAGATTCGCAAGGCGGAGGAACTGCTTGCTGGTTACCGTGGGGCCAAAAAGCAGATCAAGGACGCCATCGAGCCCTTCCAGGGCCTGAGCTTCCGCCGACTGACCGATGCAGCGGGGGACACGGGAATCTGCCTGGCGCTGTTCCTGCCGGATGCGGAGACCACGCGCCGCGCACTCAGTTCGATGCAGGCGGAGGGCGTCCCGGCCGGCGGCATCTACGACTCCAAGATCAGGGATTGGCATGTGTACTCTTACTGGGAGCATATCCTGGAAAAGAAAACGGTGGCCTCAGACGGACTGCCCTGGAGCGCGGTGGCCGAAGGTGAGGTGCCGAAATACGCCCGCGATCTTTGTCCCCGCACCCTCGATTTGCTGTCGCGGGCGATTCTGGTGGACATCGATACCCATTACTCCGAAGCGGATTGCACGGCCATCGCAGAGGGAATCAACAAGGTGTTGCGGACCTTGCTCAAATAGACGGGTGACTCCGGTTCCCCTTGGCATTTCATTTTCGCACATGAAGCGTAAAACGGGGATTTTCTCACCACTCACTACTCACGACTCACCAGAGGAAGGAAGCGGCCAAAATGGAACTCGGCTTGTGTATTGAGATGGCGTTGGCGGCGTTACCGTTCGAGGAGCGGATCCGAAAAGCGGGCCAGCTGGGTTTTGGCAATGTGGAGATGTGGTTCGTGGATGGCAGCTTTACTGGGAAACCGGAGGAGTTGGCGCGGATCGCTCAGGAGAACGGCGTCCGGATCACCAACACGGTCATAGGCGCGCCGGATGGTTCCGTGGGTGGGGGACTGACCAATCCGGCCAACCGGGGCCAGTGGCTCGAGCGTGCCCGGATGACGCTCGATTTTACCCAGAGAGCCGGGATTCCCGCCACCATTGTGTGCACCGGAAACGACGTGCCGGGCGCAAGCGACGACCAGATGATGCAGTCGGTGCTGGAAGGGCTGAAACCGACGCTTGAAATGGCGGAATCTGCGGGCATCACCCTCTTGCTGGAGCCTTTGAACACGACCTGCGACCATGCGGGGTACTGGCTGTCGGGCAGCGACAAGGGCGCTCAGATATGCCGGGAGCTTGCCTCCGATCGGATGAAGCTCCTTTTCGACTGCTATCACATGCAGATCATGGAGGGCAACCTGATCCATCATATCGAGCGCAACATCGATGTGATCGGTCATTTTCATGCTGCGGGCGTACCCGGCCGGCACGAGGTGACAAGCGGGGAGGTCCACTATCCTTCTGTAATGGCCGCCATCGAAGAGATGGGATACACCGGTATTTTCGGTCTGGAGTATATGCCCTCCGGGGATGATGAAGAATCACTCCGGGAGACCTTGCGCTATCTGGGGTAAGGATGGGTCGAACCCCCAGACCCATTGCCCACCCCCAAGAAAACCCATTGAACACTGAAGGACACTGAAATACACCGAAGGAACCGAGACACACCCCTCCTTTTCAAAGAGGGTATCGCCTTTTCGGTGTTCTTCGGTGTTCAATTGCTTTGTCTTCAGGGGAACCACACCCGAACCGCATGATGCTTGATCCGATGCATGCGTGTATTGCCCCCCCCAAACCCATTGAACACTGAAGGACACTGAAATACACCGAAACAGACTGGACCACACCCCTCCTTGTCAAAGAGGGTCTTGTCTTTTTCGGTGTTCTTCGGTGTTCAATTGCCTTGTCTTCAGGGGAACCACACCCGAACCGCATGATGCTTGATCCGATGCATGCGTGTATTGCCCCCCCCAAAAAAAACCATTGAACACGGAAGGACACTGAAATACATCGAAACAGACTGGACCACACCCCTCCTTCTCAAAAAGGTTTTTGCCTTTCTCGGTGCTCTTTCGGTGTTCTTCGGTGTTCAATTGCCTTGTCCTTAAGGGAACCCACTTGGACCGCACAACACTCAAAAAGTACGATTTTGACCGCGACGAGATCGGACGCCGCAAACAGCACATCCGCGATCTCTGGGCCGGAAAGCCGGTGAATCACATTCCCCTGCTGATCACGGTAACCGATCCCCACGCGGCCTGGCCCATTCGCGATCAGCTTCAGGATGCGGATAAACAGCTGGAGGTCGCGCTCCGGAATGCGGGCCTGACGTGGCAGTCCGTCCCGGAAGGCGACACCATCCCGGCGATTCGTCCGGACGTGGGCTGTTCGTGCCTGGCTACGGCCTTTGGCGCCGAACTCTTCTGGGGGGATACACCCGATCAGACGTGCGGGATCAAAACCCCGCTGCTCTCCGATTTGGAAGCGGCCTACAGCCTGCCCGTGCCTTTGCCGGATGCGGGACAGCTGGGCGAAGGGACCCGGCGGGTCGGACGTTTTGCCGCAGCCGGGGAGGGGGTGATCAGCGTATCGCTTCTGGATATGGCGGGCGGGCTCAATGTCGCCAACGATCTCTTGGGCGGAGAGGCCCTCTACCTGGCGATGTATGAAAACCCCGAAGCGCTGGCGTGTCTGCTCGGGAAGATCCAGACGCTTTTCCTCTCCACGATGGCGCTGCAGCTGAAAGCGGCGGGCGGCGAGGAGGCGATCACCACCACCGATTTCCCCGATACCTGGTTCCCCGAAGGCCAAAAGGGCCACGTTTCCGATGATATCAGCGCCAACATCTCTCCTGCGTTGTATCAACGTTTCTCCTTGCCCTATCATAATCTGATCTTTGAACAATACGGCGGCGGGGGATTGCACAACTGCGGCCCGAATCCCTGCCTGGCGTCCTACCTGGCGCATACGCCTGCGCCCCGATCGCTGGATCTGAGCTACCGGTATAGCCGATGCGATTTGGGTGCCATCAAGCAGCACTGCCGCAAACGCGCCCTCGTTTACATGGGGGAATTTCCCTCCGAGCCGCAGGAGGCGGTGGACACTTTTCGGGAAATCATGGAGCTGATGACGCCCGATGTGGTGGTGATCCCGATTATCACCGTCACCCCGGAGGCGGATCCCGCAGCGCTATACGGAAAACTGCGCCCGATCTCCGAGGAATACGCCAAACGGATGGACTGGGGTTGGGAGTAGGAGACACCAGTCAAACCCAATGGAACACTGAAGGACACCGAAAGACACGAACTCGTGGTATGGATGCGCGCGATAAGAACCATATCTGGATTCCCCGCGAATCTCCATTTTCGCGCCGGGGTTTTTGGAGTGCGCATGCTTGCCTGCGCGTCGTGAAAAGAATCATGGATTGCGCAAGCTTGCCTGCGCTATCAAGCGGACTACCCTCAATAATCAAACCAACCCATCAAGAGAAGAGAGGCACGCCATGGCTGGCACCTATCGTTTTTCCTTTGGCCCCTGGAACATTCACGAAGGGGCCGACCCATTTGGCCCTCAGGTCCGGGAGAGTGTGGAGTTTGGCAGGAAGCTTAAGATGTATAAGAGTCTTGGTTTCGAGGGCGTGCAGTTTCACGATGATGACGCAGTGCCCGAACTGAACGACCTGACCCCGGAGCAGATCGTGCAGAAAGCCAAAACGCTCCATGCGGTGTTGGAGGCCGAAGGGCTGACAGCCGAATTTGTGGCGCCGCGTTTGTGGGAGGATGCCCGCACCATTGACGGGGCCTATACCTCCAATGACGCCGCCTGTCGCCAGTATGCCCAAGACCGAACGCATCGGGCGATCGACATCGCCCAGGCGCTGGACACAAAACTCATCGTGCTCTGGCTGGCCCGGGAAGGCACCTATATCCGCGAAGCCAAGGACAGCAAGGTGGCAATCGAGCGTCTGGTGGCGGCCATCAACGATATGCTGGCCTATGATCCGTCCATCCGAATCGCCATCGAGCCCAAACCGAACGAACCGATGGATCAGGCGTATGTCCCCACCACTGGACACGCGCTGGCTGTCGCCGCGATGACCGACGATCCCGGACGCGTGGGGGTCAACATCGAAAGTGCGCACGCGATCCTGGCGGGGCTGGACCCCTCCGATGAGATGGGGTTTGCGCTGGCAACTGGCAAGCTTTTCACGGTGCACCTGAACGACCAGAACGGTCTGAAATTTGATGAGGACAAATCCTTTGGCTCGGTGGATCTGAGAAGAGCCTTCAATCAGGTTCGGATTTTGGATCGGCACGACTACGGCCAAAACGGCGAATGGGTCGGATTGGACATCAAGGCCATGCGGACGCAAAAAGCTGCGGGTGCCACCCGGCACCTGTCCAACAGCCGTACGATCTTTCTGCGCCTGCTGGAGTTGGTGCGTGGGCTCGACGTCTCCGAGATGGATGCGCTGATCGCCTGTCGAGATTACGAAACGCTGGAACTCAAGATTGTAGATCATCTATTGGGCAAATAGCCCGGCAAAAAGGAGGAGCATGAAGCTTTCAACTTTGACCGTGTTGTCCGACTCGGAGATTCAGGCGATTCACACTGCGAGTCTGGATATTCTCGAAAACTGCGGCGTCAAAATCCTGAGTCCGCGCATGCTGACGTTTCTCTCGGAGCAGGGCCTGGACGTCCACCGCGACACCCAGACGGTTCGTTTCTCCCGCACGTCCGTGGAGGAGGCCTTGGGGCACATGCCGTCCCAGTTCGATGTCTTTGACCGCGAGGGGGCATTTGCCTTTACGCTCGGGGACGGAAACTCCAAGATCGCGGCCGGGCACAATGCCGTGTTCTGGGTGGATACCGATACCGGCCAGACGCGCAATTCCACCGTGGCCGACGTGGCGCTCTTCTCGCGGATCTGTCAGGAACTGGATGCCATCGACATGATCGGCATTCCGGTGATGCCGCAGGATGTGCCCAATCCCAAGGCCACGCTGCTCTATGGACTTGCGGCCGTGATTGAAAACAGCACCAAGCCGGTGTTTTTCTCCACGGAAAGTGCTGCGGTCACCCGGTCGTGTGCGGCCATGCTTCAGGCGGCCTTTGCCGGAGATCTGAAGACGCAAGCCTATGGCATCGGCCAGCTGTCGCCGACCAGTCCGCTGTTCTGGGAACAGGGCGCGATCGATGCGATCATGGATTTGTCGGGGACGGGCGTGCCCATTGCGGTGCTGCCTGAACCCAATGCGGGCGTCTCCGCTCCGTTTACGCTCGCGGGCTTGCTTACGGTGAACAATGCCGAATGCCTCTCCGGCCTGGTGATGACCCAGATGCTCCGGCCCGGCACCAAAGTGCTTTACGCCAATTCCTGGACCACGACCGACATGCGCACCGGCGCGGCATTGGTCGGTTCCACCGAGACCAGTCTGTGCCATGTGGCGGGCGCTCAGCTGGCGCGATTCTACAAAGTGCCGTCGCACACCACGGCTCCCAACTCCGACAACCACGCCCACGATGAGCAGAATGCCTGGGAGAAGACGTTCAGCACGTTCACCTCGGTGGCTTCGGGACACGATCTGATTGTCAATTGCGGGATGTTTGCCACGGGGATGACGTGCAGTCACGAGCAGTTGATCATGGACGAGGAAATTTCGGCCATGTCCAAACGCATTGCCGAAGGGATCGCGGTCAATGACGACACCATCGCCCAGGATCTGATCGAGGAGATCGGCCCCCAGGGCGAGGGGTATCTCACGTCCGATCACACGATGCGCTGGCTGCGCTCCAAGGAATACCTGATGCCCCGCGTATCCGTGCGGGGTCCGCGAGGCGTCTGGGCGGCTGAAGGTTCCAAAGATACCTACCAGCAGGCCCGCCAGAAAACGAAGGAATATGCAAAGCTTGAGGCGCCCTCATTTTCGCCGGAACGCCGGGCGCAGCTTCGGGAGATCGTGGCCCAGTTCGACACGCCAGCCGCTCGTTGATTGGGCTGTCTCGGTCCTATATGGAGTGCGCAGGCTTGCCTGCGCGTTGGGGGGGATGGCACGGCCGCCCCTCCCCAATATGATTTTGCCACCACAGCGCATTGCCACCCTCTGTTGGGCTGACGAATCATCCAGACCCGAAGGTCACTTTCCATTCTGTCCGTATTGCGTGGGGAACGTATGCCCAGCCAATCGATCCATTTTGTGTCTCGGAAAAATGCAGCCACCACCTTTGCGGCAGATGGTGACGGAGGGGTCTGGCTCCGCCTGTTGTGCGGGTTTTCATGTGGATTGGGCGGACAGGACCAGGGTCCCCCCAGAGCGCGGGGGCTGGCGGTGCTCGATACGAGCATCGGCCGGTTTGAGGCCGATGGATTGACGTGGACGCAGTGCGAATCCGATGAAACCTCGGTTTCGCTCTCGTGGTCGGACAAAGACGAGCGGATTGCTCTTTCCAGCCGCTGGACGTTTTTCGCCCAAACCGGAATCTGGAGCCGCAGGGACATCCTCAGAAATACCGGGCGGGATGACGTGACCGTGTTTCGGGCGCTGGCCCGGTTCCCCTTTGCTCCGGGGCGCTACGAGGTTTACAGCCAGAGCAGCAGGTGGTGCCACGAAAATCAGGGTGTGTGGCAGGACCTGCACCATGGCGGGATCGTGCTCGGATCCGAAGGAGGGCGGACCACCCAAGGCGGCACACCGTATATGGCGTTGCGCGAGAAGGCGAGCGGAGCAGGCGTTGCATTTCATATCCTTCCCCGCGGCAACTGGGTGGTCAAAGTCACGGCGTACCAGGTGGGCGGCGATTCGCTGCCCTTTGCCGTGGTGGAGCTCGGGCTCTCGGACCAGTCTTTGCACCTGAAACTGTCTCCGAATGCCTCCTTCGAGCTGCCCGAGATCCTGATTCAGCCGCTGCCCTCAGGGCAGCCTGAGCGGGGGGCGCCCCATCTCCATCGCTATCTGCAGCACACGGTTTTTGGCACGGCCAAAAAGACCGCGCCGATCATGTATAACACCTGGTTTGACGCCTTTGACGCGCTGGAGGTCGCACGCCTGAAAAAGCAGCTGGTTGCGGCCAAGCAGATCGGCTGCGAGGTCTTCACCGTGGATGCGGGCTGGTATGGGGCGGGGGAGGGGAATTGGTCGGTGCAAACCGGCGATTGGCGGGAAAAGCCCGACGCGGCCTTCAAAGGGAAAATGGCCGAGTTTGCCGATGCCGTGCGTGCGGAGGGATTGGGCTTTGGGCTGTGGATGGAGCCGGAGCGGAATTTCGCCTCCGTCCCGGCGGTTCAAGCCCACCCGGACTGGTTTCTGCCGGGCGCGAATGGCTGCTTTTATCCCGACCTGGCCAATTCCCACGCGTACGAATACATCTTCTCAGAGATGTCCCGGCTGGTGGCAACCTACAAGCTGGCCTGGATGAAGGTGGACTTCAACTTTGAGCTCGGAGAGGATCCCTGCGGTTCGGAGTTTTCCCACTACTATGTGAACTGGTATAGGCTCCTCGATGCGCTTCGGGCGCGGTTTCCGGAGGTCTTCTTTGAGGGCTGCGCCAGTGGCGGGATGCGCCTGGACCTCAATTCCCTCCAGCACGTGGACGGCCACTTCCTGAGCGACAACGTCAATCCCGTGGATGTGTTGCGAATCTATCAGGCAGCCCTGTTGCGATTGCCGCCGGGGCGGATTGCCAAGTGGGTGGTTCTGCGTTCAGTCGGGCGGAGTATTCCTCAGTATGGGCTGCCCGTGGGCGAAGCACCGGTGAGCCTGATCACCCCTTCCGGTTGTGGCGCTACGTGGGAACTATCGGAGACCACCACGGTTGATTTTGCGGCGCGCGTGGCGTTGCCGGGCATGCCCGGACTCAGCGGCGACCTGGCGGGCTTGCCCCCGGAAGCTCTGGAGCGGCTTGCTTATCACATTGGATTCTACAAGAAATGGCGGGAGTTCCTTGTGGGCTCCACAGCGCACCTGTTGACGCCCTGCCGTCCGAAGGAGGATCACACCGGCTGGGTCGCGATCCAGTTGTGCCATCCCGAAAAGCGGGAACACCTCTTGTTTGTATATCGGCTCGACGATGCTTGCGGGGAGAGGGTTTTTCGGCTGCGGGACATGGATCCCGACACCCTCTACGCGGTTACGGAGGAAGATGCACCTGAGAAGAGGACGGAATGGGTGATCGGTGAGCGACTCACGGAGGAAGGGCTGGCGGTGTCGCTGCCCAATCGGTTCAGTGCTGCGGTTTGGGTGCTTGCTCCGGGGTGATGCGCGTTTCGGCCTGCCATCTCGGATACGGAAAAAGCAAAGCCGCTTGTGTGAAAGGCGGCTTTTTTGTGCAAATTGGCAGCATTCGGAGGGCAGGTACAGTATGCGGTGGAGGCTTCACCTGAGCGGGATGAAGCTCTCCAACTCTATGATGATAGGGTTGTGGTGGCTGGAGATTTGCGCCAGGCTCCTATGCGCGAGAAAACCCGACTGATTGGGGAGAGGGTAACGTTCCGGTTCAGCGGCGGGCCGCGCAACGGACCGTCCGCTGCAACCGGCTGTTAGTCGGCGGACGCACCACTCGGAGCTTCGACGACGGGCATTCTCGCGGCCAAGAGTTCGCGTTTGAGCTCTTGTTGCCATCGCTGCTCATCGTCGATGCGGATGTAAACGATACCGTCGAAGTCTGATGGCGTTTCGAGGCCGGGCGTAATCAGCGCGCACACCTTCGCCTGGCCGAGGTGCGCCAGAAAATAGCCTAACTCCAGAATCACGTTCTGGCGAGCCCGCGGTGCAAGCTTCCCTCCCTTCAGGCTTCCTAGGTCGTCGGCGGTCATTAGGACTACAGCGAAGGTCACCAGGTCTGCTTCCTGGATGAACTTGGTGAGAAGATGGCGCCCCATGTTGGGTTGTTCATGAAGGACGATTCCCACCAATCCTATGCTCTCAAGGAAGGAGACGACCGCGGTGCGGGCGGTGTCGTTTTGGCCGTGCACCACGAAGACGCGATTCGGCGAGCGGTCGGCAGAGCCGGCCTCGGGGCCTGGGCCTGTCGCGGGGGCAACATCTTGAGTCAGAGCCGGAGGGGTCTCCTCTTCGACTTCTCCCTCCGTCGCGGGAGATCGTCTAACGAGATACGCGGAGAAAAGCGAATTCTCGGCGGTCACCGCTGACGGATTCTTCATTGCGAACTGAACGATCGCATTGGCTCGATCGCGGCGACTCCCTACATCGCGCCCTGCAGAGAGATCTGCGACACCCGCTTCCAGCAACAGGTCGTCGATGTTTGTGTGGCTCCATTCGGAGATCGAGTTTCGTGCACTGATGAGAGATGCCCGAGCCGGTGCAGGGAGCGGCTTTGATTCGAAGAGGCCGATCGCGGAGGTGTCGAACTCGTGGCCGGCGTGGCGAAGAACTGAGAGTAGATCCCGCTCCTTTACTGCCCAGTGGTTTCGGCTGAATTCGAATTGCTCGATGTCCAGCTCTTCGCGGATCCGCCATAGGTGGTCATTCAGGATCGGGGCTTTGCTCGGACACAGATTGACCGTTAGCCGAATCTCCCTACCAAGGTCGCGAAGTTCCGAGATGCGGGCGATGCGCACGATTTCCTCGGCTCGCCCCTCTTCCATTAGCACGCAGGGCCACGACCTAATGCATTCGATGGCTTCTATCGACAGCGGCCGCAGCTGTTCTTCGATGGGTTCGCTCGTGTACTCCAGGAAGCGGCTCTTATCGAATCGGAAGGCTCCTCCGTCCCAGTCGTGGAACTGGTGCGACACCAGAAGGCTATACACGGTGAACGATCTCCATCGTCGAAACGGCAGTGCCTCCGCCGGCTAATCGCGGCGCTGAGCCACTGGAGTTTACTCAGCGCCGCGATTCCCGCCGCGAAGCGGCGGGAACAAGTGGTTGAATAGTTTCTCTCAATTATCCAATATGTCATGAGCCTCTTGCAGAACTACTGTGGGGGATGAGTAGTTAACGGGTCTGCTGAGCACGGAGCTTGTTTTTTTTCTTTCAACGCCTCTCTCTGAGGTCAGAGTTCTCCTTCTGAGTTGGATTTCCTTCAGAAAGATGCAATTTTGGGCATAGGTCTCCCCGGTCTCCCCATGAGAAGAATGTTTTTCTGGAGCATGTGAAGGAGAATAAGGGGGCTAGCTTTACATCACGAGGCGCCATATCTGGTCGGCGGCCAGTGCAAGAATGCCAAACATCAGATGCGCCATAACCTTGATGGCTCCACGAACCCGAACCATGCGTCCCCCAAATTCATCTTTAAGGCGTCCATTGACGCGTTCTGCCGCCGTACGTTCTTGATACCGGGTTCTCTGTGCGGGAGCTAGTTCTCTCGGCACTCCGTTGCGACGATTCGGATCTACAATGGGGACGTGCCCCAAGCTGATGCTGTGATCAGCGATATGCTGGCAATCATACGCCGAATCCATCAAGTCATAGAGATTGGTCACTCTGGAGGCCCTCATCGTGGCCAAAGGAAGGGCGACCTGACTGTCATGGCAAGAGGCCGAGGTCAAGAAACACGAGATCGGGATTTGACCATCGGCCACGTCAATGTGCAACTTATACCCGTTCCAGGATTCCTTATATCCCTTGCTGTTGGTCTTCGTGCCTCGATCACACACTTGGGGCAAATCGGCGAGCATCTCTGCTAAGCTCATCGTCTTTTGACGCTCAATCCGTGTAAGCTCCTTGGGGACCGGTGCTTCCCCTTTTCGAGGACGCCCCCTTTTACGTTTTGGCAGAGCAGCAGGCTCCTCCTCGACCGCCTTGATGGACACGGGTTTCTCCCGTGCTTCGATCTCCGTGCCATCCCGTGAAATATGACCCACAAGGGGAAAATAGAATACTTTTCCCTAGACGAGGAGAAACA
>JAZDJA010000029.1:0-13288 GCA_043804415.1 Candidatus Latescibacterota bacterium | reverse complement strand
TCCCAGGGCTTCGGGAATGACCAGAATATCGGAGAACAGGATAGCGGCATCGAAACCGAATCGGCGTATGGGCTGTAACGTCACCTCGGTGGCCAGTTCGGGTGTCTTGCACACGGAGAGAAAATCGTGTTGCTCCCTGATTTTCAGATACTCGGGCAGATAGCGCCCTGCCTGGCGCATGATCCAGATGGGCGTGCGTTTCACCGGTCTTTTGCGGATGGCGTCCAGATACAGATGATGCGGTGTGCTCATGAAGATGTCACTTTCCCGTTAGTCTTCTCCATAGTGTTTTGACAGGGCAGTAACCAAACCGGCTTCCGTACTCTGTTCGGGCACGATAGCTACATCCAGGCCCTGGGTCCGAATTGCCTCGGCGGTGGTGGACCCAATTGCTGCGATGGCGATCCTCTCCGATTTGATGGCGTGCAGCATATCCTCACCCAACAGGGCGCAGAAACTATGGAAGGCAGAGGGGCTGAAAAAAGTGAGGCAGTCGATACGTCCCTCTCTCAGCGCTCTCCCCATCTTTTTGGTATCCAGGCTGTCGTTGGGCAGGATTTGATACACCACCACCCGGTCCACCCGCGCGCCCTGGCCCACCAATCCCTGGTGTAATTCATCCCGCGCAATGCTGGAGGCGGGCAGCAACATACGCTGTCCGTGCAGATCAAAATCCCTGAAGGACGCCAACAATCCTGCTGCGCTGAATACGGAGGGCGTCAAGGTTACGTGAAATCCGTTCCGCTCAATCTCCGCGACCGTCCGTTTTCCCACTGCGGCAATCTGCGGCTCAAATTCAGATATGCCAAGCTGCCTGGCGCGCCCGAAGAAACCGCGCACGCTGTTGACGCTGGCAAAGACCGCCCAGTCATACTGCGCGACGCTTCCGATGGCCAGGTCACATGGGCCCCAATCCGCGGGTTCGCTGATCTTGATGGTGGGGAAGGCCAAGGCCCGGCCACCCAGGTGGGCGATTTCTTGCACCAGCGTCTCTGCCTGATGCGCGTCCCGGGTTACGACGATCGTTCTATTGGCAAGGGGTTTTCCCATGATCATCTCTTCAGGAGATCCAGTGCGCCGCGGTCCATTAACCGATGGGCCAGTTTCAGGCCCGCATCTTCCGCCTCTCCCGGATCCGCTTCCACCTGTTCCCGCAGGACGGTCTGTCCGTCTTCGCTGCCCACAAAACCCTCCAGCAGCAGCCTGTGTTTCGTTATCCTTCCCAAGGCACCCACGGGAAACTGACATCCACTGTCCAGCTCGCGCAGCATGGCCCGCTCGGCGGTCACGGCCCACAGCGTTTCCAGATGAGACAATCGTGCGGCGACTTCCTCGGTCCCTGCGTCTTCCCGCCGAATCTGAATGCCCACTGCTCCCTGCCCGACCGCGGGCAGCATCTCATCTGCCCCGAACGTATAGTAGCGGACCTCGTCCAGCTTCAGGCGAACCAGCGCAGCCCGGGCCATTATGATGGCATCCAGGTCCTGTTCCTCCAGCTTTCGCAGACGGGTATCGATATTTCCCCGCAGGTCGCATATCTCAAGATCTGCTCTCATGTGGAGCAGCTGGGATCTGCGGCGGATGCTGCCGGTGGCAATTCTGGCCCCCATGGGCAGGTCGGCAAATGAGCGGCCATCGGCGGTGACCAGAACATCCTCCACGGGTCCCCGCTCGGGCACAGCGCCCAGCTTCAGACTGGGGTCCATCACCGAAGGCAGATCCTTGAGACTATGGACAGCCAGATCGATCTTCCCGTCCAGCAGCGCCTTTTCGATCGCTTTGGTGAAGACCCCTTGTCCGCCGATCACACGAAGGGAAGACTGCTGATCTGTATCCCCCTCCGTTTTGATGAGGATCCGCTCCAATGAAATGTCCGGGACCTGCCTCTTGAGCATTCCCTCCACATAGGTGGCCTGCCAAAGCGCCAATTGGCTGCCTCGTGTTCCCATTCGAATCGTCTTCATCTGTCCATATCCAATTCATATAAACCAGAAATGAAATCAACGTGCTGCTGATACTTTTCCGGATCTGATACGGTTTTCTTCAATGATTTGATGTGCTGATGCAGCAGTTTGTTGGTGATGCTCTGCGTCAAATAGTCAATCTCAGGATGATCGTCTCCGGGCAGCCGGTTCCTCAATCGCTTCAGCTCTCTGTTTCGCACCTCCTCAAAATGGTTCTTCAACCGCTGTATGACAGAGACCATGGAATGGGTGGATGCCCATTTCTGAAATTCACCCACATGCTCCTCAACAATCTTCAGGGCCTTCGGGATCTCCTGCTCGCGCTTCTGGAAATTCATCTGCACGATGTCCTGCAGATCGTTTAGATTATAGAGATAGACTCCGTCAATGGAATCTATCTCAGGATCGATATCCCGCGGGATGGCCAGGTCAATCAGGAAGATGGGCTGGTGATGTTTGGCCTTACAGACCGCCTCCATCATGGCTTCGGTTATCAGATAATCGGTGCTGGCCGTGGCAGAGATGACAATGTCAACTTGTTCAAGAACGGTTTGGATTTCCGAGAGCCCATGCGCTTTCCCAGAAAATCGGTCGGCCATCTGCGTTGCCTTATCCAGGGTCCGATTGGCAATATGCAGCTTCTGGACTCCCTCCTCCTGGAAGTGCAAGGCCGCCAGTTCGGCGGTTTCTCCCGTTCCGATCAACAGCACTTCCTTGTCTTTGAGGTCGTCAAAAATCTTGCGGGCCAGTTTCACACCGGCGTAACTGACGGAGACGGCACCATCGGAGAGAAAGGTATCATTCCGCACTTTCTTGCCCGCCTGAATGCCGTAGTTGAACAGTTTGTTCAGCATCGTGTCGGTAGCCTTCGCCTCCAAAGCACGCGTATAGCTGTCCTTGATCTGCCCCGTGATCTGCCCTTCGCCGATGACCTGCGAATCGAGGCTTGCGCTCAGGCAGAAAAAATGGCGCACGGCGTCAACGCCCACCTTTTCATAGGTCATTCCCACGTCACTGAAATAGGGCGCCTTCTTATGGTCATCCAGCCAGGATCGCACCCTGGGCAATGCCTCCAAAACAGACCGGCCGCTAAGGTAGACTTCGGTACGATTGCAGGTCGACAGGATGAGGCACCCATCGATGCCAAAATGGTCGACAAATTCCCTGTAAGCGATGATCTGCTCCGCTTCGCTGAGCGCGACCTTTTCCCGGATTTCAACGGGTGCTGTTTTATGGGAGATGCCGATCAGGCCTATCGGGATGTCTCTATTCATTGCAACCATCTTTATTGACTAAAGTTGTGAAAGGATTGCGTGAGATAGATAACGAGTAGTCCCGCTGAAATCAAGATCAAAAATCCTGAAAGAGAAAGGTAGGCTATCCATTTTCCCCGCCATTTCAGCATCAGAGCCGATAGGAACGCAAACAGATAGGATAGCCAGATCACATCGGTGACGAGGACTTTCACATCATGGGGCCAAAACGCCCCCAACAGTTTGTCCGCCTGGAAATGACCCAGCAGAATGCCAATACCCAATACAAGAATTCCTATGAACACGGATCCCATGCTCATCTTTTCCAGATAGTGGAGTGGCGGAAGCTGCAGGTAGAGTCGTCCCAGATGGTGTTTCTTCAGGTTCCGATTCTGGATAATATACATCAACGAATAGATCGCAGAAAGCGAAAGCGCGGTATACCCGATGATGGACAACGAGGCATGGATGACAAAGGTTTGATTGGTCAAGAGGGGGCTCGTTTCCGGTTCCCAGGTCACATTGATGGTGGAGATGAGTGCGGGAATAAAGGCAAAGCACAGTATGAATATCCCTGAGGCATGGTTGCGCAGGGAGAGCTCAATGACCATATAGATCAGCAGAATGGAAAAGGCCAGAAAAGAGAAGGCGTCGTGCGAAGTGGAATACGGCATGGCTTGAATCAGGATATGACGGCTGGCAATCTCCGCCATATGCAGCAGCACAAGGAGGATGAGAAAGGGAGTCGTTCTCTTTCCCAGACGTTTGTTTCTCCCTGAAAAAATGGTGTAGTACACGTAGATGACCATCAAATACAAAACCGGCAGCAGATAACTTAACCCCTGACTCATCGTCTTCATGTCTTGATCCTTTGATTCCCGGACAACGTCCGGAGAGGCACCATGCTTTGGGTAACTGAAGAGGCTATTTGACAAATGCCTTCTGTTTCCAGAAGACATGACTGCTTCCCAGAAGCGCCACGGCAATGCCAAGATTGAGGAAGCCCATGCCGATCAAGAAAGAATAGTTGTCGTGCGCTAACCTGGAGAGCGTCATCCCAGACCCGACCATCACCCCAAGGGCCACAAAGAACCCGGGCCTGAAGAACTGCCAGATTCTGGGCCGGTCCAGAGCAGCTATTCTCTCCAGATTTTTCCTGCAACTTCTGCTGAAAAGGGATGTTGCCCTCAGGCCGCCCACAAAGAGGCCCGCAACCGCGGCGAGCCAAGGCCAGGCCTCCGCAGGCTTCAGGGCCTCTGCATGGATCAGCAGGCTGCCCGCCTTGATAAGCAGCAAGATACCCCCGATCATCCAGACGAGAGCGGCTAAGATGTTGAGACTGCGATGGGAAGCAATGGGCATGGATCGTTTATCCATCCTGCAGGAAAAGCCGGCAGGTTCTTCGGATTGCGGGAGCGGTTTCCATCCGTCCGTCTCAGGTGCATGTTTCCCATCAGGCACAACCCAGTCCGACAAACCGTTTTGCCGATCCTGCCTGGAAGCTGACGGAACGGTGAACCGCCGGGAAAGACCCCCAGACATCCACACCGCGTTCTCCCCTCTTGGGCGGATGGCGCTTCTGGCGAGAAGCGACGAAGCGTTTGATCCGATCTGCGTCGGTTCCATTTGTTCGCAGGTTGTTGTGTGGGGTCAGATTGGCCGCACGCACCGGGCCTGGAAGATTGGGTCTTCCGCTCGTTCGAGGGAGGATTCATCGAATTGTTTCGGCTGGCGATGAGAGGGGGAATGGAGATCCGAATTACTGAAATCAAAAATAAGCATATTACTGGTAGAATGCAAGCCCTATGTGGAGGCTATCAGTCGGATATACTTTGACAAACAGCCATATTCGTTGTTTTTCGATGATTTCTCACCAATCATACGAACCCTTCTTTTTCACATGGCTCAAAAGGCCAGTTTTAGCTTGACCGGAAGTTTGTTCGGCGTTATATTCGATGCTCCTCAATAGCGTGTGCTCGCTCCGGTTTCTGGGGAAGCAGGAAACGCAACTCCCCTCTCCGCAGATAGGGCCGATGGGTCCTGCGAAGAAGGGCTCATAGGTGCGCGTTTTCGGACAGGACCGTTCCAACAGGGAAGAAAAGGGTAAACTCGTGCAAAGCGGCGGGCTGTTCCGTTCTTACTTCGGATGAGAGCCAGGCTGCCCGGCGTCGTCTTTGCTTGGCTGGCAAAAGATAGTCTTGGTCAGGGAAGTATGCCCACTATTGGGTATGCCCCCAATGGAGGCTCTTCATGGATCCACTGACGCAACTCAAGAACACGTTCTATCACGGTCCGGAGTACTATCGTTTCCCCAGCCCATTT
Source organism: Candidatus Latescibacterota bacterium (assembly GCA_043804415.1). GTDB lineage: Bacteria > Latescibacterota > 4484-107 > 4484-107 > 4484-107 > 4484-107. Next base: position 7,749 of record JAZDJA010000029.1, on the reverse strand, counting down.
CCGGAAGATTGGGAACGCGACCTGGGACACATAGCTGAGCTCGGGTACGATGTGATCAAGAGCGAATCCGGCTGGGCGACTCTGAATCCCAGAGAAGAGGTGTTTGTTTGGGACGAACATGACCGCCTCCTGGATCTCTGTGCCCAATTCTCTCTGAAGTTCGTGCCCAATTTCCAGTGGGAGGCGGCGCCTGCCTGGCTGTTTCGCAAGCACCGATGTCATCGGATCCACCCGGATGGCACGCCCATACCCCTCCGGGTGCAGGCCAATGCGCCGGTGGGATTGTGGATGCCGTGTTTCGACCATCCCGGCACCCGTCAGGAGTGCGGGCGGTTCATTGAGGCCTATGTGAAGCGTTACCAAACCCATCCTGCCCTGCTGATGTGGGACGTGTGGGTCGAGCCCCGCAGCCGGCCTTTGTGGGAATGTGCCTGCGGGCACAGCGTCGTGCACTTTCGGAACTGGCTCAGGGATCGCTTTGGCGATCTGGATCACCTGAACCGTGCGCTCCATCAGCGGTTTGGCGATTGGGAGGACATCACCCCTCCGACGGATGCGCAGGATTTCACGCAGATGTATCTGTGGCGCCAATGGGCCATGCGGTCGCTGGAGGACCGGGTCCGCTGGGCGGCGGATCTGCACCGGCAGCACGATGCGACCGGCAAGCCGGTGATGGTTCACGTGGGGGCCTCCAGTGTGGTGCAGGACGCGGTGGATGACAGCAGTGACGATTGGCTCAATGCCCGATGGGTGGATTTTTTCGGATCCTCCCTGCCGTATTTCGGTGCCACGTTCACGAACCCAAACGCCCTCCATGACTACTTCTACATCGGCATGCAGTGCGATGAGATCCGCAGCGTTTCTCCCTACTACTGGATCATGGAGATCTACCCGAATCCCCTCAACTGGCAGCAGGGACACCTGCCCGCAGCAGATCTGAGATTTTACGACTGGACGTGTGTGGCCCATGGCGCCAAGGGACTGATGTACTGGCAATATCGTCCGGAGCGATTCGGACAGGAGTCCCTGGGTATGGGACTGGTGGACAATGAGGGAAACGACACGCCAAAATCTCTGGAAAGCAAGGCCATCCGACGCGTGGTCATGGACAACGAACAGGCCTTTGTCCAGGGGCAGGTTCCGCAGGCTCAGGTCGGTATTCTGTATGACCCCCGCAGCGATATCCTCTCCCGCCTGGAGTGGCACGGGACGGACAGCATCGAAGAGATCGAGGATCCGCGCGCCTCAGGGCATCTTTATAAAATGGCGCTGCAGGGGATGTATGGGTTGTTCTGGCGCGCCAACATTCCCGTGGATTTCGTGCACGCGCACGAGCCCGAAAAGATCATGCAGTATCAGGTGATGGTGCTTCCCAGCCCGATCGTGTTGGATGGGAGATGGGCCCACGCATTGCGAACCTTTGTGGAGCAGGGCGGAACCGTGATCAGTGAGGCGATGCCGGCCATGCGCTCGGAGGACCATGCCTGGGTCAACGCGCCCATCCCCGGCCATGATCTGGCCACACTGTTCGGATGCCGGCAGGTGGACGTCGAAAGAGTCGGGGAGGATACACCAGATCGCCTGATTTGCGGAGCCCATGCCTTCCGGCCCGTTCCTTTCCGCACGGTGCTTTCGCCCACCACGGGTGAGGTGATCGGGCGCTTTAGGGACGATCGGCCTGCTGTCGTGCGCAACACGGTCGGGAAGGGCAAGGCCATTCTGATCGGCACTTACCCGGGATACGCCGCTTTTTTAAAGGACCCGGCTGCGGCCGATTTTCTGTTGGATTTGGTGCAGATGGCAGGAGTAGCGCCCGACGTGATCCTGGAGACCGATGGGTGTGTGACCGCGCGCAGGCTGGAAAGCCCGAGCGCCCGGTTGGTCTTTCTGTTCAACTACGAGGCGCACGAACAGACGGTGGTGATTCGGTCGCCCATCCTGAGCGACGCCAGGGACCTGTGCGACAGAGCGCGGATGAGTCCCGCCCACAGGGGACTGGAGGTAATCCTCCGCCCGCGGGACGTGGCTGTTCTTCTGGGCCTGGGGGAGGAACATGGTCAATGACTATCGCGCCTCCGTGCGTCTGGCCATGGAGTTTATCGGGCAGGCATACATCCAGGATCAAGGCCATCCCGACTACCACGGGTTCTACCATATGTACGACAGCCGCACGGGCAAATGGAACTACGCTTACATGGAGTTGGCCTGGCAGGTGATCTATGACGCGCTGTTGCCCTATCACCAATACACCGGGGAAACGCGCTGGTTGGCGCAGGCCGAGCGGATGATCCTGGACTGGGGCATCCCCAAATTGATGTGCGCCGATCGGGCCTCGCAGGCGTACGGGGGGATGCTGCTGAACAACTCCCCTGAGACGCAAACGGAACTCTATGGGGATTGCTACCACACCTTCGATTGCGGCGATGGGCTGCTGGCGTTCCTGATGGTTTACGAGCGGACGGGCGACCCGGCGGTTCTCGGGGGCGCCAAGCGGATCTCGGGCTTTCTCCGGCGTGCCACCTCACCCGATCATCATGTGCGCATGGTGTTTGATGCCCGGAAGAACGAGTGGGACGATGCGCCGCAGATCTATCCCGCGAGTCGGGCCGCATGGGCGTATGCCTATTGGTACCGCCTGACCGGCGAGGGAAAGTATCGGGAATGGGCAGACGAGTACGGCCGCTGGATCCTCTCGCAGCAGCGCCCCAATGGATTTCTCTCTCCCAAGGATCCTGAGGTGGCAGAGTTTATGATCTATGCGATCGAAGGGCTCTATTGGGCAGGGATATTCTGCGGGAACGAGGCCTTTGTCCAGGGAGCCAAACGGAGCTTTGACGGACTCCTTGCCGCCCGGAAGAGCGGTCCGGGAAACCTTTACTTCTATTATCACGCGGATGGATCCCCGGACCCTTGTTGTGTGGAAGCGGATGCGCGCAGTGCGGAGAAGGATATGCTCTCCACCTGCGGGCAAGTGGCGAAGCTGGCGCACTACTTCCACCAACGGACCGGGGAGGCGCGCTACCGGAGGGCGTATCTAGAGGCCCTGGACTTTATGTACGGGATGCAGGACCGGACCTCAAGGGATCCCAACATGCTCGGGGGCTGGCCCCGTGCGACCAATCACGCCTGGACGCGATCGGTGTGTCCGGCCTACAACTATGTCGGAGCCGTGCTCCTGGACGAGAGGCTCCTGGACTGTGAGTAAGGGAGTGGATTATGTTTTCGGACAGCTTTGTAACCCTCTGCCAGATCGTCGAGCGCTACCGGTCGAAAATCGACCTTGCGGCCTCAATCCCCCCGGAGGAATACGCCAAACGTTGGCAGGCGGTCCAGCATCATCTGCGGGATCGGGACCTGGATCTGGGCCTCTTCTACTTCTATCGCGAGATGCCCGGGGATGGGATGTATCTGACCGGATACAATCCCACCATCGAACGGGCTTGCGGCGCCATCGGCCAAACGGGGGCGCCTGTGATCATCGCAGGGCCCGAAGCCGGCGAGGTGGCCCAGGAATCCGCTCTGGAGAGCGGCGCGGAGGTGGCCTATGCCGAGGAGTTCCAGATTCCGGATGAGTACTATGCGCATGTGTCCTTCTCGTCGATACGGGACATTCTGGTGCGTGCGGCGGGAGGTGTGCAAATCGGTCGTATCGGATGGTTGACGGATGGCCATCTTTTTCCTGAGGCACTCAGGGACGCGATCAGATCGGCGCTTGGGAGCACCGCGGAATATGTGGATGCTTCCGACGTTCTGCACGAACTGCGCCACGAGAAATCCCACGCGGAACTTGGGCTGATGGCCGACGCCAACGCGATCGCCAACGCGGCCGCCCGCGCCATGCTCGCTGTCGCACGGCCGGACATGCGGGAGACCCAACTTGCGGCAGTGGGGGACGGGGCTATGAAATCCCTGGGTGCCACCTCCTATGGGTTTGAGACGATTGTGAATTCCGGTCCGCGCTGCCGCACGATCATCGGCGCGGCCTCCAACCGCGTCATGCAGGCCGGAGAGATGGTTCAGATCGGGGTCTCACCGGGCCTTTCGGGATACAAGGGCGTGTGCCGGAGAGTGTTTGTCCTGGGCCAGCCCACGGCGCTTCAGGCCACCTTCCTCTCCCACCTGGAAACGGCCTTTGCCCGGGCCCGGTCCGCACTCCAATCGGTGGTTGAGACCGGGGGTGCCCCCGGGCAGATCGACCGGGCTGCGCGGGAATACTTCTCCTCGGTGCAGTTGGAGGGGGTGCCCATGGACCGGCTGATGAACTACTCGGCTATGCACGGCACGGGCCTGACCGAGTGCATGGAGGGTAAGCCGGTCACGCCCTATACCACGGAGCCTTTTGGCCATCGGATCGGCATGATGCTGGATGTGGGTGCGTATGGCCATCCCCACGATGCCATTGCCGGGGGATGCATCGAGAATGCGTTTGCGAAGGATGGGGCCACGCTCCTGGAGATGACCGATCTGCCTGCTCTCGTTCAGCCGTTGGTGGGCCATCGTGGCGGGTGCGCCTGAGGAATACGCATCCCGAATCGCCTGTGGGGTGAAACTTCAGGGAGCGGATGGAAACTGCGCGAAAGGAATCGGATGATGAGCGAACAGGAGCAGAGCGGGGTCGGGAAGAGAAAGTGGTTCGAACGTCCCATGAGAATTGTCGAGCTGATCGAAGATTTCGGCCAATTGGTGCGGATCGGGAGCTCCCAGGAGGAGATTGCGCAGCAGGTGGCCATGCGTGCCAACACCAAGCATCTGCATACCATGGGCACGCGGTCGGCTGAATTTGATGCGGACTCGCTTTTCTTTGCGACCTCGATCTGTCCCAACAAACTCCCGGATCACCTGGGCGCGCATCTTCCGATTGCCCATCGACAGGGTATCCGGGTCATCCCTTACTTCAATGTGCATTGGGGATCCGATGCGTATGCGGATTGGAGCCAGTGCGGGTGCGACGGCAAGCCCCTTGTCATGCATTACGGGTCGGGGACCGCTCTGTGTGTCAACACCGGTTTTCGCCAGGTGGCCGTGCAGATTGTAGCGGATCTGGGGGCCTACGATATTGATGGCGTGTTTCTGGATGGGCCGATCTTCATGCAAAAGGGCTGCTACTGCAAAGCCTGTCGGGCGCTTTTCAGAGAGCGCTTCGGCGCTGAAATGCCGGTGTCTGTGGATGAGGATGAGAAACTGTGGCAGCAGTGGCTGACGTTCCGCGCGGATTCTCTGGCCGAGTTTCTTGGCACGATGCGATCTGCCCTGGAACGAGCCCATCCGGACGCCATTCTGTATGCGAATGCGAACGGGCTCTTCCCGCCCCGAGCGACCGGGCGGGATAATCGGCGATGGGCCCGGGAGTTGGACATTCTGGCTGCGGAGGGAGGATTTCTCTTTTACACCGTGCCCGGCTCGATTCCCATCTGGAAGCCGGGCGCTGCCGCCAAATTGCTGGAAACGCAGGCAGGCGGTAAGCCCACGGTGGTGTTCCTCTGTGGGGACCACAAACCATGGGATCGTTACGCGCTGCCGGCCGCAGAGGTCTCGCTCATGTTTGCGCAGACGGTCGCAAACGGCGCCAGCCCTTGGTTTGCCCTCCTGAAGGAGGATCTGTCCACGGAGGGGGCTGTGGCCGCGGGGAAGATGCTGGCACTCTTGGAGCGGATCGAGGGCGATTTGGAGGGAACGACTTCGGCGGCAGAGGTGGCGCTGCTTTGGTCTCCGGGTACGGAGGATTACTACGGAACCGGTGTGGATTACAGCGATTTTACCGCGCACGAGGCCGCGCAGGAGGCGCACGGGAAGAGCCAGGAGGCCTTCAATGGGTGTTACGAGGCCATGGTTCGCGCCCATATCCCCTTCGACGTGATCGACGATGTGGCATTGACCGATGGGACCCTGACGCGTTACCGGATGGTGATCTTGCCCAACTCCGCCTGCATGAGCGATGCTTCTGCCGATGCCCTTCGCCAATTTGTCCACAACGGCGGGAGTCTCCTGGCCACGTTTGCCGCTTCGCTTTACGACCCGTTCGGGCACCAGAGGGAGGACTTTGCCCTGGCGGATGTATTGGGTGTGCACTATCAGGGAGCCGTGCTCGGCCCTTTCCAGTACGACTATGTCTCCGCGACGGAGGCGGCGCGTGAGATACTGGGAGAAATGCAAAGTCCCCTGCCCAGTCCCCCGTATGCGTTGGGGGTTGCGCCCACTTCAGCCACGCCGCTTCTGATGATGCACGAAAAGCTTCCCTCGCGTTATCTGGCGCTGCCTCCAGTCAGTGCCCATCCCGCCATGACGATAAATCGCTTTGGGAAGGGGAGGGCCTTCTATCTGGCTGGCAATGTGGATGCGTTCTTCTGGAGCCATCGCATCCCCGAGCACTTCACCTGGCTGACCCGCCCGATCTGGTACGCGGCCGCGCCTAATGTGCGTCTTGTCGGCGCCCCTCAGACCGTGGAGCTCATACTCCGCCGGCAGGGGCCGGATCGACTGCTCATCCATCTGGTCAATTTTACCGGCAATATGCAACGTCCCATCACACAGACGATTCCTCTGCACCAGATTCAGATCCAGATTGCGGGAGCAGGGCCGAAGGGGGTGCGGGCACTGGTCGCAGAGGAAGAACTCGTGGTCCGACAGACTCAGGAGGACGCGACGGTTGTGCTGGAGCAACTGGATGGGTATGAGATCCTTTCCTGCGCGTACTAGAAACAGGACATGGTCTGGATTGTGCACCTGTCTTTCTTCTTGCGCTGGGGTCTATGGAGTGCGCAGGCTTGCCTGCGCTTCGGGGACCCGACGCATAGCTGCAGATCCCAAAAATGAGTTCGCTGCGCCAGTTCGGAGAAGACTGCTGGTAAGAACCATAGTTCGAACGCCCAACCCATCGAACACCGAAAGACACCGAATCGAATGGGCCCGGGAGGGCTTCGCGGTGTTTCAGGGCGTTTCAGTGTGTTCCCGTGTTCTTCCGTGCTCAATGGGTTTGTCTTCACAAAAACTCATGTTCCCGAGGGGAAACAGGAGAGGATTCGTGCAGTCAGGGCGAACCACCCAACCCAGGAGCAAGATCCCATGAAGAATAAACCGGTGCTCCCTTTCGGAAAGCCCATAGCCGAGCACTTCAGAGAAGCGGGATGGTTTCGGACCGAGAAACTCCTGTCCTCCTGGTATATGCTCTCCAATGACCATATCTCGGTGCTGATCGATACGGTAAAGCCCAAGATTGTCAACGTCTTCGTGCACGGCCGGTACGGCACACTGCGTGCCCTGCTCTACGATACCGGCTGGTCGTCCGCCATGAGCGACTGGCTTTTTGGGATCGTCCCCGTGTACGAAAAGGACGGGGTACCCTTTCTGCCGCTAAAATACGGCTCGGTGGTGACCGAACCGGATGCGGTGGCATTTGACCCGGCGGACAATCGGCTCACCATGAAGGGGATCCAGTTCTTTCCATCGGACAGAAAGGGCGCGCCGATCGACTCGGCCCTGTCCGTTTCGGGCTATGACGAGGACGACAAGGAAAAGCGGTTGGCCCTGGGGAGCACGGGGATCTTTGCGGATTGGAGCATTCATCTGCTCGACGATGGTGTCCAGATGAGCGTGGCGTATTCGGATGAGGTGGATCATTCGCGGCTGGTGACTTTCTGGCACCCGATGTTTACGCATGCCTCCTGTGGAGGGGGCGCTCCGCCCGAGCCCATCATATACTCGAACAACACCAGCCGCACTGCCGGGGGAAACCTCATCCTTACCGACGAC
>JAZDJA010000028.1:0-20204 GCA_043804415.1 Candidatus Latescibacterota bacterium | reverse complement strand
ACCTTGGCAAATCGATTGTCCTCGTTCTTATCCAAGCTGATGTATGGAGTATTGTACCCATAATGAAACACTGACCTGTATACGACAGCAATGTCTGATAATGACAGAGGCTGTCCTGCAATCGTTTGTGCTTTCTCCTTCCTGCCATATAGGTAAAGGTCATTGTTCTCGTCCACCTCCATGGCCTCCAATATTACGGCCTGAGATAGGAACTCATCTATGCTGGTGAGGTCAATCGGGCGTCCTCTCGGGGAGACATCAAAATCCGCGATTTGATATACTTTTGGGATGGTATTTAGGGAAATCTGCAATTCTGTGTAGTCGTTATTGAATGCATATACCTCAATTTTGTCAAGTGTTGTGGCATGGCGTTCCTTTACATCAATAATGGCATGCCGAACCTCACCTATGTATTCTTCTATTGCCTCTTCAGGTGATGCACCTTTCAGAAACACACGGATCATTTTCGGGTTATAGTAAATTTGGAAATGCCCTTCCCTGGATATTGATGCCCACGCAGGTTGCCGCGAGCCAATGGGATAGTGAGCCAACATGTTAATCAACGACAAGGTGTCTGGTCCATTCGTATAGAGCAGTACATCATGGCAGAGAAGAGAGAAAGGTTCGAGATACGGCTGAACGAGACCTTTGATGTCGTGGGTGTAGTCCGGGATTTTCGGGAATACTTCAGCGACGGTTTCTCCGCTATGTGTCAATATAGTTCTTTCGACGAGTCCACCGTAATCAATGGTTACCCAGTTTTCTGTTAAAGGGCGCCCGCTCAGGAGGAGGTAGAAGAGAGCTGCCGCCAACAATACGACGAGAATGGCTACAATGCTCTTCCGATTTCTCTTAGGCTTATCAGAAGCTAGTCGGCGGTTAAAGAAGATTTGACCGCATTTCCGACATGTAATGCGGAGATGCTTATCCGTCAACGGGATTCTGCAAAGGGTACTACATTTCGGGCATTGAACATTGACCCTTGTTGATGAAGTGATGTCTTCGTTCATTCCGTAACCTCGGGCTTGCTGCGCAACCACCTGTTGTCCTCTGATTTTTCAGTTTCGGGTTCTTTCACTTGTCGGAGCTGTTTAATTCGTGAGTTGCCTGGGTCAAAACGTATGGCCTTTATCGAGGGGAGCAGAAGAATTCCAAATACACCGCCATTGTCCCACTTCTCTATCACCCTTTTTGGCGATATCTCAGGAGTCCCGAAGCCATTTACAGAATAGACCTTGTACTCATTCCCGCTCTTTTTGATGACTTCGAAAGGCGATAGCTCTTTGGTGCCATGCTCATTCACGGCATAGAGCTTGGTTTCGTCGCCAGAGTTCTCGATTACGGTTGTTGGAGAAATATCCTTCAATCCAAGGTCATTCACGTCGTATACCTCAACCGTTCTGTCTGCAGGATTCTCCTCAGCTATCTTGTCTGCGTAAAGCTCTTTGATTCCGAAATCGCTGACACGATACAATCGCCAAGAGCCAGAGTAGTAGTCTTTCTCAATAATATTGTCAGGATTAATATTCCGCAGACCATACTTATCAACTGAAAAGACCTCGAGTGCACCAGTCGCTGAGTTCTCATCGATTATTATGCTTGGCGTTATCTTCTTCAAGCCGAAACGGTTCGTGTCATACACAGCATAATCACCTGCAAATGATAAAACAGAAAAGCAGACGAGCAATGCTGTTGTAAGGCAGAACCCGTAAGAAGGCAATTTGTAACATGAGACTCCCGCTATTTCATCCATATCCGACCTGCTCTTCCAGGCGCTGGACGCGCCTTCTTCAAGCCCACGTGGAGAATTGACACCAACTATTCACTATATGCAACAAGTTTTCAGTTTCATCACCATAAGGGGTTTCTGTCTGTCACGTCTTGCGCGACAGCGCCTGTCCGTCTGGAGCCGCTGTTCAGGCTTGCTCATTTGCTCGGCTTCTTCTTCATCATTGTTCAGCCGCCCACATGGCTTCCCTTTGGGGTATGAGTCCAAATCCACTGCACATGCTCGTCCTCTGCAAGTTGCATGCTTAAGACTGCCGGCGCTCCTTAGAATATTGGCTCCGGTGTTTGGGCCGATTACTTTGGTTTTTGTGCCATCTTTCGCGTGCCTCGGATTCTGTGCCCGAATGGCAGCGTTTACGCGCGTGGTTTGCCGCGTCCCCCGGACTCCGTGGTTCGGTCTCAAGCCTCCTTCTTCTCTGGGTCGGCAGGGTGTTTTCGGTCGCCCTGCTCAAATCCTATCTTCTCCTTTCGAGATGAGCGATAGTCGGATGTCCGCTCGGATAGAGAACCCCATGCGCTCGCGCTGCCTTTACCGTTCTTCTCGAACAACAACACCGCGTCTGCATGAATGCCGACAGCCATTGCGTCGCCTATAGCGGCGAGATCAGCACTCAAAAAGACGAACTGCCAAGAGCCCTTCTGGGCCTTCTCTTTGACCATCTTTTCAATCTGATCCTTGCGGAACTCCTGGCTTGAGTTCTCCTGCCCATCTGTGACGACAACTACGACAACTTTCGATGGTCGGTCTTCTTCCTTGAGTTCGCTAAGGCTTTTCTCAAGGTCATTTATCCCCCGACCAAGGGCATCAAGTAATGGCGTTGATGCCCGAGGCACATATGTTTCGTGGTTCAGTTCAGGAACCTTGTCAATTGACCTGAACCGATAGATCACCTCATACGGGTCTTGCGTGTCGAACTGAACCAGCGTCAGGGTTGCTTCCCCGGGTTCTGCTTTCTGCTTCTTCAGAAAGGTGTTGTAGCCACCGATCGTATCGTCCCGAATGGATTCCATTGAACCAGTGCGATCGAGAATCACGGTGATATGCGTGTAGTCTTGTCTCATGGCGTATCTATCCTTTCGCTGAATGTTGGGTACAAGGCCCGGCGGCTTTTTACCGTCGCCCTTAATGCCGGTGTTAGCCAGCCGGTCAAGGCCCGTCGATTTCACAGGTTGGCCCCCCGTAGCCGCAGCGCGTTGCTGATCACCGAAACCGAGCTGAAGCTCATCGCCGCCGCGGCGATCATCGGGCTCAGGAGCAACCCGAAGAACGGGTACAGCACGCCCGCCGCCACCGGTATGCCGGCGGCGTTGTAGGCGAACGCGAAGAAAAGATTCTGCCTGATGTTCGCCATCGTGCGACGGCTCAGGCTCCGTGCCCGTGCAATGGCTCGGAGGTCGCCCTTCACAAGCGTGACACCAGCGCTCTCCATCGCAACGTCGGTCCCGGTGCCCATGGCGATACCGACCTGCGCCTGGGCAAGCGCGGGCGCGTCGTTGATTCCGTCACCGGCCATCGCCACGATCCGACCCTCGGCCTGCAGCCGCTTGACCACGTCGGCCTTCTGGTCGGGCAGGACGCCGGCGATCACCTCGTCGATTTCGAGCTTGCGGGCGACCGCCTGGGCAGTGGTCTCGCTGTCGCCGGTAAGCATCACGATGCGTATGTTCTCGGTGTGCAGGGTCCGGATGGCGTCCGGCGTGCTGTCCTTGATGGGATCGGCCACGCCGACGATTCCCGCCACGGTGCCGTCGACCGCGACGAACATAACGGTCTGGCCGTCGCGCCGAAGCTCTTCTGCGCGTACAGTGAACGCGCCGGGATCGATGCCGAGATCGTCCATGAGCGCACGATTGCCGAGCGCCACGGCACGGCCGGTCACGCGGCCTCGCACCCCTTTACCGGTCACCGAGTCGAAGTCCTCGACTTGCGCGGGCTCGACGCCTCGTTCGGCAGCGCCCCGTACGATGGCCGCCGCCAGCGGATGCTCGCTGCCGCGCTCGAGGCTCGCGGCGAGTCGCAGGAGATCGGGCTCTTCCGCGCCCGCGGAAGCCACAACGCTGACGAGTTTCGGCTTGCCCTCGGTGAGCGTGCCGGTCTTGTCCACGACGAGCGTGTCGACCTTGCGCATCACCTCGATGGCCTCGGCGTTCTTGAAGAGGATGCCCATGGTGGCGCCCTTGCCGGTCGCGACCATGATGGACATGGGTGTCGCCAGCCCGAGCGCACACGGACATGCGATGATGAGGACGGCAACCGCGTTGATGAGCGCATGCGCCATGCGCGGTTCCGGGCCCACAAGCGCCCAGACCGCGAACGTCGCGACCGCGATCAGGATAACGGTGGGGACGAAGTAGCCGGCGACCACGTCGGCCAGCTTCTGGATCGGAGCGCGGCTGCGCTGCGCCTCGGCGACCATCGTCACGATGCGGGCCAGCAGCGTCTCTGCGCCAACTTTCTCTGCGCGCATGATCAGGCCGCCTGTGCCGTTGACGGTCGAGCCGATGACACGGTCGCCCTCGTGTTTCTCGACCGGAATCGGCTCACCTGTGACCATCGACTCGTCGATCGAACTCGACCCTTCGAGCACGACGCCATCGACTGGCACCTTCTCGCCCGGTCGAACACGCAGCCGGTCGCCTGCCTGAACCGCATCGAGGTGGACATCGACTTCGGTGCCGTCATCGCCGACTCGCCGCGCCGTCTTGGCCTGCATCCCGAGCAGCTTCTTGATCGCCTGACTCGTCAGGCTGCGAGCCCTAAGCTCGAGAACCTGACCAAGCAGGATGAGCGTCACGATTACACCGGCCGCCTCGAAGTAGACCGCGACCTCGCCCCCTTCTCGGAACGATGGGGGGAACACATCAGGGAACAGCGCCGCGACGAGGCTGTAGAGGTAGGCCACGCTCACGCCGAGCCCGATCAGGGTGAACATGTTGAGGCTCTTGTTTCGCACTGATTGGACGGCACGAACGTAGAACGGCCAACCCGACCACAAGCAGACCGGGGTCGCCAGTGCGAGCTCGATAAAGGTGCGGACCCGCATGGAGAAGAGCTGCGAGATGGGTCGTCCCGGCAGCAGGTCACCCATGGCGATGATGACGAGCGGGACGGTCAGCGCGGCGGCGAACCAGAAGCGCCACGACATGTCCCTGAGCTCGGGGTTCTCCTCGGCTTCGCCGGCGTCCATCGTCCGAGGCTCGAGCGCCATCCCGCAGATGGGACAGGAGCCCGCCGCATCGCGGACGATTTCGGGGTGCATCGGGCAGACCCACTCCGTGCGTGTCGCCGGCTGAGGGACGCCGGCGGGCTCGAGGGCCATGCCGCACTTGGGGCAACTACCTGGTCCCTGCTGTTGAATTTCAGGATGCATGGGGCAGGTATATGTGCTTGACTCGTCACCTATTCCATGAGCTGCTGGAGTTTTCTTGTCCTGATATCGTTCCGGGTGCTCTCTAAACTTGTTCAGGCAATGTTCACTGCAGAAATGATAATGTTTGTCCTCATAATGGTAATTGTATTCGGAATCATTCGATACCACCATGTTACAGACAGGATCTCTTCGTTGCTCTTTTTCTTCACTAAGTTCTGCACTCATGTCTCTGTCCTCCTTGTGGGCTGCCTAACGCTCGGCATCAACGGCCCGAGGTACGAGGGTCCGATTGAATGCCGTTGTTCGCGGCATCGTATTACATGCTGAGTGCTGTCTCTATTTCAGTTTTCCGAATCTGAAGTTCCTTCAGTTTCTTGCTCAATGAGGATATTTCCCTCTTGATCTTTTTTAACTCGGCTTCATTCTTGACTTTTGTAAGGTACTTCTTGCCCAGCTTCGCAGCAATGTAATTCTCAAGCTGACTTCTCAGTATCCTGATATAGGGATTGCCCCAGATGGCTCCGTCGTGATATTCCAGTTTGCCAGCCTCTATACCTTTGATAATAAAGTCGCGATCTATTCCGTATTCCTTCTTGGCCGTCACATCGCTTAATGTGGCGCCCTTCTGATTCCATTCTCCGTGTTTAGCCATGTGTATTCGTCTCTTTGTAGCGAACATGGTTTATATGGATCCGTGTAACACCCTATATGCCGCTGCAAGTGCCGTATAAGACACTCCCGAAACAAGCATCAAATCTTACGGAACAACGGCATTTTCATTATATTGCGGTATGCCGGAGTCTATATCAGGGTGTGTTATGAGGGTCGGTGTAATCCGCCATGACCCATTCAGGGTCCATCGACCGGACTGCGAACAGCTGCTGGTCCGTGGTTTCTACGTCAACAGACCCCAGAAGCGCCTGCACCATTCGGATGCTGGTGCCACTTCGGGCAGATGCGGGGCAACGGGGCAACGAGTCCCATCGCCAGGCGGCTCTCAGGAAAGATGGCGATCCTTGCTGGGCTCGCCTGTTGGAGAGCAATCGGGAAAATGCTCGCTGTATCGCATCAACTGATCGTCAGAATACCCAATGCCCTTTTTCTCTGGTGTTTCTGAGTATCGGAAAGCACGCAGCAGCGTCCCGTATTCGGGCGACACACACGATCCCCCTTGAAGTTAGCCGAGAACATAATACATTGTTGTTGATCTGTCAAGGGAAAAAGTGGGTAAGGATATTTAGAGACTGAGATAAGAATGACTCTTGTCTAAGAATCGTTCTTATCTGAGAATCATTCTCGTGTCCGTCAAAACGCGGCTCTCTTGTGTGCTTTCTCAAGCGTGCGGAACATGGGTTGGCTGGGCCTGGTTTGTGCGAGGCGAAACATCTCCTGCCAGCAAAGGAAGCACCGGCAGGCAATTGCAGCCGGCACCTCGGCTGGAGTGCTTTGCCAGGTTCCTCTGACAAGAGAGCCCCGGGATAAGGGAGGGATGTCCACAACATGATGGGGGCTTTCCAGGGAGCGCGACGGAATCAAAACTCTCCTCGATCAACTCTCTCGGCAGTGAGGCTCAGATTGTCTCCTGCAAACTCTAATTTTTCCTTGATCTATCGGCTCGAAATACTTATCTTTTGTGCAATAGCGGAAAGCGCTTCACTGAAACGAAAATGGATCGAACACACGGAACCACGCGGAGCCACACAGATATCGAATTTCTGGGTTGCGCAGTCCCATACGGAGGAACGATGAAGATACTGGTTACAGGCGGCGCGGGATTTATCGCCTCGCACGTGGTGGATCGCTACATTCGGGCAGGACACGAAGTCGTTGTGGTGGATGATCTCTCGTCCGGGAGGCGGGACCACGTGCATCCGGATGCGGGTTTTCATCAGATTGCGATCGAGGATCCGGGGCTTTGCGAGGTATTCGACCGGGAACGTCCCGATGTGGTCAATCACCATGCCGCGCAGGCGAGCGTATCCGTTTCCGTGAAGGACCCGATCCTGGATGCCCGGATCAACGTGCTGGGATCTGTCAATCTCTTCGAGCAGTGCGCACGGTTCGGGGTCAAGAAGATCATTGCGATCTCGTCCGGAGGGTGCGTTTACGGGGATGTGGACAGCTTTCCCATCAGCGAGGAGGAATCCTACAAGGCCACGGCGCCGTATGGGGCGAGCAAGATCTCAATGGAGTATTACCTGCAATTCTACCGAAAACACTACGGGATTGGGTCCACGGTCCTGCGCTATTCCAACGTATACGGCCCGCGGCAGAATCCTTTTGGGGAGGCGGGGGTGGTGGCGATCTTCTGCAAGGCGATGCTGGAGGGGAAAACGCCGACCGTTTTTGCGGCGCAAAAGATCGGGGACGAGGGGTGTGTGCGGGATTATGTGTATGTGGGCGATGTGGCCCAGGCCAATTTTCTTGCCCTGGAGCAAGGGGATGGCGAGGCATTCAATATCGGTACGGGGGTGGCCACGACCGTGGCGGAGCTCTACCGGACATTGGCCGGCATTGCCGGGTACATGCAGCAACCGAAGTTCGGCCCGCCGAGGCCGGGGGACATCCTGAAGAATCTGTTGACCGCCAAAAAGGCGTCAGCACTTCTGGGATGGGCCCCGATGGCGACCCTGGCAAAGGGACTTGGAGAGACGTTCGCGTATTTTACGACGCATCCTGAGGGGGGAAGGTAGGGGGAGCCGTGGTGGACCGGTGGTCCAGATGGAGGAATCATAAAGTGCGCTGGAGCGTGTTCTTCGGTGTTTTTTGGGTTGTTTTGGGCATCTGGATGACGGAGGAGGGGTCCGCATCGGAAGGAGAGATTCTGTTCTTCGCGGAAGGCGCGGGGGGGAGCGGGATCTATGCGATGGATTTTGGGGGCGGCCATCTCAGGAAGGTGGGCGCGTTTTCTGATCAGGAGCTCGTGGTCACGAGCATGAGCGTTTCGCGCGATGGGGAGAAACTGCTGTGTGTCCTCGCCAGAGAGGAGCCGGGGGCCGCGCGCAGTGTGGTGATGAAAACCGCGCTCCCAAGGAGCGGGATGGAGCGGTATGGGGAGGATCGGGAGATCGGCGGAGCCGAAGGCTTGCAGACGGCGGTGCTGTCGCCCGATGGAGGGCGGATCGCATGGGTGGGGAGGTCGGCCGATGGGGGGATGGATTTGTGGGTGAAGGACGTGAACGCGACCTTGGAGGGGAGCACCCATCTCGTGCATTGCGAGGTTGGCGCGCAGATCTGGAGTCCTTCGTTTGACGCCAGGAGCGCATGGATTTTCTATGCGGTAAACCGCGGGGGAAACGGTCGGCTTGGGCGGGTTAATCCGGGGGGCACGGTCGATCTTTTGCACACGATGGACGGGGAGCGAATCGTGTCTGTGGATGGGTCGCTGGACGGAGAAATCGCTTTCATGAGCGCACGCGGGAAGGTTCTCGCCCTGCGTTCGGATGGAAGCGCCGTCAGGACGCTTGGTGCGCCCACCAAGTCGGAGAGTGTGCAGCCACGGGGCGTGCGATGGTCGCAGGATGGAAAGATGTGCGTGATCGGCTATTTCCCCCAAGGCATGGCCATGATCACGGACGGGGGCCGCGTGGAGAAATGGACTGGAGATGGGAGCATCTCGAGGGTTTATGGGATCGTGGCGGTGCGGCCGGTGCCGGAAAAAAAGGATCTGGTATCCGAGATCCGCCGCAGGGCGACGCCGGAGCTGGTCCTGGATTCGGTTCCCTCAGGCGCTCGCATCACGCTGGACGGGAAGGTGATGGGAGATACCCCCTTTCGGATCCACCTTGAAGCCGGGGACCACCGGATCCTTCTGGAGAAAGCATTCTGCGCTCCCTGGGAGCAATCGGTCTATTTTTATAACGGAGAGAAAAAACGGATCTTGGCAACGCTCGAGAAACGCGGGAACCTCCGGATCTTCTCAGAGCCGCCCGGGGCGCGTCTTTCTCTGGACGGGGTCTTTGCAGGGCTGACACCGGTGTTGCTTGAGTCGCTTCCTGCTGAGCCGCGGGTTCTCGAGGTGGCGTACGAAGGACGAGAGCCGATGCGCGAACTGGTATCCGTGGTACCGGGACGGACCATCGAGGTGCAGGTCGTACTCCGAAAACCGCTGCTTCCCTTGCTTTCGGCAAAGGACATGGTCGCGCCGGCGTCGCCCGACCCGACGGGACCGGATGACGTGATCATGTGGGAGGGGACCCTTCGGAAAGGTCGGAGTCCTTGGGGTATGGTTTACGGTGGGCTTTCCGTGGGGATTCTGGGTGCGAAATTGGTGCACGAGAAAGCCGATGGCATGGGGATATCGATGTGCGTCGGAGGGTTGCTCTCCGCGCTGGTTGCCTTCCCCATCGAAAAGGAAGACGACAAATCCCAGCGGTTTCGGGCCGTGCGGGAGCAGCACGAAAAAGCCCTGCAAGCCCAGGAAAGAAAGGCGCGTCTTCTCGAAGCACAAAACGCGGCGATTGAGGCTGAAAATCGGGAGATCGAGGCATTCAATCGGGAGCGGGCAGGTGTCCGGGTTGAGGGGCGCTGAAATAGACGGGAATCTGTAGCGGAAAGACGCAGCGGGTGCGGGGAGAACCCGCAAGGGATTTGAGGCGGTCTGTTTCTCTGTAGTCCGAAAACGGGGGTGCGCAGCGTTTCGATAGGAAATGGGGGCACTTAAAGGGAGGACTTGGCATCATGAAGGTATCGCCTGAGGAAGCGCAGAGACTTCGGGAGGAAATACGAAGCAGATTGGCACAGACGTTGGAAGCCAAGAAGCGTACAGAATCGCTTGAGGAAAAACGCCGGGAGGAGCGCATTTTGGAGCAGGAACGGCAGGCGATTTTTGACGAGGAGGAACGGGCGTTTTATGAAGCACAAGGACTGAAGAAGTATTACAACCGACACGGCGCGGTGGAATGGCTGACGCCCAAAGATATAAAGCAGCGGTACCGCAGCGGGAGAGAGCGGTACCGGGTTCGCAAGGAGCAGAAGCGTGTCAAGCATTGGGTTTCAATCGGACGGGCTTTCATCGCGGTGTTGATCTTGGCAGGCCTGGGCGGCGCACTGTATAGGATGTGGCTTACGAACCTCCCCGAGGAGAAGGGGCCGACCACAGTGGTATGGGTGCGCTCCAATGTGCAGGGGGCCGCGATCTACGTGGATGAGCAGCTCACGGGAATGGTGACCGATGGGGTCATCAAAGATCTTGCTGCAGGGAAGCACAATCTGGCGGTGGCGCTTCCCGGGTATCTGGCGATCCCGAAGATGCAGGAGATCCAGGTCGCCTCGGGAGACACGATCGCACTATCCTTTGAATTGACGGCGGATTATTGGTGAAACCGCAACGGCCCCTTTGGCCGGGTGCGCTTACAGGATTTCCCTTGCGTGTAAGGAAAAGGGGAAAGGCAGAGGGAAAGAGGAGGACGGCTGCCTTTCCCTGTTTTTTTCTTCGGGGTGTTATGGGGCGAAAAGGAGGTTCCCTTGGTTTGGATTTTCGGGAGAGGGATGGGACTGAAGGTAGTGAGTGTGATCGTTTTTCTTGGATTCTTTGGGGAGGCCTCGGCCGCGATCAAGGAGATTCGGGCGGCTTGGGTGACCCGGTGGGAGTACGCAAGCAACGGGCTGGACACTCAGGCGCAGCAGGAACGGGTTCGGGAGATCTTTCGACTGGCCAGGGACGGGCATCTCAATACGGTCTTCTTTCAGGTGCGCGGGCAGGCCGATGCGTTCTATCGATCCGAGCTTGAGCCTTGGGCCGCCTCCCTTTCGGGACAGCTGGGCACAGATCCGGGATGGGATCCACTGGCCCTGGCGATTGAGCAGGGGCATCTCAATGGTCTGGAGGTGCATGCGTGGGTCAATGTGTTTACGTGTTGGAAGGGATTGGTTCCCCCTCCCAGGGACGCCGTGCCGACTCCGCTCTTTTGGGCGCATCCGGAGTGGATCTGCGTGGATCAGGAGGGGAATAGAATGGCGTTGGGTGCGGACGATTATGTCTGGGTCAGTCCGGGCATTCCGGCCGTTCGGGACCACGTGTTAGAGGTGATCACCGAGATCGTGGGGCGCTACGAGGTGGACGGCGTGCATCTGGATTACGTGCGCTATCCCGGAGGCGGATATTCGTACGACCCGATCAGCACCGCCCGTTTTCTGCAGCGGAAAGCAGATGATGGGGAGGGGAGTTGGGCAGGGTGGCAGCGGGATCAGGTCTCGATTTTTGTGCGAAGCGTGTATGACCGGATACAGGAGGTTCGTCCGGAAGTGAAGGTTTCGGCAGCGGTGGTGGGCGTGCGGTGTGCTTCGGGTGGAGGGTGGAATGGATTCGATCGGACCTATCAGGATGCGGCATCCTGGCTGGCATCCGGATCGGTGGATCTGGTGGTGCCTATGGCCTATCGGCGGCGGACAGATCCGTTTCCCTTTGGTGAGCTGGTATCCGATTGGGTGGCGCAGGCGTCCGGACGGCAGATCTGCGCGGGCATTGCGGGATATAAATATGCGGACGATCATTCAGAGCTCCTGGGGCAGGTGCTCCTGGCAAGACGGTTGGGTACGCAGGGCGTGTCGATTTTCTCTCAGGACAGTCTGGAGCAGGGGGGCATGCTGGAGGCGCTCAAGAACGGGGTGTGGAAGCCGCTTGCCAATGTGCCGCCGATGCCCTGGAAGGATGCGCTGCCCCCGAATCCGCCGTCGGATGTATCCGTTTGGCGCCTGTCCCCGGATGAGGTCATGCTATCGTGGAGGGCGCCCTCTGTGGCTGCAGATGGCGATCGGGCGGCCTACTACAACATCTATCGGTCCCCCTCGAATCCGATTGTTCCCTCCGAGCCCGACCAACTGGTGCATATTACCACCGATGGGGTTTCGTCGTGGGTGGATCGCGTGTCCTCCCGGGAGGGGTTTTTCTATGCGGTGTCTGCGCTCGATGATGGGGATGTGGAGAGCAACCTGTCGGATGTGGCGTGGTTCGGACCGGAAAAGGAACGACCTGCGTGTGAGAAGAGAAAAGGCAGCGACTGAAAAGAAAAATCGGAAGTGAATGGAGAGGGCCGCTGGGCGATACGGGGTATCTCAAGAACACCAGATGCCCACAACGCAGCGCTTCGGGAATGGAAATCAGCAGGGAGATACAGGGGGGTTGTCTCTAATCTTCTTGGATAGTGGGGATGGTGGGGGGGATCATGAGCGATTATCGGGGACATCTCTGGGGCGGTGTGGTGTTTTTTCTGGGATTGGCCTGGGCCATGGTCGCGCTGTCGGAAAAGCTGGGAAGTCCCGCCTGGGTCGCGGTCTTTTGGGGATGGAAGGTGCTGGCGCTCTTTGGCGTTGCGCTGTTGATGGCGCTCTGGCCGGATGTGGACATGGACAGCAAAGGGCAGCGGCTGTTCTATCGGATTTTTCTGGCAGCGGATGCCCTGTTGATCGTGGGGAAGCACTTTCAGTTTGCGGCCATATTGGGGTTGCTTGCCATGATCCCCATTGCCGGGCGGCATCGGGGATGGACGCATACGATCTGGGCAGCTGTGTTGGTGGCGCTGCCTTTTTTCGTGCTCCCCATGTATTTTTGCGGGCAGCCCACCATGGTCGGCGTGCCCTATTTTCTTGCGGCCCTCGTGGGATATGGGAGTCATCTGATTCTGGATCGGAAGTTTCTGTAGCCGTGGACCGCCGTGCAGAAAACCCTTGACATCTCGATGAGTTTTTCCTATACTGAGACGGTTCCATTCTTAAAAAAAACAAAGAGATTAGTCCCACAATTGAATCGCGCGATGTTCCTGGTTTTCGGGTGTCCAACCAGGTGTTTTTTGGGGCAGCGCCGCGCATCGAATTCGCAAATGCGCCCGGACCATCGGGCCCAATCCCGAAAATTCCACTGGGCAACAAAGCAGGATTCTCCCGAACAGCACAGCGATATCTTTCTGGAGCCGTTCGGGAGAAGTGACGAGCGTCCTGGATGGGCTGTAGTGCTCTCGGAAGACGGGACAAGGGGTGGGGCATGCTCAAGCGATTCCGGGGATATCGTGCTGCACGGCATCCTGCAAGGGTCGCACGGTTGCCATGTTCACTGGGCAGTATGATGCGGGTCGGCTGAAGGAGGTCAAGGAGGAACAATGGAGAATAAGACGCCCGAGAAGAGACTTTCCCTGCTCCTCAAATCCTTCCTGCTCGTGGGTTTTTTCTGGACGGTCTTTGTCGCGTCCATGCTGATATGGGCCATCCAAAGCGGAAATGAAAACACGAACGCCCGAACGCTCGCGGAAGCACGTGCGTTTTTCAAACAGATCGTGTTGACGAGATACTGGAACGCCGCCCACGGGGGCGTGCATGTCCGCGTCACAGAAGAGACTCAGCCCAACCCCTATCTGGATGTTCCCTATCGCGATGCGATCACGACCGACGGACAAATGTTGACATTGATAAGCGCCGCCGATATGACCCGTCAAATGGCTGAGATTGTAAGTAGCATGGGCGATATTCAGTATCATATCACGAGTTTGAAGCCCATACGCCCCGAAAATGCTCCGCGAGATTGGGAAGCTAAGGCCCTCAGGAGCTTTTCGGCCAAGTCGGACGAATTTTTCGAATGGTGGGTACCGGGCGACAGGGAAGAGAAAGCCTTCAGATATATGGGTCCCCTCTGGACTGAAAAGTCTTGTCTGGCGTGCCATTCGAAGCAGGGATACGCGGAAGGTGATTTGACAGGAGGCATCAGCGTCACCATCCCGGCCCGCGATATTCTGTCTGAGCGGGATCATTACAGCCGGGAGCTAATCCTACGCTATTTTGCGATTTGGGCCATCGGGCTGTTAGGGCTCTTTCTCTCCTTTCGGCTGTCCAGGGGGGAGTATGTGGAACGCTCCCGCCTGATCGAAAAGCTCGAAACGACTCTCAAGGATGTCAAAACGCTCAAAGGACTTATTCCAATCTGCGCTTCGTGCAAGAAGGTGCGCAACGACGAAGGGTATTGGGACCAGATTGAGGTGTATCTTAGAGATCGTTCTGATGCGGAGTTCAGCCACGGTATTTGCCCTGATTGTATGAAGAAGCTTTACCCCGAGTTTGCCAAGGATCGGCATGCTACCGATAGTCCCCGCACCCAACATGTCCATGGTCAAGACCGCACCCTTGAGGATGACGCCGGTTCGGTGCGAGAGGAAGAGAGAAAAGCGATGTCAGAGCTACCCAGAGTTCTATTGCTGGGCGATTCAATTCGCGTAAGCTACCAACCGCTTGTGGCGCGGCTGCTCGAGGGCAGGGCGGAGGTGGTCGGTCCGGCGGATAACTGTCAGTATAGCCTCTATACCCTCTCTTCGCTGGACCGGTGGATCGGAGAGTTCGGACGCCCCGATGTGGTCCATTGGAACAACGGCATACACGATGCGGGCCACAATCCGGCCCGCAGCCCGGTTCAGATCCCGATCGAGTTCTACCGGGCCAATCTGGCGTTCATACTGGACCGGCTCACTGACTTGACTCCCAAGGTGATCTGGGCCTCCAGCACGCCCGTCCATCCGGACCGACCGTTTCGCGATTCCGAGTGGTCGTGGCGTAACGAGGAGATCGATCAATACAACCGCATTGCCCGGGAACTGATGGAATCCCGTGGCGTGCCCATCAACGATCTGCATGCGCTCGTCTGGGCGGATGCGTCCGGAATGCTCAGCGAAGACCAACTGCACCTGTCGGTGGCCGGACAGGAGCGGTGTGCCCAAGCGGTCGCGGACTGTGTTTCGGCCTTTCTGCAGGCACAGGATTGACGCATAAACGGAGGGAAGCACTGGGCGGCGGTGCGGCTGAGTGTGCGGAGGGAGTTCCCCGCTGAGAGAAGATCCTGCCCTTCTGCGCTTCCGTAACGGATTTCCTCTGTTGGCGTGCGGGAAAACAGGAATGCAACGCCAGATCAACCCATCATCGCAGAACGCATGAACGTTCCAGAAGGCATCGTGCCTCCGGAAAAAGGGAACAAGGAAATGGGACATCGGTGAAAGACCCAACGGGAGTTGGTTTCTTGCACCCAGTCCAAACACAAAAAGGAAATACATGGCAGACAAGAAGACATTTGGTGACTTTGGCCTTTCAGAACAGGTGCTGGACGCCATCAACAAAAAGGGCTTTGAGGAGCCCACCGCCATTCAGACGATGACCATCCCGGTGATGCTCAGAGATGATACGAATATCATCGCTCAGGCCCAAACGGGTACGGGCAAGACCGCGGCGTTCGGATTGCCTCTGATCGAAATGATCAACACAAAGTCCACAGCGGTTCAGGCCCTCATTCTGGTTCCCACAAGGGAATTGGCCATTCAGGTGGCCGAGGAAATCAATTCGCTCAAAGGGGACAAGGATATCAAGATAGTACCCATCTATGGGGGGCAGTCTATTGATCAGCAGTTGCGCAGCCTGAAAAAAGGGGTGCATATCGTAGTGGGATCTCCGGGCAGGGTCATCGATCACATCAACAGAAGAACGCTGAAACTTGGGGGCATTGAGCACTTGATCCTGGATGAGGGGGATGAAATGCTCAATATGGGATTTATCGAAGATATTGAAGAGATCATGACCCACACCAATCCAGACAAAAGAACGCTGATGTTCTCCGCCACCATGCCCAAAAGAATCCAGGACCTCGCGCACAAATACATGGATGGCTATGAGTTTCTAACCGTTGGGACAGACAAGTTGACCCCGAGTCTGACGGAGCAGATATACTTTGAGGTGAAAGCCTCTGACAAATTTGAGGCCCTGTGCAGGATCATAGATATTGAGGAGGATTTCTACGGGCTGGTGTTCTGCCGAACCAAGAGCGATGTGGATGCTGTGGTAGCCCATTTGTTGGACAGAGGCTATGAAGCAGAAGCCATCCATGGAGACATCGCGCAGTCGCAACGGGAGATCACGCTGGGCCGGTTTCGGAACCAGAAGGTGCGCATTCTCATCGCCACCGATGTGGCAGCCCGCGGCATCGATGTGATCAACCTGACGCACGTGATCAACTACTCCCTGCCGCAGGATGCCGAGTCGTATGTGCATCGCATAGGGCGTACCGGAAGGGCCGGCAATGAGGGCACGGCTATCACGTTTGTTACCCCGAGTGAGTATCAACGGCTGATGGCCATTCAGCGATTCTCAAAGTCGGACATAAAAAGATCCAACGTACCCCGAGTGGAAGACATAATCAAAGCCAAGAAGAAAAAGATAACCGATGATCTGTCGGGCATCCTTTCAGGGGAGATGGATCCCAAATTCTATAAGTGGGCCAAGAACCTGCTCGTGGATCAGGATCCGACAGAAATAGTGGCGGCCCTGCTTAACTACTCGTTCGAGGAGGAGCTTAACCCGGATGCCTATGGAGAGATCCAGGAGATCGGTTCCAAGGGGAAGCAGCTGGATCAACAGGGCAAAGCAAGACTGTTTGTGGCATTGGGTAAGAAAGACAAGATGAGTCCCAAGAAACTGGTTCAGCTTATTCTAAGCAGAGCCTCGATTCCTACCAAGTATATCAAAGATATTCAGGTGATGGAGAAATGCTCTTTTGTCACCGTGCCCTTCGCGCAGGCAGAGATCATCGTCCTCAGCTTCAAGGACAAAGGGCAGAGGCCGCTGATCACTCATGCCAAGGGCAATGCATAAACCGTCTCGCCTGGGGTATTCACCCCGCTTCGATGTTGCGAGCAGCGCCGGAAAGGGGTTGTTCCGATTCTCACCCAGCACCAAAACCGGCATTCTGGAATGGCGCAACTGTTGTACGGAGATGGTGTTATGGAAGGCGTTGTGCGGATCTCCTGGGTGTTTTGTGCGGCACCTGCAACGGCACAAGTATTGTGCGGAGCAATAGGGACCATGGCAGGCAGCCAGCAATTCAGAGTATAGCCAACTGGCTCAACGTCCATCTAAAGACCCAGGTTCAATGGTACAAAGGTGATGTAATGATATGAACAGGCCGCTGACCGATCGACTGACACGGTGTGAGTCTTGCCCGCGCAAATGCCGGGTGAATCGGATTGAGGGAAACGTCGGGTTTTGCAGGATTCCTGCTGGTATTCAGATCTCTCATGCCGGTCTGCATTTTGGAGAAGAACCTCCCATCTCGGGAACAAGAGGTTCAGGCACCATTTTTTTTGCCGGATGCAATCTTCGCTGTGTGTTTTGCCAGAATTACCAGATCAGCCAGGAGTTTGAGCTGGTTCACACCCGAACTCTGACCACTGAGGAGCTTGCATCTGAAATGCTCAGCCTTCAGGATGAAGGGGCCCACAATATCAACTTTGTGTCGCCTTCTCATATGGTTTTTCAGATGGCAGATGCCATTGGAGTGGCAAAGGGAAAGGGCCTTGTTGTGCCTGTTGTGTATAACTCCAACGGGTATGATTCAGTGGATGCGCTCCAGCAAATCCGTGGTCTGGTGGATATATACCTTCCGGACGTCAAATACATGGAAAATGACCCTGGAAAGCGGTTTTCTGCAGCGGACGACTATGGGGACACCATAACCGGGGTTCTCAGAGAGATGCTGGACCAGGTGGGCCACCTGAGAATCGATGATGCAGGCATTGCGGTGCGGGGATTGCTCGTTCGGCATCTGGTATTGCCCGACAACCTGGGCAACAGCCAAAAATGTCTCCGCTTTCTGGCAGACTTATCTCCGGACACCCATGTCAGTATCATGGCCCAATATGCTCCTCAATATAGGGCGCATGATTATCCTGGGATAAACCGGGCTCTGAGAGAGGACGAATATGATGAGGTAACAGATTATGCACTTGATCTTGGTCTCGTGAACGCCTTTATTCAGGAACTTGAGAGTAAGGATCACTATCAGCCTGATTTTGCACGAGAAAGCCCTTTCAACGTGGAGTTTTCCGCTCCTGGCTCTTCTGCACCTGACCGGTTGGACAGCGCATGATAAGGAGTGCACATGGGCTCAAAATGGAACAATAAATACTGTTCCTGGAAGAACACAAGAATGCTGTTCAGCCGACACGGCCATGTAAAAAGTAAATCATCGTAGCAAGCCTGACAAGGGTTTCAGTTGACTCCAAGAGCTGTGTCTCCTTTCAGATTTCTGTACCGTGCCCATAATCACCATCTGATCTCATTTGCCGACGTGCGTACCTTGTCGCAACCGAACCTACTGTTGGATGGACGTTGCGCGGGGCGGATATAGTGATCAGAGTACGGAACAGGATGTCATCGGACGCGCCCCAAGAGCACCCGGCCTCCGTGCTGGGTCCAAAAAAAAGAGAAAAACAAGTAATCGGCTGAACAGGGGACATCAATGTCATTACAAACGCATAGTCAGACAGCGAATTTTATCTGGAGTATCTGCAACTTGCTCCGTGGACCCTACAAACGCAACGAATACCGGAAAGTCGTTCTTCCTCTGACCATCTTGCGGCGTTTTGACTGCATTCTTGAATCGACCAAAGATGAAGTATTGGTGGAGTTTCATAGATTAAAAGGCAAGTCGGAAAATATTGTCAGCGCCCAACTGCGGACAATTACCGGTGTTCCCTTTTACAATCTGTCCAAATTGACCTTCAAGAAACTGCTGGATGACCCGAATCAGATTGCTCCGAACCTGAATAGTTATATCAACGCTTTCTCTCCTAATGTACGGCAGATTCTTGAAAAATTGGACTTTGGCATTCAAGTCAACAAGATGAACGAAAAGAATCTGCTTTTCAATGTAGTCAAGAAGTTTGCCTCTAACGAAGTGGATCTTTCTCCTGCGCATATCGACAACATGCAGATGGGCTATGTGTTTGAAGAACTGATTCGGATTGGTGCGGAACAATCGAACGAAGAGGCAGGAGAACACTTTACACCCCGCGAAGTCATTAAACTGATGGTCAATTTGCTCCTCTCGCCCGAAACTGACTTGCGGAAAAGTCATGTGGTTAAAACCATCTACGACCCCGCCTGCGGTACTGGCGGCATGCTGTCGGTCGCGGAAGACTATATCAGAAAACTAAACAGTGAAGCCCAGCCCCACCTGTTCGGGCAGGATTGGAACGATGAAGCCTACGGTATCTGCCGGGCGGATATGCTTATCAAAGGGGAGGATTCGGATAATATCAAGCCGGACTGTACCTTTGAGAGAGACGGCTTCCCCAAGGAAAAGTTCGATTACATGCTGGCCAATCCGCCATTTGGTGTGGAATGGAAGCAGCAGCAGAAAACGATTGAAAATGAAAAATCTACCCTTGGCTATGATGGGCGCTTTGGTGCCGGAACTCCTCGTATCAATGACGGTTCGCTTCTATTTCTTCAGCACATGATTTCCAAAATGCGCCGACCGGAAGAAGGCGGGAGCCGTATCGGGATTGTATTCAACGGGTCTCCTCTTTTTACAGGGGACGCCGGAAGTGGTGAATCAAACATTCGTGAGTGGATCATAACTCATGACTGGCTGGAGGCGATTGTTGCTCTGCCGGATCAGCTTTTTTACAATACGGGCATCTCGACTTATATCTGGATTGTCACCAACCGCAAGGAAAAGCGCCGTATCGGAAAGATTCAGCTTATCGATGCACGGGAGTTCTTCGTCAAGATGCGCAAGAGCTTGGGGAACAAGCGAAACCAGATTGGAGACGGGGAAGATAATCGCCCAGACCAGATTGCCGAGATCAGCAACATCTATGGCAATTATGAACATGATGAAATCCGTACCGTTGAAACCGATGGAATCAAAAAACAGGTAATTGTCAGCAAGATTTTTGACAATGCCGACTTTGGTTACAACAAAATCACCGTTGAACGCCCTTTGCGTCTGAACTTTCAGGCAAGTGCCGAACGTATTGCTCTTTTGGACGACCTTCGCGGATTTCAGAAGATTGCCGAAAGCGACAAGAAGAATGAAACCATCCGCCAGCAGGAGATTGAAATCGGAACCAAACGCCAACAGGCTATCAAAACCATGCTTGGCGATTTGGATAAAGCCACGGCGGGTAAACTATTCAAAGACCGCATGGCGTTCTTGAAAGAACTCAAATCCATTGACCAGAAATCTGGAGTGCGTTTGTCAGCACCGGAACTGAAAGCCCTTTTGGAGGCCCTGAG
>JAZDJA010000027.1:0-33597 GCA_043804415.1 Candidatus Latescibacterota bacterium | reverse complement strand
CCCCGGGAAGCATCCGCTCAAGCGCCTTGTCCTTCGTGAGAAGAGGAGCCCCGAATACCTCTCCCAAACCGCAGAGCAGAACAACCCCGCCAATCGCCAGACCCACCCTAAACTTGCCTTTCATAAGCTTCTCTCCTTTCGTGTGACAAGACTGCGGAGAACCGTCGGATCCCCCTGCCTAGAACATGATCATCCCCAGCAGCTGGAAACGGTCGTCGTCTTTCTCCTTGATGGCTTCCATATTCCACTGATACTCGGCCTGAAGAGTGAAGGGCCCTATCGGGGAATAGCGGAGTTTCACCTGCGTCTGGTGCACATCCTTGTTGTCCACGACGGTGTCGTCGTTCTCAACCTCGCTGTAGCGCACGATGACCTCGCACGTGCTCGACAATCCCCGGGATCCCTGCACATAAAAAGCGCTCTTGGTATAGTCGCCCGCCACGCTGTCCGAGATCTGTGCCTCGGAATACTCTCCATAGAAGCTCATACCCCCCCAGGAGTAGCTCGCATCCACCCCAAACAGCTGCAGCGCTTCCTTGTCGTCCTTAGACCATTTTCCGGCATACCCCGAAGCCCCGATCGAAAGGCTCCCTATGGGGGAGACCGCGAGACGCCCGCCGATGGCCTTACTGGCGTTGTTGTCCGAATCCTGCGCATTCAGATTCTTGCCCAGACCATTGGTGGTATAGAGCGCGTAGTTTATCGGGATATCCCAGAGCGGGTAAACCGCGCCGGAGATCATCACGCCGGGCTCGGCCCAGAAGGTGGGTCCGAGTTTCCCTTTGACATCCCCCAGATCCGCATGGTGCCATTTGCCAAACGGGACGAGGATCTTTCCGAAGGTGAGGGTGGCGTACTCACACATGGCCCACTTTCCCTGGAGGTAGGTTCCTTTGATCTCCGCTTCAAAAGACAGCTTGTCCGAAAGCTGGCTCGCGACCATGATGTAGAGGTGCCGGTTCGTGAAGGAGCTTTCGCCTCCGCCGGTAAAGAACGCGAAATCGGCATACCCGCTGATCTCAAGGCCCTCTTCCGATTCCTCCTCCATCTCATCGAAGAGGCTCTCTTCTTCCGATTCTGCCCCACACCCCTCTTCGGCATCGACCCACCCGGGCATCGTAAGCGACATCGTAGCCGCCAGAAGCAGGGCAACCAAACACGGTAGTAATCGGTGCATCAGGTCCTCCTTTCCACGCTTGTTGAGGTAACCGTAAACCGCCCTGTACCGCGGGGCGGCGCGAATGGCTCCTGGATTACTGTTCAATCCACCTTCTTGAGCCACATTTCATAGAGCGGCGTCACAAACAACACGAAGAAACACAATCCCATCACCACACCGGAGAAGATCGTCAGATAGGCAAATCCGGCGGCCACGTATCGGGTCAACCACAAGGAGCTCATATCGAGCACCGCGGCAATGAAGGGGGTCGGCAACAGGATCTTCTTGAATTT
This sequence comes from Candidatus Latescibacterota bacterium, assembly GCA_043804415.1. GTDB lineage: Bacteria > Latescibacterota > 4484-107 > 4484-107 > 4484-107 > 4484-107. Next base: position 32,145 of record JAZDJA010000027.1, on the reverse strand, counting down.
TTCGCTCACCGAGGTCATCAGGAATATGCCGCCCAAAAGCAGAAACATGGGGGCATGGCCAAACAGATGGGTATGGCTGGTCCCCACCAGGGACGCGAATTCCTTGGGGTAGATCATCTCCTCTTCATTGCCCAGCATATGCTCGGAAACGCTCTTGTAGGTGAAACCGGCCTGATCATAGACATTGATCATCGCCACCAGATAGCCCACTCCCATCATGAGAAGGAAGGCCGTCACGAGAAGCTTCGTGCTGGTCTTTGCTGTGGTTAGCTTATAATCCTGCATGTTTGTTCTCCTTGTGATTAGAGGAATCCCCTGGGGTCCCGCGCTCGATCGCATGGGAGACGGGGGTGAATGCACGTGTTACGCGCTGTGGCGTCATCTGGGCTTTGCTGGCTGCGCTTTCCCTGGAAACCTTTCTTGGAGCAACTCATCGGCCAGCCTGAGGACATGACCCGTCACATCCCGATCGGGTTGCTCGACTCCGAGCTTCCGCTCATTGGACCTGTCATAACCCCCTTACAATAAAGCCAAGGCCTCGACCCACCTGCCGAAAGAGGATCATTGGGGTGGGTGTCAGGAAGCACGTTCCCGGAAAAACGGCTTGTCCATGCGCTCTTGACACGGGTGGAAAACTGCCTGTCATTCACCGGCGTAAATCCCGCCTCCCCCTTTTGCCACAGCACTTTGGTTCTCATCGGCAACGCACACGTCTCTCAGGTGCACGTTCCCATCCCGTTCTCCTGAGAAGATCGGCTTGCGGCAACGGAATCACGGAGCAACGTCCTCTCGGGTCAAATGGTCGGAGGACGCTTCGTGTGGTTGCCAGCCTGTCCCCATTCCAGGGGAAACGCTCTTTCGGTTGACGAAGGCAATCTCTTCAGATCACAGCGAGGAATCCTTGTGAATCCTGGCACAAAGTGGCGCAGAAGGAAAGTCCAAGGGGCCACTCCCCGCAAGGTACGGGGTGCCTTCTTCTCAGGCAAGACGATTCCCCAGTGCCTCTTCTCTTGTTATCCTCGCTCAAGCACCCGCAAAAAGCATATCCGCGAGATTCAGAAAACCCTCTTTGGGGGAACACTCGTCAAGCGCCGCGACCTCCTCCTTGGCCTGCTCCACGTAGGCGCTTGCTTTTTCCAGACTCCTGTCCATCGCACCATACTCCTGGGCCATTTCTCTGATCTGAGCCTGCGAAGCCATCCTGTCCCTGGATTCCAGCAGGGTCATCACCTTCTGTTTCTCCTTCTCAGGCAGCGCGTTCAACAAAAGGATCAGAGGAAGCGTCGTCTTCCCCCCCTCAAGGTCGGATCCCAATGATTTGCCCAGGTCCTTTTCTTCGCCTATCATATCCAAACAATCATCAAGAATCTGGAAAGCGATGCCAAAGCACGTGCCATAGCGGGACAACGCTTTCACCTGCTCGGCATCGGCTCCCCCCAGGAGTGCCCCCGACTCGCAACATGCAGCAAAAAGCGAGGCCGTCTTCTTCTCTATGATGGACAGATAGGCGGTTTCGCTCAGTTCCCAATGACCCCGCTCGGCGATCTGGATCATCTCTCCTTCGCACATAACGCTCGTGGCGCGCGATAATATGGCGAGAATCTCCGGCTTTTCGATACGGCCCAACAGGTAGAATGCCCTGGAATAGATATAATCCCCAAACAACACCGAGACTTCGTTCCCCCAGGTGGCATTGACCGTCGACCGCTTCCTTCTTACGTCCGCTTTATCGATCACATCGTCGTGAACCAGCGACGCGGTATGGATCAGTTCGATGGCCGCAGCCAGATCAATCGCGCGCTCCCCGCGCTGACCCCCTATCCGGGAGGAAAGAAGCACAAAGACAGGCCGCAGTCGTTTGCCTGAGGCGCCCAAAAGGCAATTGCTGACCGGTTTGATCCGCTCATCCTCTATGACCAGACAGTCCCTTATCAGATCCTCCACCCGGTCCAGATCCCCTTGGATCGACTGGTAGATTTTACTGGATTGCATTTCAGACCAAGCTCTCAAAGACGACTCCCCCGGAAAATCAAAGGCCAACTGACCCGTTCCATCCAAGCTACCTTTCAAGTGAGGGCATAGAAAGCAGCCCTTTGCCCGGGAGATCTCCGAAGTGTGTTCCAGCGACAGAGACCAGGGACCGGTCCGGGACCCTACATGTCGGATGCTAACAGCAAATCCCGGACTTTCTCCAGGAGGTCAACGAAATTTACCGGTTTCTCCAGGAAACCTTGAACCGGCATCCAGTCCGGATCGATGTCGGCGGAAGAGAAGTCCGTGGGAAAATGCTGGTTGACCTCGGTGAGCATGAGGATCGGCAGATCGACAAGCTCCGGAGACAGCCGTATTTTTCTGGCCAGGTCGAATCCCCCGGAAAGATTCTCAGGAAACATGACATCGAGAATCAGCAGATCCGGCTTGTTCTGCACCAGTTCTTCAACCGCGCCCTCCGTACGGTCAAGAGTACTCACGGCATATCCCTGCTTCTCCAAGATCAACGACAGGTTTCCCGATAGTTCCACATCATCGTCAATAATCTTGATGTTTGCCATAATTTGTTCTCCTTAATGTACGGATGCCACCTTCTTAGTGCACGAAATCATAGCTATTATGGCGTAACCTGATTGGGGGAGATTTTCAACTACACCGCAATGGCAGCGTTTGTCACGCCAAACGCAGTGAAGAATCTCCACGCCAAGTCGCAAAAACCGTCATCGTATTTGTGATTTCGTGCACTTAGGAACTCGCACTTCGAACGTCGTACCTTTTCCCAGTTCGCTTGAGACTTTGATGCCCAAACCCAGATTGGCAGCCGTTTCTTTGACAATAGCCAGTCCCAGTCCTGTGGAAAGGCTGTTGAATCTTGCGGCTTCTTCCGTGCGATAATACTCCTCGAAGATATGAGGAAGTCCCTCCTCCTTGATTCCGATTCCGTGATCGGACACGGACACGTGGATGGCCTCTGCATCTTCTCTTGCCGAGACCTCAACCCGTCCCCCCTCGTGGGAGTAGGATATCGCATTAGCCACCAAATTGGAAAAGAGCATGGTAAGTTGCTTCGCGTTTCCGGGCACCGTTGCGGGGGATACCCGGACGTCGAGGGAGATACCCCGGGCCTTCGCTTTTTCGGAAAGGTCTTCGATCACGTCCGCGATGACGGCGTGCAAATCCAAGGGAACCGCCCGGTCTTCAAGGGAGATCTGAGACCGAAGATCGCCCAGAACCAGGATCTGCTTGATCCGTTCTGAGAGCGTCTGTGCCCGCACCTCAATGCGCTCGATGATCGTCCGCACGGACTCCGGGATCTCGTCCCAGTATTGAAACCGGAGTACCTGGATGTTGCTCTCTATTCCCGAGAAAGGCGCTTTCAGGTCGTGGGTGGTACGCAGCACCTGTCGGTTTGTTTCCTGCTCGGCCTTCCTGAGCTGCTCGTTGACGGCGTCCAGTTTCTGGTCGCGCTTTCGAACCGCCTGGGAAAGGGTGGACACGAGGGACCAGACGCCGAACCACACGAGAACCGCCGACACCGCAAACAACATCGAGACCGTGTTGTCCTGTACATGCACGCGCAGAGGATCAAAGATGCCGCCACCCGGCCAGATCCCGGAGTGCTCAAGGGTCACGCACAATAAATAGAGACCTGCGGCCAGAAAGGTGACCAGAAGACTGTGTCTTGGTGGGAAAAATATGCAGGCCAGGGCAATGTGAAACAGATAGGCAAAAGCGATAAAGGTATCGGTGCTCCCGACGAGGTGGACCAAAATGGTCACCAGCGTCATGTCCCCTACAATCTGAAGCGAAAGATTGATCTCCACGGCACGGCGTGGCGCGTCCTCTTTGAGCCGTCCCACCAATCCGCGAAAGACAAGGTTTGCGAGGATGATGGCCCCGGCGAGGGCAAACGACCACCGCAGGGGAGGGATGACTCCTAGGCTCCTCATCATTCCGGGGATGAGATGACCTGCCAGGCCCATTGCCATGAACACGGCAGCCACAATCCACCGAACCTTCGTGAACCACCGGGCGTTGTGCAGAAGCACAACACTTCCCAATCCCTCTTGCTTCGATGGTTCGCGAACACCCAGGCCTTCGCGGGACGGAATCAGTTCAAACGTACCCATTTGACGAGGATTCCCGGTTTGTGCTAAAAGTAATGCATCGCAAGCATCTTCTTTACCATCACGATGTCCCGTTCCTCCACGCGGATCAGACTCTCAACGAAGGCCGACACCTCGGGACCCAAAGGCTGCTGGAGGATCTTCTTGTAAAGCCCGATCAACTCGAAATCGTATTCCACCGCCGCGTTTAGAAGCTCTTCGCCTTTGACCTCGCAGGGCGATGTTTCGATCAGATGAAAGTCTTTTTCCGGGTGCAGCTGGATATCATACTTGAGTCTCACGCTTCGAATGCGCTCGATCTCGCCTGCGGTCAAGTCCTTCAGTGCCCCCTGAAGATGGCGTCGATGTCGGCTGAGATAATAGGTGAGCAGTCTCACGCCGTCATCCTTCGAGGCATCGCGGATGCCCGCATAGTATTTCCCGAGTTGCTCTTCGAATGCGCCGGCCCGATCCAGTAGGTCTCCAATACTCACAATGGCCATAGCTCTGTAGCTCCCCTTTTCTACGGATCCCAAAAAGCCAATGAAAACGACGAATGCGTCCAATCCCACAAATCTGGTCTCTAAAACTTGTCGTAGAAAATGTCGGTGTCCCGGAGTCCCTTGATCTTCAGCACTTGGATCACGGCCTCAATCATCGGAGGAGGTCCGCAGAGAAAGGCCTGTCGTTTGACGCCTGGAGCAAGGTGCTTGTCCACCGCCAGGTGAACGAACCCCGTGTCCCCGTTCCATTTCTCCTCCGGTCCGAGGGGGTCGGATAGCGCATAAACGACCTTGAGGTTGGGATGCTCCTGGGCCAGCGCCTCGAACTGCTTCAGATAGAAAACATCTTTGGTGGTTCGGCACCCGAAAAACAGATAGCAGCTCCGGTTCGGCCAACGCTGGTAAACCGAGTAAATGATGCTCGCAATGGGCGCCATGCCGCACCCGCCTCCCACGCATATAACCTCCACATCGGGATCCTCCGACAGGCGGAACTCTCCGTAAGGACCGGTGAAGGTTACCTCGTCTCCCTCCTTCAGGCCGTGCAGATACGTGGAGGCTATCCCATCCGGAACGAGGCGCACCATCAATTGCACCTTGTTGTTCTCGTAGGTGGGAGAACTGATCGAGTAAGCCCTGAAGACCTGCCCGTCCGGGCTGGGCGCCAGAATCTGAACGTATTGTCCGCCCCGGTGGGTAATCTCGGTCGGCTCCAGCAGATCGAAGTTGAGCTCTTTGATGTCGTGGGTAAGGGGCACCACACGGCCCACCCGGGACCGGAACTGTTTGACGTTCAGCAGATCCTCCGGAATCCGGATCTCTATGTCCTCTTTTATCTTCACCTGGCAGGCGAGACGGACGCCAGATCGAATCTCGCCGCGGGTCAGATAGGGGGTCTCCGTGGGGAGAACCGGACCGCCGCCCTTGGGCACAGTAACCTTGCAGTATCCGCACGACCCCTTTCCGCCACAGGCCGACGGGATGAACACCTTGTTCTCGTAAAGCGTGGAAAGGAGGGTCGCGCCCCCCTGTTGCTCAAAGACACTCTCCCCGTCATTTACCGAGATGACACACGTACCGTAATTGACCAGCACCCGCTCCGCAACCAGGAGCAGAAGGGTGAGCCCCGAAAAAGCTCCCACCGTTACAGAAACGGCCAGCATAAATGTGATCATAGTATCCCTATTTGCCAAAGCGATCAGGGAGGATTTCTACTTTATCCTGTCCGCCCCGTCTGCGCGGTGTCTTCGTATAAATGACGTCCGAACCTGTCCTATCCACCCAAAACAGTTACTGCGTCGAAATCATTCCCGCAAATCCCATGAAAGTCATCGCCAGCACACCGGTAATCAGCATGACAATCGCGGCCCCACGGAGCGGCACGGGGACGTTGGAATACCCCATTTTTTCCCGCAAACCGGCCATCAGGGCGATCGCCAAAGCCCATCCGAGTCCCGCTCCCAGACCGAACGATGTGGACTGCACAAAGTTGTATTGTCTGAGCACCATAAACAGCGACGCACCCAGTATCGCGCAGTTGACCGTGATCAGAGGGAGAAAGATCCCAAGCGCATAGTACAGTTTCGGGCTGAACCGCTCGACAAACATCTCCACAAACTGAACAAAGGCAGCGATGACGGCGATGAAAATGATGAAGGTCAGGAACTCAAGATGGAAGGGAACCAACAGGTAATGGTAAACCAGATAATTGATGGCCGTCGTGCACACCATCACAAAGACCACGGCGGTTCCGAGACCAATCGCCGTATCCACGCGGTTGGAGCACACCAGAAAGGAACACATCCCGAGAAAGAGCGCCAACAGGATGTTATTGGTAAAAATGGACGCTACGAGTATTGCCCATATAGGGGTCGGATTCATTTTGAAGTCTCCGTGGATTCCGGCGGATTAATCGCGTTAAGGGCCCAAATCAGAAAACCTGCGGTGAAGAAAGCGCCCGGAGCAAGCACAAACAATAGATTCTTCTGGTACCAGGCATCCGCCAGAATTGGAATCCCCAGGATGGTTCCGGCGCCGATCAGTTCTCTAAACAGCGCTATCAATCCCAGCACAACGGCGTACCCCACGCCATTTGCCAGCCCGTCCACCATGGAGACGATCGGTGGATTTTGTGCGGCAAACGCCTCGGCCCGCCCCATCACAATACAGTTGGTTATGATAAGCGCCACATACGGACCCAGTTGCTTGGACATATCCCAATAGAATGCTTTGAGGAATTGGTCGAAGAAAATCACGAAGGTGGCGATGATCGCCACTTCGGCGATCATCCGGATACGACGAGGAATCAGGCAGCGCAGGAGCGATACCATCAGATTGGACATGGCCAGCACAAATATCAGGGCGCAGCCCATAACCAGCGCACTCTCCAGACGGCTCGTCACGGCCAGGGCGGAACAGATACCCAGAACCTGGTAGGTCACAGGATTGGCTTTGTAAACCCCATCCTGCACCGTTTCTTTACATTTTCCTCCGCAGATTCCGGATCCACATGCGGAAGCCCGCGGTTTTTGAGGCTTATTGGACATAATTGTTCCGTTCCTTCCCCAATGCCGTCGCCAGACCAGCCAGCATCGTCTGGACCCGGTCACAGGTCATCGTGGCGCCCGTGATTCCGTCCACCGAGTTTTCGCCGAGCTTTCTTCCTGACTTTACAATGCTGAGACCGTCCTTCCCCGCGCCTGGAAGGATCTCTTTGCCCACAAATCGCTTCTGGAACCAATCGGCGCTGATCTCGCCACCCAGTCCCGGTGTCTCCTCATGCTTATAGAACCGAATTCCCCGGATCCTGCTAAGATCCGGCTCGAGCGCCAAAACACCATTTATGGGTCCCCACAGACCGGGGCCCGAGAAAGGCACTGCCACCGCGATGGGCGTTTCTGAGCCGGACACATCCGGCACGTATTCGTAAAGAGGAAGATCCCCTAGGGTTCTCTTCCGGACGTTCTTGTCAAAAACGTCAAGCAGGGCTGCTGCGTCCGCATCCGCTTCGACCGGCACTTCCAACGCGGAGAGAAAGTTGCGCACCTCCTCCGCCTTCTCGTTGGCGCTCCGGTACGGAGCCGTGTACAGACTGGTCGCCGTCAATATCACCGAACAGACCAGTGCAAGAACCACTGCGAAAACGACCGTCCGAGCATTATCTCTCACGCGCAATCCTCCGTACCCGGAACCGTATGACCGCTTCATCCATCAGCGGAGCACAGATATTCCCAAGTAGAATGGCAAACATGACGCCCTCCACGTATCCGGAGAAAGATCGAATGAGCATGGAAGTCACGCCGATCAGTATCCCGTAGGCCCATTTTGCCGATTGCGTCACCGGGCTCGTGACGGGATCGGTGGCCATGAAGAACGCGCCAAACAGGATGCCCCCGGAGAACAGATTGAACCACACTGGATTGACCGCCGAGGGATTCACCCCGTGCAGCAGTACACCGAGAGCCACAAAGGAGGCGAGAATGCCCAGCACGGTACGCCAGTTTGCAATGCCCACCAGCACCAGAAAAAGGCCTCCGAGAAGGATGGCCAGTGCGGACGTTTCCCCTGCGCTGCCTGCTATGCGACCCAGGAAGAGATCGAACGTCGAAACGAACGTGCCCCCTTTGGCCAGGACCAGGGGGGTCGCAGAAGTAACCCCATCCGGAACACCCACAGAGAATGGGGCGAAGAGTTGCCCCCATCCCCCTGCGCCCGGCGACAGCCAGGTTCCCGTCATAGCGGAGGGATACCCAAAAGCCAGAAAGCATCGCCCCACCAACGCGGGGTTGAAAAGATTCCGACCCGTACCCCCAAAGACCTCCTTACCCACCAACGTGCCAAAAGCCATACCCACGGCCACCATCCAGAGTGGAAGACCTGGAGGGAGTATCAGAGGAAAGATGAAACCGGTCACCAAAAAACCTTCGTTGATCTCCTCCTTGCGGACGATCGCAAAGAGCACTTCCACCGCTCCCCCAGCCATATACGAAACGAGCAGCATCAGGAGCACGCGCCACCCGAAAAAATACACGGACGCGGCAAAACAGGGAAGCAGTGCCACGATCACCATAAACATGAACCGCTTCACGTCCAGCGGATCCCGCCCGAAGGGGGCGCGCTCCGTTTTGACCGTTGCGGAAAACAGGGCATTGTCTGCCGCGTCAAAGGCGGGATGCAACCTGGACAATTTCCCGCCCTCTGCAAACAGCGGACGCATTTTCTCAAGAATACCGGCTACTATTTTCATAGGTTCGATTCGCTCTGCTAAATGGTTTCCTCGCTATCCGGGGAGGAGGCAGAAAGCGCCTCTTCCCGTTCCAGTCGAAGTTGTTCTCCTGCCTGGGCGAACTGATTTTGGAGCGCTATCTTGGAGGGGCACACATACGTGCACAGGCCGCAGTTGACGCAAAGATCGAGACCGGCCGCCTCCGCATCATCCAATGCGTCGTGGTAAAGGTATCGATGCAGCACCTGCGGCAACAACCCCACAGGACAGAGTTTTTCGCACAACCCGCAGGCGATGCAGGGGCGACGTTCCCCGCGTTGCGAGGTGGAGATGCGCTGATCAAGCCCCCCTGTGAGTCGAGACGCAAAACAAGGCGTGGCAGAGGTCCGGTCAAAACCGGGCCGCAGGAAGCTGAGAAACTCCCTTTCATCTCCCTCCGGCATGAAAAAGAACGCATCATCATCGTATTGCACCGAATCGGTCGCGGGATCCACCGGCACCCCGTGGAACAGCCCGCCCCGAAGCATGCGGACTCCTTCCGGCAGGCCACCTTCCGGCAGGAGATCCAAAAGCGGCGTTCCAATTCTTACAGCCAGATGTCTCGGGTGAGGATGTCCCGGTCCGCCGACGGCGACAATTCGCTCATGCAACGACAGACCTTCGCCCAGACAACCACCGAGGGCTTCCACGCCCTGAGCATCGATGACCCAAATGACATCCTCCTTCTTGATGGAGGAATCCCCTCTCCGGAGTGCGCGAGCGAGAACTTGAGGACTCTCGACCGGATAGCGGAGCGGAACAGGGTGAAAGCGAATCCAGGCGTAGCCGGCAAGTCCCACGTACATCATGCCTGCTACGGCATCCCGCCTGTCCGTCACGACAATCTCTATCGTGCCATAGTCCACTAACAGACGCGGGAGAAATCTTAGCCCCTGCACGATACGAGACCAGGCACGGCGAAGCACAACCTTGCCTCTCGCTCTGAACGGTTCGGTCAAAACACAATTGACGATAATGGCACGGGGCCGCTCCATGTCTCCAAAGGCCGGGATACCACCCGTTCGGGAACTCCAGAAATTCGGCCATACCCCGCCTTTGGCCAAGGCGTCGCGCATCTCCTCGGCCGTTATGCGCTGTGGCTCGAACCCTTCGTGCTTCGCGGTCGTCACCTCCGAACCGGTTGTCTCCAGGATAACCCGCGGGGCCTCTCCTTCTGCTCCGTCCAGGAAAACCCTCCCTGCTGCAGGAGCCGGCAGACTGAGATGTCCTCCCAAAACGGCCGCTTGGGCCAGGCAATCGCCCAGTTCGACCGTCTGGCCGTCCGATACAGTCGGCGTATAGCTCATGCCGCACCTGTCCAGACTCAATCGCAGTTTCCCGGGCACAGGAAGCTTGTCTACGACACTCAAAGGCCTTCCCAGGATCCTGGGCGTATGTCCACCACGTATCTTCAGCATATCGCTTCCATTGAGTAAAAGTCAACCAACTGGTGAATCGCAGGGCACAGTCACCTTCCTGTCGGACGCCCTGGATGATTTCTATTTCCGGCTGGGAGCAGGAAAGGCATCAGCAGGGCCTTACGGCCCTTTGGCTTGCGCGAGAGCCGATTGGGGACGCTTCTCCAGGCTCACCCAGCAACAATTTGATGCCAAAAGGTACGAAATGATCGAGAATTATGCAAGAACTTTTGTGCTCTTCTTCCAGAAATAAGTGGAAAAACAACCCGTAAGGCCCCGCGTCCCTTTTTGACATGCTCTGGAAAATCACCCTTTTCTTCAAACGTCGGGCCTCATTTGTCTCAAGCATCTCCGGCGCATTTTCGGCCCACACGGGCACGGGTCGGTGCCGGTTTGGATGGGATACGCCACGACAAGAAGGCCGCCCCAATAATGCCCGAGCGGGAACAGTCCCTCATGGGTCTCGCGCTCAGAATAGGGTTCTTTCACTAATTCTCTTCCGCAATGGTGATCCCCCCGATGGGGCACACATAGGCACAGGCACCGCAGCCGATACAAGCTTTCGAAATCCTGTCAAAGGGCGGCTGCACCTTCCTTTCGGCTCCCCGATGCGCAAAACTGATCGCCTGTCTTTTGGAGACTTCGGCGCACACCCGAACGCATAAGCCACAGAGGATGCAGTCCTCTTTCCTCTCCAACCGAATACGGCTTTCCGTGACCCCATATTCCCGTGCCCGCGCCTTTATTTTTTCAGAATCGGGGCACCGAGCCAACAGCAGCTCAAAAATGATCTTCCTCGTTCGTATCACCCGCTCGGTATCGGTCTGCACCATCAATCCGTCGGTCACCTTATAGAGGCATGCGGTCTGAAGTCCGGGCCTGCCGCCCCCCACGATCTCAATCAGGCAAAGCCTGCATGCCCCATAGGAGGTCAGTTCCCTATGGTAGCAGAGCGTGGGAATCTTGATGCCCTGTTCCAGAGCCACCTCGAGGATGGTCCTCCCCTCTTCGACCTGCAGTTCTCTGCCGTTAATCGTAAAGTTGATCATAGAGCCATCCTTAGAAATTCCGGTTCTCCTCCTCGGCGAATCCTCCTCAAGGGAACCTGAGTGCTTACTGTCCGCAGTTGTGAGAGTCAAAATGTGCCCTGTGGCCACCCTCGTCTTGATCGAACACAAACCGGATGGCGGGATTCCCCGTAATCAAGGTGGCCAGGGTTTCCGACATACTGCCCACTGGTTTCATGTCCGGATGGCTGAGCACGAAATGAGCCGTTACCTGCGTACCGCCTCCCGGCCTGGATTCAATCTGTAGATCTCCGCCTGTCTCTTGAGCCGCCTGGGCAAAGAGGGCGAGCCCCAATCCGACCTTCTTGCCGCGCTTTGTGGTAAAGAAGGGGTCCAGCGCCCGCGCCACCATTTCTCCGTCCATACCTCGTCCGTCATCGCAGATGCAAATGGTCAGCCTGTCTTTTTCCGTCTCTTCTCTGATCGCGATGGATATCTTTTTCGCCTTGGCTCGGATTGCGTTTTCGGCGAGGTCGAGGACATGCAAAGACAGATCTTCCATAGTGCGCTCAGATCCTCTTCTTCCTTCCCCGACGTCCGCGAAGGGTCCTGACCACCTCGGCAACCGAAGGCGTATCCAGCACAAAGGTGGTGCAGGCGCCGCCCATATCCGACGGATAGTGGGCGTCCGAAAACGTGACAAGCGGAAGGCCGTATTTCCAATAATCGACCGCTTCGCTGGATCTGCATCGCGAAGACAGTTCCAGCGCATCCAGGGGCAGTTCCGGGGGAACAAACCCCAGCTGTCCGATTATGCCAAACGACTCCCGGTCGATATGGGAAGCGATGGCCACCCCACCCAGCCTATGAATAGATGCGACAATTTGGTCCACTGAAAGATCGGTTGCTCCGATCAGCAGCCGATCACTGGCGCCCACTATCCGGTCATGCTCATCCACGACGATTTGCTCGCCAAAGACGCTTTGATCATTTTTGCCCGGCAGGTTCTCATATACGATTTCCTGCATGTCAAAAAGAGCGGCATGCTCCTGGAAGAAACCCATCACATGGACTTCTTCCCGGGAAGTGATCTCCATGCCCCCCAGAACCTGCACGCCTGCGCGCGCTCCGGCCTTTCGGACTGCGACCACATTCTCCGCCGAGTTGTGGTCACAAATTCCGATGCCATCCAGCTTCTGTTCCTTTGCCTTTTCGATAATTGCGGTGGGTACCATGCCCGCGTCAGCACACGGGGAAAGACCGGTGTGGATGTGCAGATCTACCCTAAACGGAATCTTCATTTTTCGTTCCGGTAATGCCCAACGCGCACAATTGGCCGATCAGCTCAAAAGCAGGCATTTTGCTCACCAGTATTGGTATTTGCTCCCGGTCCGCTTTCTCGATCGTTTCTGCCTCCGGCTCTCTGCCATTTACCGTGATGATCCCGGAAAGGTCTTTCATGGAAGCGACCGCAGCAATGTTCTGATGGATCTGCAGCGTAATCCAGATGTTTCCCTCCCGGCTGTTTGCCAGGACATCGCTTAACAGATCGCTCGCATAGCCTCCGGTGATCACATTATCCGTTCTGCCTGCCCCGGATTTCACCTCCAGATCCAGTTTCTCAATGAGTTCTTTTATCCTCATTTTCTTCACCCTCATGGGGTCAAGGAGATGCCAATCTCGAGCCGCGTCCCATCCCCCACCGTGGAATGAATACTCATCTCATCAGAACAGTTCTTGATATTGTCCAGTCCCATACCCGCACCAAATCCCAATTCCCTGACCCATTCCGGTGCGGTCGAGTACCCCACCTGCATCGCCAGTTCCACATCCTCAATGCCAGGCCCCGTATCCTGCACGCTTATGTTGATTCTATCCGATTCCACCTCGGCAACGATTTCCCCGTGTTCCGCGAAAATAATCAGATTCATCTCCGCTTCATAGGTGGCAATGGCCACTCTGCGTATGACCTGCGGATGGAATCCAAGTCGCTTCAGGGTCTTCTTCAGGCCACTGGCACATTCGCCTGCGTGTTCAAAATCCTTGCCATGTACGCCATACTGAAATCTGAGTATCGCCTTATCCGCAACAATATCCTCAAAAATATGGCTTGCCCGATATGTTTGGATCTCTTCTTCCTGGTACTCGACCTCGACTTTCTTCAGCAGCCCCTGGATAATATCCCCCTTGGTGACAATGCCCAGCAGTTTCCCCTCTTTCCTGCCCAGCACGGGAAGGCGACCGAATCGGAACCGGTCAAATCTATTTACCGCCTCCAGCAGGGGCGAATCCTCGAAAACCGTTTCTACCTGCGTGCTCATTCTTTCCGCTATGGGGCAATCCTTCTGGCCACTTGCCAGCCATTTGATGAAATCTTCCAGACTGATCATCCCCACCAGTTCGTCTTTGCGGGCAACAGGAACCCCTGATATGCGGTTTACCCGGAGAATCTCCCGCAACTCGCTCATATTCGTTTCAGGCGCGACGGTAACCACATGCTGTGTCATCACCTGGTTCACCCTCAATTCATACACCAGTTCCTGTATCCGGGTGATCTCTCCCTCTTTTTTCAACTCCCTTTTCCCCCCCGAACTTCAGAACAGCCACCCAGGCCGCTTCCATATAGTTTCCCGCAGGATTCATACATCGGGAGGTGCGTACACAGCAAGGGAATCCTTTTTTCTTTTGCCAGATCAACAGTTGTCTGCTCGGGTCTTTTTCCTCTCACAAAGCAGATAGCGGAGATATCCACCATTTCCGCAGTGCGGATGACCTGAGGATTGATCAGGCCGGTCAGGAGCATGGTGCCCGCCTTGGTGAACGCCAACACATCGCTCAATAAATCCGACCCACTTGCCATGAGTATTTCTTTACGGAGTTGATCGCTGCCCCACAGCACGTTTGCTTCTAAGATGTCTTTGATCTCCGATAGGTCCATTTTTCTCTCTTTCAGACTTGCATTCCCGATTCCCGAAATCCCTATTCCACCTCAACCGCTCCGATCCCAAAGACGCGGCAGCCATCCCGGCAGATCCCGCATTTGATGCATTTTTCCTGATCGATGATATGGGTTTCTCCCTTGCTTCCGGAAACGGCTTTCTCGGGACAGTTTCTGGCGCATATGCCGCATCCTTTGCATCGTTCCTTATTGATGCTGAAGGTGATGAGCGCCTTACACACCTTGGCGGGACATTTCTTGTCTCTTATATGCGCTTCATATTCCTCTCTGAAATAACGCAACGTACTGAGAACCGGGTTCGGTAACGTCTGGCCCAGTCCACACATAGAGGCATCCTTTATGGCATAGGCCAGCTCTTCGAGAAGACACAGATCTTCCTCTTCTCCTTCTCCGGCGCATATTCTCTCCAGGATCCCCAGGAGGGCACCCGAGCCGTCCCGACAGGCGGAACACTTCCCACAGGACTCGCTGTTCGTGAACTCGAGAAAATATTTCGCCACGTCCACGATACACGTGTCCTCATCCATAACGATCGTACCGCCAGAGCCCATGATGGACCCCGCCTGGCTCAGCCTTTCATAGTCCACAGGCAGGTCGATCATGCTGGCAGGAATACACCCCCCCGAAGGACCTCCTGTTTGTACGGCCTTAAATGCCTTCCCGTCGGGAATCCCTCCTCCAATATCGAAGATGATCTCCCGTAACGTGATCCCCATGGGCACTTCGATCAAACCCGTATTCCTGATCTTACCCACGAGAGAGAAGACCTTTGTTCCCTTGCTCTTTTCCGTGCCGATGCTCGAAAACCAATCCGCTCCCCGGTTTATCACAGACGGCACGGTTGCCAGGGTCTCCACATTGTTGATATTGGTGGGCTTTCCCCACAGTCCGGAATTAGCCGGGAACGGGGGCCTCTGCCTGGGTTCCGGAGTCTTCCCCTCGATGGAAGCGATCAGCGAAGTCTCTTCCCCACATACAAACGCGCCGGCCCCTTGTTTGATATGAACATCGAAGCTGAAATCCGTATCGAATATCCGCTCGCCAATCAGTCCATATTCTCTTGCCTGACTGATTGCGAGTTCTATTCTCTGCTGCGCCAGCGGGTATTCAGCCCGGATGTAGATATATCCCTGGCTCGCTCCGATGGCCCTTGCCCCGATCAACATCCCTTCCAACACCGCGTGGGGGTCCGCCTCGATGATACTCCGGTCCATGTAGGCACCCGGATCCCCCTCATCGGCGTTGCATACCATATATTTGAGATCGCCCGCAGATTTTCGGCAAAACTCCCACTTCAGGCCGGTTGGAAAACCCGCTCCGCCGCGTCCTCGGAGACCGGACTTCTTCATCTCTTCGATGATCCCTTCGGGCGTCATTTCGGTCAGCGCCTTCGCTACCGCTTTGTACCCGTCTCTCCCGATATACTCATCGATGCTTTCCGGGTCGATCATGCCTCTGTTTCTGAGCGCCACCAGGGTTTGATGGGAGAAGAATCCGATGTCCGTCAGCTTCGGGATGGCGGCCTCTCCGGCAGGCGGCTTGAACATGAGTTTTTCAACCGGTCTGCCCTTGAGGAAATGCTCCTCCACCAGATGAGGAATGACCGCTTCGGTCAGAGTGTGGTAGAATATCTGGTCCGGCATCACGGTCAAGAGCGGACCGACCGCACAAAACCCGTTGCAGCCCGTCATAACAACCGCAACTTCCTCCTCCAACCCCTGTTTTATAAGCTCCGCTTCCAAAGCCTTTTTGATTTCAAACGATTTATTAGAAGCACAGCCCGTTCCTGCGCATAACATAAGGTGCATTCTATATTTGTTCGTTGGGTGTTCGTTCATGACTGGACTGCCTCCCATTTGCCCGCAATCGATGCAACGTATGCAATCATCAGATCACCAAATCCTCAGTATAATCGTTCACTGCCCTGTGCCAGCGCATATTCTGCAACCGCGTTTCCACCCACCACATGCTCGGCCAGGATCCTGGTCATCTTCTCTGGCGTGAGATCGACATATTTGACCGGAGCCTCCCCCTGCACCTCCACCGTAACCATGGGTTCCCTGCTGCATAGCCCGGCGCATCCGGAACTGGAGAGGATCACATCGTCCATGCTTTGCTTCTCCATTTGAGCGGTCAGGGCAGTCATGATACCCCGTGCCCCTGCGGCTATGCCGCACGTACCCATATGAACGATGATCTTCGCTCTGCCTGCTCCTTCGCGCAGAAGCGTCGTTTTTCTCGCCCTCTGGCTGATCCGTTCCAGGTCCTCCACACGCAATTTTGCCATAGCCCTAGGCTCCTTGATACGATTCTATTACTTTTAGGACCTTCTTTGTATGCATCAAGCCGTGCACGTCTTCATTGACCTTGAGCACCGGGGCCAGTCCACAGCAACCGATGCATCGGACACCTTCCAGGGTAAAGAGCATATCTCCCGTGGTCCCGCCTATCTTTATTCCGAGTTCTCTCTCGAAGGCGGAGACAATATTGGCTGCCCCCTTCACATGGCAGGCTGTTCCCAGACAGACCGTGATAATGTGTCTGCCTCTCGGCTTCAGGCTGAATGCATTGTAGAACGTCGCGATCCGGTATACCATGCTCAACGGGATATTCATCTCTCCGGATATGTAAGTCAAGGCAGGCTCTGGCAGATAATTGAAGAGCCCGTTGACCTCCTGCAAAACTGGCACCAGGGATCCAGCCTGTTCTCTGTGCTGTTCGATGATCCCAAACAGCTTCGTCTCATCCTCCAGGTCCAGTTTCGTGCTCGGCTTGATCTCTTCGGGCAGCTTCGGTTTCTGATTGAGGATGTTGAACCTCCAGTTGATCTTGGGATCGAACGAGCCCTTCTCCACGATATTTCTGACCGTAGTCAGAAAATCAGGAATGAAGATCTCAATATCCTTCTTCACCTTCACCTGACAGGCAAGTCTGATGCCGTCCGCCTTTTCCTTCCGGCTCATGAAAATCTCTTCGGTGGGGAGTATGGGACCTCCCCCGCTCAATACATTTACCTTGCAGTATCCACACGTGGCTTTACCCCCGCATGAGGTGGTAAGGCGAAAGTTATTCTCGATCAGGGCGGCATGCAGGTACCCGCCGCCCTCAACTATAAACTCCTTCTTTTCATCCTCCTGGGTCACCGTTATCTTACACGCCCCATAGTTGACCAGAAAGCGGTCCGCGATGGAGAGGAGTATAGTGATCGCCAGCAGTATGGCATTCATGATCATGATAGGTAGGAAATTCATCGAGATTCTCCATTCGTTTCATACGCAGCTTATTTTATGGCCACCATGCCGCCGAATCCCATGAAGGCCAGCGCGAGTATTCCCGCGATAACAAATATGATTCCCGGTCCCCTAAGCCCTCTTGGAACATCCCCTACCAGATTCAGTTTCTCATTGATGGCCGCTACGATCACAATGGCCAGCATCCAGCCAATGGCCGATCCCGCTGCAAAGACTACGGTCTGGAAATAGGTATACTCTCTGAGGACCATGAAAATGCAAACGGCCATCACCGTGCAGTTTACCGTGATCAGCGGAAGAAATATTCCAAACGCCGCCTGGAGCGCGGGGAAAAAGCGCTCCATGATCATTTCCACTAACTGAACCGTAGCGGCAATCACAATAATGAACACGATGAAATAGATGAGCTCACTGCCCGTTGGAACCAGGATGAGATGATAGATCGGCCAGTTGATGGCAGCAGTCAGCGTGACCACAAAAATCACGGCAATACTCATCCCGAAAGCGGTTTTCACGCTGCGGGCAAGCGCAATGAAGGGGCACATGCCCAGAAGATACGTGAGGGCAATGTTATGGGTCAGAATCGAGGCGATAAATATCGTTGATAAGTAGGCCATCCGATAGGCTCCGCTGGTTTATGATTGTCTTTGGGTGATGGTTTTGGAGATCCAGATGGCAATGGCATACAGGAAAAAGGCGCCGGGAGCCATCGCCATCACGACCCAGTTCGTCCATCCTGCGGGAGTGACTTTCACTCCCAGCAGTGTTCCGAACCCCAGAATCTCCCGGATGACGGAGACGGCGATCAGGGTGTAGGAAAAACTGATGCCGTTGGAAATCGCATCCAGTACGGAGAGGGGGACCTTGTTTTGTGAGAAAAAGGCCTCTGCTCTCCCCATAATGATGCAGTTGGTGATGATCAGTCCAACGTAGGGACCCAGTTTCACGCTGATGTCCGGATAGAACGCCTTGAGCGCCCTGTCCACAATGATGACAAAAGAGGAAATGGTGATCATATAGGTGATGATGCGCACCCGTTGCGGAATGAGCTTTCTCAGCGGAGAAATGATCAGGGCGGTGGCCACCAGCACGAAGGTAACCCCCGCGCCCATCGCGATCGCATTCTCCACGGTATTGGTGATGGCCAGCGCAGAGCAGATCCCGAGACACATCGAAAAGATCGGATGGCCGTCCCAGAGCGCATTCTTTATGGTCTTGTATCCCTCTGCACCGAAAATCTTCTTAAGCAACATTATTCACCCTCCCGAGCAAGAGGGATATATTTCCCCAATTGATTATTCAGTATCTCAGCGAATGCGTTACAACTTAGGGTTGCCCCGGTTATTCCATCCACTTCATTGGCTGCGGACGCTTTGCCGGGTGCCAGTATGCTGATCCTGGGAACGATGCGCTTGTCTTTGAACAGGTCCAGAAATTCCCGGTCGGCGATTCTTCCTCCGAGACCCGGGGTCTCTTCCTGCCGAATGATGATCAGACCCTGAATCGTCTCCAGATCAGCCAGAAGAGCCACCACACCATGCAGAGGCCCCCAGAGCGCAGAGCCGGAAAACTCAAATGCAATGGCTCCGGTACTGGAGACATAGAACGACTTCCCCTGCTTCACTTCTGTCTTAACATATCTGGTGAAAGTCTCATTTACTGACTCCGGGGTGTAGGGGATATTGAGTGCTTCAAGCACACTCATACGGGTCTTTATCAGCATGTTCGCTTCGATGATAGGAGCCGTATAGTCATCCACAGCCACCAGGGCAGTCGTGAGAATAGAACCCAGAACGATCACGAAGACAATGAGCTTTATTTTTTCTTTCATATCTTCACCGGCTTGTATTGAATCCCCAGGATGATGCGATCAATAAGCGGGGTAAATGCGTTCATGATGACAATACTGAACATGACTCCTTCCACATATCCGGAAAAGCTGCGGATGAGGACGGTGAGGAGTCCGCACAATATACCGAAGACCAATTTGCCTGCTTTCGTGAAAGGGGAGGTGACCGGGTCGGTTGCCATGAACATGGCACCAAACAGCAGTCCGCCTGACAGGAGCTGGAAGAGAGGCGGGGCAATTTTCGCGGGAAACGCACCGTTCCCTATCCAGGAAAATACCAAAACAGAGCCGAGGTAGGATACGGGAATTCGCCAGTTGGATACTTTCGTGAACAGGAGGAACACGCCGCCCAGCACGATGCCCAGCCGGAAGGTCTCCCCCATGCTCCCTGCACAGTTACGCCCCAGCAGCAAATCTAGGAAAGGAGAAACCGTTTGCGTACTCTTAAACAGAGTCAAGGGCGTTGCGGTGGTGATGGCATCGGAAAAAGGGAGTTGCCAGTAGGTCGTCATGATGGTGGGGAAGGCGATCGTAATGAACAACCTGCCGACCAGCGCGGGATTGAAGATATTTCTCCCGGTCCCGCCAAAAACCTCCTTGCCAAAGAACACCCCGAATATCACGCCTACAGCCACGATCCAAAGGGGGGTTGTCGGGGGGAGCACCAACGGGAAGATGATCCCAGTCACAAAGAAACCTTCGTGAATCTCCTGTTTGCGGACCATGGCAAAAATGACCTCAACCAACCCCCCCGCGATGTAGGATACGCCAATCATCCACAGGACGCGCCACCCGAAAAAATAGATGGAGGCCAATGTGGACGGGAGCAACGCAATGACAACCGCGAACATATATCGTTTCAGATCGATACTGTCCAGGATATGGGGACGGTCTTCGGTAGTCTCGTCTGTTCCGAACAGCGCCGCATCCGCCGCATTCAGGACGGGCTTGAAGGGGGAGAGCAGGCGCACCGCACACAATCTGTCCATAGCTGATCTGATCAATTTAGTCATTTATACCCTTTACGCCCTTGTTCTTCTCCCGGCATTCTCGCAACAGAACCCCGGAAGGGTGTGCTCGAAAGGTGGCCTACCCGCAACTATTTTCAATCTCCACCAGGTCCAGATTCGATGAGGAAGGCGGCTTGAACCCTTCACGGATCAGCTTTTCCTGTCCTTCTTTTATGAATTTTGCCACGGGAATCTTTGAGGGACAGACATAGGTGCAGAGGTCACACCCGATGCAGTTGAATGCGCCCAGGGACAGAAACGCCTCCTCCACCAGATCTTTCTCCACATATCTGTAGAGCAGATGCGGAATAATCCCAGCCGGACATACCTCCTGACAGAAATTGCAGAATATGCAGGGCCTCTCTTCTCCATGAAGATTGGTATCTGCGCACTTTTTGAATCCGAAAAGCTTCGCAGGGAACATGCGGGAAAAGGAGTCCTTCCGAAAGCCCGGATCGGCAAAAGCGAGAAAATCTCTCGTCTTCCCCTCTGGAAAGGCGCTGACCTGGGAAAAATGCCGATCCACGGGAAGCCCAACCTCTGCAAACTTCGCCCCCGTTAAGGGACGGTTCAGGACAAACCGGATGTCTTTGCCCTCCCGGACAAGTCCCCGCACGATCGCCTCCAGCGGCGTACCTATCCGCACCTTTACGTGAGGATTCTCCGTAAAGCCCGGCCCGCACAGGGCTCCGATCCGCTCAATAACCGGCTTGCCGGTGGTCACGGCATCAAAGACCTGAAGGACCGCCTGAATATCCAAAACCACCACACCGACATGGGCCGCAGAAGAGCCGTAAGGGAATTGCTTCCCGACCACAGTCTGGAGCAGGACCGCATCGAACTCCTGAGGATACTTGGGCTCCAAAGCACAAAGGTCAATCCATTCCTCCCCGACCAGGGGTTTGGAGATCCGATCGGCAACCCCCTTCTGGTGTTTGTCGATCGCCAGATGGAAATGGGCCTCTGGCATCACGCTTCGAAGGATTTTCAGCCCTTCGGAGAAATCGGAGCTCCTTTGCCCTTCCAGCAAAACGGACAAGGAAAGGTTATACATTTGCGAGCCCACCCCGTGCACGATCACATGCTTCACCTGTTCGGGAGCCAGGACGGCACTCCGGTACCGCGTGGGGATTCCTTCCCGGCCCAACCCGGATGCCCCGGAAAGATAGAGCAGGTCCTGCAGCTTCCCCTTCGGCAGATTTCTCCAGTCCGCCGCGTATCCCTCCACGGGTCGCCATTGGGAGCGCCCATCAGACCTGATGATCACCGCCTCTGTTTCTTTTCCGAAATAGGGCAGGGACCTGATCTCCTCAACTCGGCCACTGACGCTCGCATGAACCGGACTCGAGACAGAGGCATCATCTCGCGCGATCATCTGACCGGCCGCTACGGAATCTCCTGCCTTCACCGAGATCGGGAGTACAGAATCCCCAGCTCGTTCTATGGGAATGATAACCCATTCGGGGATCCCCATCTCGATCAATTTTTCCTGGGGCTGGCCCTCGAACTTGCGGAACCTATACCCTCCTGGAAATGTCCTGTTGCTTGTTGTCATGGGTCTCACGGTTAGGAATAGGTGGAAGTGTTCTCAAAACGCACGGTATTTGAGAAGATCGACTCTAACGAGAAGCTATACATGCAAAACATGTGCCTATCGACGTGGCTGGCAAAATAAATTAAGAATAGAGCGCAGCCGGGAATTCCGACTGTTTTCCGCCCTCCTTTACCTCGGGGCTTTCCGGAGCACGCCAAAAGGCATCATGCACGCAGAGAAAGCCAAAGCATGGCGCACGCAACCCCTGTTATTTTAGGTGGTAATACAGATCTGCATCAAGATGGGAGTCGTTTCGCGCGGGATCGTAGAGGCTTCAAGGGGGGGGAATAGAAGCGGGGGCAGCGGTTGAAGAATAGGACGCCCTTCTTGCGCAGCTTGGGCTTTGCCGATGTTTTTCGGCGCGTGTCTGTCCCGGAAAGCGAGATCCGGACAAACTTGAATCCATTCTAACGACATGCTATGGAAGGCGTTGGGTGGGGGTTGTAACGGGGCTGCCCTTCCGGGCGTTCGGGTTTGGACATTTCGCCGGCTTTGCCCATGTGACGAACGGACCAGCAGCGCAAAATACTGAGGGAAAAACCCGAACAGGGAGAGGGAAGCAGCCCGAGGGGGGGGCCAAATCGGCGGTGAGCAAAAGCGGCGTTTTCCCTTTGCATGTTACGTCCGGGTAACGCCCGCAGGGATAACCGAAACATGGACAAGGACATCTGCCCCTGTTACCGAACGGAAACGAATGTTACATATTTGTAACATGCAGGCCATACATCCTGATCTTCTCCCAGAGGGTTTTTCGGCTGATGCCCAGGATGTTCGCTGCCTTGTCCTTTCGGCCTTCGGTTGCCACCAACACCTTCCGGATATGCTCTATTTCCGCTTCCTTTACTACGTCCTTCACGTGCTTCAGGCACTGAGAATCAAGGGGTTGCATTGCATTCCCCTCTCCTCTGACGGCCGCAGGAAGATCCTCGGGACAAATCTCCCCGTCCCGTATCAATGCTACGGCTCCCTCTATACTGTTCTCGAGTTGCCGCACATTCCCCGGCCAGTTGTATTCCATCATCAAAGTCAAGGCTTCGGCAGAAACTCCGGACACTATTTTGCCCGCCTTATCGGAGTATAGTTTTACGAAGTGATTGACCAAAAGGGGGATATCGCATTTTCGCTCCCTGAGGGGAGGAATATGTACGGGTACCACGTGCAGCCTGTAATACAGGTCCTCCCGGAAGAAAACAGCCTGCTCGAGATTCGTCTTGCTGGCTGCGATCACTCTGACATCCACCGAGATCGTATGGGTCCCTCCTACCCGCTCAAACTCCCCATACTCGAGCACCCGCAAAAGCTTGACCTGGACCTCCGGTTTCATATCATCCACCTCGTCCAGGAAAAGGGTTCCGCCATCGGCCCATTCGAACCGGCCCTCTTTCCTTCGAACCGCTCCGGTGAAAGCCCCCCTCTCATATCCAAACAGCTCGCTCTCCAGCAGGGATTCCGGCAGAGCCGCGCAGCTCACCTCAACGAAGGGTTTGTTTTTCCTCGGACTGTTGCGATGAATGGCCTGCGACACCATCCCCTTGCCCGTGCCCGTTTCTCCATAGATCAGGACCGTACTGTTCCCCTCCGCAACCGATTGGATGCGTCGGTATATCTCCTGCATTTTCTTATCTTTCCCGATCAGATTGTCCAACTGGTATCGCTCTTCCAG
This sequence comes from Candidatus Latescibacterota bacterium, assembly GCA_043804415.1. Lineage (GTDB taxonomy): Bacteria > Latescibacterota > 4484-107 > 4484-107 > 4484-107 > 4484-107. Next base: position 8,530 of record JAZDJA010000027.1, on the reverse strand, counting down.
GGTCTGACGAAGGAGGAGATTTTCCCGCTGGAGATTTTGAAATTGAAATATCTTCTCCATCATCATCAGGAGCTCATCGATCAGGAGCGGCTTGGTAAGATAGTCGTATGCGCCCAACTTCACGGCCTGAACGGCAGTCTCTATCGTTCCGTAAGCGGTGATGATGATCACGGGGATCTCAGGAGAAAGACACTTTACCTCTTTGAGGAGCTCAATCCCGTCGAGTTTGGGCATTCTCAGGTCCGTGATCAACAGGTCGAAATCATCCTGTCGGAATTTCTCCAAAGCCTCCCGGCCATCGCTGGCTGCGATCACTTGATACCCCTCATTCGAAAGGCCATCCTTAAGGGTAATCCGCATAATCTCTTCGTCTTCAGCCAACAATATCTTCTTCACGATCCTCCCCTCTATCTGAGAAATCCCTGCGGATCGGCAGGAGAATGGTAACGGTCGTCCCATGCCCCTCAATGCTTTCCGCCCGAATGGTCCCGTCGTGCTGCTGGATGATCCCGTAGCTCACCGACAGCCCCAGGCCAAGACCCTCTCCGACCTCCTTCGTGGTAAAGAAGGGGTCAAATATCCGGCCGACATCCTCCTTCCGGATGCCACCGCCCGTATCGGTAAACGCGATGAGAACATGGCCATCCTTTTTTTCGGTCTGGATGCGCAATTTACCCCCTCCGGACATCGCATCAAAGGAGTTCTTGACGATGTTCATAAAGACCTGCTGCAGTTGTGAGGGATCCGCTATGAGCGTTGGCAGGGAGAGGGAATAGGCCTTTTCCACCTCCACCCCCTGTTCTCTGGCCCGGTATTCGGTGAACGCCAACGCTTCCTCGAGCACGGCCTCGATGTCCGTCAACTGGGGCTCAAACCTGCGCTGATGGGAGAAAATCAGAAGCCGCCTGACGATATCTTCTATCCGGATCAGTCCCTTTAAGGTCAATTCCAGGTATTGCCTTTTTTCACCCTGGATGGCTGGCGAACTTAAAAGCATTCTCGTGCAGTTGAGGATCCCCCCCAGCGGGTTGTTGATCTCGTGGGCCACACCAGAGGCAAAATGGCCGATGAAGGCCAGCTTGCGAGTCTGGATCAATTGTTCGGTCTTCGCCTTGTCGAGCTCCTTCAGATCACCGTAAGCCTCTTCCAGACTTCTTTTCGAGACGGCCAACTCCAGCTCCCTTTTCCTCAGGCGAACGGTCACCGAGGTTGCGAGAAAGGCGGAGATGTAGAACATGCTCACGAAGAAGAAGAGCGATCCGAACAGGGAAAGCGCGTCAAAAGGCATCGTCTGGGAGGAAAACCCCCGAATGGCGATATGAGGAAGAATCCGGTGATATTCGAGCACCGTCACCAGGATCAACAGTGAGGCGGCAAAAGTGGTGTAGAGATAGCAGGTCCAGCGGGAGAGCAGGATGGCGTCCAGGATAATATGAAATATAAAATAGAGAATAATGGGACTTTCAATTCCCCCGGAATAATGCACCGAACAGATCAGCGCCAGCCAGTCCACTGCCACCTGGAGATGAGCGAAGCGATTGAAGCGCTCCGTGCTGCCGCTCAGGGGGACCTTCGCCACCTCCCTCGCATAGAAAAGCGCGAACAGGGCATTATAAAAGAAGATCGTCAATCCAATGCCATACAGCGCCCTTTCGGGCACGTCGAGCCTGAAGATTTGCTGAGCGGCCCAAGTGGCGGCCACGACCCCCGTGGCCGCCACCCACCTCAGCTTGATAAACCAAGCCAGGCGCGCCCGGAGTCCCTGTTCAAGGGGCAGGGCGAACCGATCTCCGTCCTTCGGGCTGTTCATCCGGTATTCCTCTCTCTGTGACCTTTTTCCTCAAGCTCACGGTTATTTCACCAAGCTATGACACCCCATTTCAGGCCGATGGAGGACGTCCGGTGTCAGCACCCACGGGCGATGGAAACCCATCACGCCCGGCTGCGCTGCCACAAGCGATCCAGCCTCTCCGATCGCAGGAGGCCGAGCGACATCTCCACGCGCCGGGCCTCTCCCCGCCTCTCAAAGGTCAAGGTCGTCAGCATCTGATGTCTGCGCAGCGCCTTTCTCTCTTGGCGCCCTGGAACCGGAGAGGATCTCACTCCGTTTTTCCCTCTGCACCATGCGGGATTCCGGTTATTTGCTCCAGTGCCCACCGGGCGGCTTCGCTTTCCGCTTCAAGTCCAGAACGCATCAACTTTTCCAGGTGCGGCAGAGCCCGGTCGTCGCCGATCTCCCCCAGGGCACGGGCAGCCTTCGCGCGCACCGAGCCGTTTTCGTCGCTCAGTCTCCTGATCAGGGCAGGGACCGCGGGCACGTCCCGCATGCTGCCTGCAAGCTGTACGGCAACGTATCGCACCTCAGCAGCCTCATCGTCCAGGGCCCCTTCGATGGCGCTCAGCAGGGAATCTTTGGCGGCAGGCTCACGCAGCATGGGCCAGGCTCTGGCAAGAGAGACCAGCGCGTTCCTTCGAACTTCGAAGACAGTATCGCTCATGGCGTCAATCAGGGCGGCCATCACCCGGGGATCTTCACAATCCCATAAACTCATCGAAGCTTTCCTGCGAACCACGGAGGAGGAATCTTTCAGGCAGCGCAGCAACGGATCGGTGACCGTCGGGATCTTCAGATTCCCAAGCGCTTCTGCCGCAGCGCCCCGAATGTGCTCATTGGGGCTGTCCAGGAGCGCCACAAAAATATCCTCCGTCTCCGGATCGCGCAGCTTTCCCAAGAGCTGAACACTTACATATTGCATCTCCTTGTCGCCCGTCCGGACAGCCTTTATCAGGGAGGGGACGGTCTCTTTCTTCGGCTTCTTGAGCAGTTCCAGCGCCGCATGGCGACGGATCGTCTCGTCCCGGCTCTTCAGATCCTGAACCCACTCCTCCGTGCTTTTCTCGGCACATCCACTGACGATCAGTCCGCCGATCAGAAGGAAGCCGATAAGCGGCCATGCCCATGTCCTGCTCTGCACCTTATGTTTGCCCATCATCTGAAGGTTCCACATGGCGTGCTCCTTTCGTGTGATCAAATCCTGAACCACTGGCGTGGGACAAGTGCGCGGTATCAAAATCCTTTGGGGAATCCGACAACGGCTCCCACTTTTGCCTGCTCCAAATCCGTGGATGCTGAATGCTGTTGGCAGTATGAGAGTATAATAGATGTGAACCCTTTTGTCAATTGAAAAATCGCGCGCGAAAAAAGGCTGATTTTAGGTGAAATTGCAGTTGCATCATATAGTACTATGTATTATATTTGATTCAAGTCATTCGGAATGAAAACCGCATCAACCTTTCTTTACGGAGACCACCTGATGGCAACAACAGAAACGATGCGCACAGCCGAAGCAACAACCACAACAGAGGAACTCATCGACATCAAGGAGGTGTCCGCTCTGTTCGGAGTGTCCGTCGAGTCTATTCGCAAATACAAGAATTACAGGATCCTAAGAGTCGCAGATCGACGGGGAAACAAAGATCTGTATGACAAAGAAGAAGTGCTATCTAGGCGGAATCTTGTCAAGGAGATGCAGGTGCAGGGCATGACCCTGGGCCAGATATCCGAGGAGATAGATTCCCTCTTCGTGAAACAGAAGACCCAACGTCGCAGAAATATTCTGGCCGTGGACAACGATCCCGCCCTTCTGGGTCTGATGCAGTCCTTTCTTACCGATGAAGGATACCGGGTATCGACCTGCAAGGATGGCACCGAAGCCCTCGAACGCGCATTCACCCAAGCGTTCGATCTCATTATCCTTGACCTCCAACTTCCGGACATGGATGGATACGAGGTGTGCAAGCGGATAAGACAGAACGCGCGTCTGAGAAACACGCCCATCATTATGGTATCCGGCTACTATACGGACGTCCAGGACAGGATTCGGGGCATTGAAGAAGGCGCGGACGACTGTCTCATGAAGCCCTTCGACATGGGGGAACTGAAAGCTCGCATCGAAATGGTCCTCCGTCGTAACTCGAGATAGCATCGACAGAGGGGTTTCTGGAGCGATGGGTCGGAGCAATCCCCCCTCCTCTTATGGCTAGCCCGCTCCGGATAGTATGCCCATACAAAAATCATTATCGTTTGAGAATTACTATCGAACAGGATGTGTTTTTGATCACAGCGCATGGTGGAAGTAGGTGTTATATTTGATACCAAGTGGTTGTGACCAAGAATCATTCAGTAATCCACAACTTACTGATCTGCACGGAAGATTTCGAATCAGGTGCTTTTCAGCCATTTGAGGTTGGGCTTATCCAGGAGAGCTTCGGCATTTGCCACACAGCACAGATGGCACTGTCGTGTCAAGGAGTTTCCACATTCGTATTCAGACTCCTCCTCACGGGGATCGTTTGAGCCCTCGGCCCTGCCCGGCGCAGGGCAGGGCCTTTCCAAAGCATGTCCGAATCACTCCGCCGGGTTCTTATTCGTAATTGAACGGAAGAAATGCCCGATTCCATCTCACCCACTAAAAGAAGGCCGAACCCCCCATATGATCTGACCAAACGCTTCGCCTAACCCGCCACTATGCCCTTCCGGACGAAAAGGGGGATACGCCGCGGGAAAATCCAGAACCACTTGCTCATCCTCCAGGCGCGTTTGGTTGGCAGGGGACTCTGGCTTTCCGGGTACCTGCAGAAGCCCCTCCTCGCCCTCAGTGGACGAAATCATAGATATTATGGCGTAACCTGATTATGGGAGATTTTTCGGCCACACCAGAATGGCAGCGTTTGTCACTCTGAACACAGTGAAGAGTCTCCACGCCAAGTCGCAAAGTACGTCATCGTATTTGTGATTTCGTGCACTTAGTCACCCTCGCTTGTTGAGCAGACAACCCGAGTTCCCGATACCCCAAACTGGCGCTAGCGCGTTGCACCCGTATACTCCCGTAGTCGTGAAGCAAAACCCGCTTGATCATGTTGATGTAAAATTGCCAAGATATTACATACTAAGTGTATAGCGTATTGTGGCCCGCGGGAACCACCGCGCAAAAAGGTCTCGGTTCCCCTTTCCTCTGTCCTTCCTCCCAACACCAGGAGGCTTTGACCCCACTACCATTGACAGCCGCGAGGGGCTGTCGGGGTGATGGGAGATGTGGGATGCAGCACAACGACCTTGGGCCGCACGCTGATCTCTCACCTTCCCAAGAACAGATAGGAGGACAGACGCGAGGTCGGTTTAGCGACCCACCTCGATCTTCCTCCCATTGCGTTGATCTAGAGAGATGCTCCACGGGTTGGGTGTGGAAACATCCTCTGATTTGAGAATTGCATTTCTCCATCCCCAACACTAGGAGCGTTTTCTTGGAGGAGAGGTAGGATGGCTCTCGACAGTTCGCGGCAGTTGGGCAAGAGGTTCGTTGATGCCGAGCTGATAGCACCGAATCAGTTGGATCTGGCCCTTAGAGAACAGGGCAGAACCGGAGAACCTCTGGCCGAGATTCTCCTCAATCTGGGCTTTGTCAGCCGCGACCAGGTCTCTTCGGTCGTGGCAGAACAGGCAGGAGTGGAGAGCGTCGATCTGAATCTCTGCGAGATCGAACCCGAACCGCTTCAGGCAGTGTCCAGCTCCTTTGCACACAAACATACCCTCATGCCCATGCATCTGAAAAACAAGAGTCTGGCGGTTGCTATGGCCGATCCCCTGAATGTGGTGGTCATCGACCAGCTGCGAAGGCAGACCGGCTTCCGGATACAGCCATTTTTCGCCCCGGAATCGGAGATCCTTCACGCCCTGGAGCGTTACTACGGAGAGAAAGGGGGGCCAGAGGCTGTCGAGGAGCTTCTGGAAAGGGGGGCCCTTGGCCAGGGAGCGGAACAGGCAAGCAAGGAGATAGCCGAAACCACTCCGGTGATACGACTGGTGGATCAGCTCATCGCCGAGGCAGCCAAAGAGGGCGCCACGGATATTCACCTGGAACCCAATGAGAAGCTGGTCCGAACCCGATACCGCGTGGATGGCATCCTCCGTCAGGGTACAACTATCCCCAAGAACCTTCAGCCCTCCGTTACCACCCGTCTGAAGATATTGGCTGACCTGAATATCTCTGAGAATCGTCTTCCCCAGGACGGGAAGATAAGATTCCCATTGGGTGACAAGAACATAGATATCAGAGTTTCCACATTTCCCGGCATCAATGGAGAGAACATAGTGCTCCGGCTCCTGGACAAGGAGCGGCTGATCCTTGGATTGGACCATCTGGGGTTCTCCCCCTCAAATCTCGCTGTGTTCAAGAGCGGGATCAACAGGCCCAACGGGATCATTCTGGTTACAGGTCCTACGGGGAGCGGGAAAACCACTACCCTTTATTCCGCCCTTTCCCACATAAACTCCCTGGAGAGAAACATCATCACCCTAGAAGATCCCGTAGAGTATGAACTCCCGCTCATCCGACAGTCTCAGATCAACCTGAAGGCCGGGCTTACCTTTCCCGCGGGCCTCAGGGCCATACTGAGGCAAGACCCGGATGTGATATTGGTGGGAGAGATACGGGATGGCGACACCATGGAGGTGGCGGTCAGGGCTGCCCTCACCGGCCATCTGGTGTTCAGCACCCTGCATACCAATGACGCCGCCGGGGCCGTGCCCCGACTCCTGGATATGGGGTTGGAGCCCTACCTCCTCGCCTCTTCACTGGTGGCCGTGATTGCCCAGAGGCTGGTGAGAACGATCTGTTCCCGCTGCCGGACAGAAACAGAGCCCGAAGAAGAGCTTCTCCGCGCGGTCGGATGGGAACCATCAAAGACAAAGCATATGAAGTTCTACTATGGCAAAGGATGCAGGTATTGTCACGATACCGGATACAAAGGACGTACAGGCATCTTTGAGATCCTTCCGGTGAGCTCGGCGGTGGAAGATTGCATAGTGAAGAGGGCGGGCAGCCGGGCGATCTCAGAGATCGCCAAAAAAGAGGGCATGACCACCATGTTGGAGGACGGGCTGAAAAAGGTGGAGGCCGGTATTACCACCCTGGAGGAGGTGACCAAAGTAGCCTATACCAGGTAGGGCGAAGGTAGATCCATGGGCTTACCGATTGATATCGTAAGTAATTACAGACCATATCTTATAGCAGACTGTCACTGCCGGACATGGCGCCACAAAGCCGTCTCGCCCCAAGAGACGAGAGGGCTTCGCATTCGGCCGGCAAGGACAGAAACTAAAGAAAATGTATTCCTGGTGAGCCTCTTGCATAAGTCAACTGGTCGAGGTCATTGTGCAGAGGTTAGGAACAGGAATTGTAGGTCTAGCCGTTCTTGTCTGACTGGGCTATCGCCAGACAGGAACAGACAGGAATGTCTGTTCCACCAAACGATTGCATAGAAGTTCGTGCTATAGGATCGCCTCGGATTATGTAGGGGAAAGTTTTCAATTTCCCCTGTATGAACAGATCCATCTTGTCATGACAAGCGAAGTGGGGTCCGCTTCCTCTTCGGACTTATGCAAAAGTCTCCCAGTTACTGACTAATTTTCATAAATTACTTTCGACATGGTGCAACCCGGGAATGGGGTGATAGTAATGCCGGTTTTCTCCTATAAGGCTGTGGACCATTCAGGAAGTGCGGTGAAGGGCTCTTTGGAGGCGGAAGATGAAGAGCAGTTAGCGTCTGCCCTGGAGCAGAGGGGCCAGTATCTCATTCATGCCTCCACGGCCAAGAAGAGGAGACAGATGAGTTGGGGCAGGGTGAGCAGAAAGGATGTCATCGGCTTTACCATTCATCTTTCCAGTGTGCTCTCCGGCGGGGTTCCCCTGATCGAGGGGCTTCGGGATCTTGAGGACCAGACCAAAAACCGTAAATTTAGAGAAACCATTGCAAAGGTGCGGGAAGATATCCACGGTGGAGCCAGCCTTTCCAAGGCCCTGGATGCATACCCGCAGGTTTTCTCCAAACTTTACGTAAACCTGGTGAGAGCAGGGGAGGCTACCGGGAATGTGGAGATGGTCCTGAATGAACTGGGGTCCTTCCTGGAATGGCAGGAGGATTTTCACGCCAATATCAAGCGGGCCACCACCTATCCCGTCATGATCTTAGGTGCGGTAGGCTTTCTGGTCACCCTTCTTCTGGCCTTCGCCTTTCCACGCCTGATGGGAATCTTCAAGGAAATGCACGTCTCTTTGCCCCTCATTACCCTAATAATGATAGCTGTAAGCGAATTCTTTGAGGCCAACTGGATTCTTCTGTTCGCCGGTGCGATCACAGTGGGGGTTGGAGTTCGATTTGCTGAAAAGACCCCCGCAGGGAAGTTGCTCGTGGATCGGATCAAATTGAGGCTGCCGGTCATCGGGACATTGACCCGCAAGATCGCGTTATCCCGGTTTGCCCATTACCTGAGGCTTCTCCTCCAGGCGGGGGTCGGTATCTCCGAGTCCCTGTCCATAGTGGAAAGGGTGGTGGGCAACCGGGTTATCTCCCAGGCCGTTCACACGGCCAGGGAGAAGGTGCTGCAGGGCGGAATGTTACATAAATCTTTGCAGGCCACGGGAGAGTTCTCGCCTTTGGTGATCAGGATGATCTCTATCGGTGAGACCAC
>JAZDJA010000026.1:0-9700 GCA_043804415.1 Candidatus Latescibacterota bacterium | reverse complement strand
CCGGATATGGGAAGCGGCGCGCATGAGATGGCCATTATCTATGGTGAAACGCATAATCCGGAGAGCGTTACGGGCAAGCCCGTGGAAGTCGGAGGACTGCCCGGCCGCAGAGAAGCGACGGGAAGAGGGGTGGCCACGGTCGCGCTGGCGGCTGCCGCAGAGTGCTTATCCAAGCCCATCGATCAGACCCGGATAGCGGTGCAGGGATTCGGCAATGTGGGCAGTTGGACATGCCGGTTTCTCTCAGGGGCTGGGGCCAAGATTATTGCGGTGACGGAACTGACTGGCGGCGTCTATAATGAAGCGGGGATAGACATTGCGGGATTGTCCGAATACCATCAGCAATCGGGCACATTGGCGGGGTACGGCGATTCCTCCATGACAAACGAACAACTGCTGGCCCTGGATGTGGATATTCTGATTCCCGCCGCATGCGGCCACGTGATCACCGCAGAGAACGCGGATCGCGTAAATGCCCGGATGATTGTGGAAGGAGCCAATGCTCCCACTACCCCGGAGGCGGATGAGATCCTGAAAACAAAGGACATCCCAATCATGCCCGATATTCTCGCCAACAGCGGCGGCGTGATCGCGTCCTACGTGGAATGGCGCAGAGCGAAATCCGGGAGCATGACCAAAATAGAGGAGACCTACGAAACCGTAGACAGCCTCGTTTTGGAGAGTTTGGAGAGCGTGACCCAACTGGCGGGAAAGACCAGAGCATCCTACCGCGAAGCGGCCCTGGCGCTTGCGGTGGAGCAGGTTATCAAAGCGATGACAGCCCGAGGATGGATATAGTTGCTTGTTGTTTGGAGAGGGCATCCCACCTTCAACGGTGCGGTCGATGCGGTTTTTTTCACCCTTTGTAGATCAAGGAGGAGGCCATGAATCTGTCACAGCCTGGGTCAAACGATGCCATTGGGACCCGAAATCGTTCACGCGATGTGGCCCCCAGTTCCGGGGTGTGCACCCGCTGTCTGGAGAACTGCACCGGTAACTGCGATGTATTCAAGGCGTCTTTCCGCGGACGAGAGGTCATCTACCCGGGGCCGTTCTCCGAGATTACCTCCGGTGGGGACAAGGAATATCCCGTGGACTATTCGCACCTCAACATCATGGGGTATGCGCGGGGCGCCAAGTCCATCGACGAGGCCAATCCGGACAAGGCCATTTTCCCCGAGGTGGATACCTCGACGGTATATGGGCATAATCATCCCGTTCGGATGCGGATGCCGATCTTTACCGGTGCCCTCGGATCCACAGACATTGCCCGCAAGCATTGGAACAGTTTTGCAGTTGGGGCGGCCATTTCGGGGGTTACGCTCGTGGTCGGCGAGAACGTGTGCGGCATAGACCCCAAGCTCGAACTGAACAAGGACGGGAGGGTCGCGCGCTCACCTGAGATGGAGCGTCGGATCAAACTCTACAAGGCATGGCAGGAGGATTGCGGCGACATCATTGTCCAGCTGAACGTCGAAGACACCCGCCTGGGGGTGGCCGAATACGTGGTGGAGAAACTCGGCGTGGAATCCATCGAGCTCAAGTGGGGCCAAGGGGCCAAGTGCATTGGCGGGGAGATCAAGGTCTCCGATCTGGATCGCGCGCTCGAACTGCAGCGGCGCGGATACATCGTTACCCCTAATCCGGCAAATCAGGCCGTGCAGGCTGCTTTTAAGGCCGGTGGCATTCAGGAGTTCGAACGGCATTCGCGTCTCGGGTTTATCGATCAGGAGGAGTTTCTGCGCACCGTGGAGTATCTGCGGAGGACGGTTGGAGCCAAGCGGGTCACGTTAAAGACCGGTGCCTACGGTTTTCCGGAGCTTGCCAGGGCGATCAAGTGGTCCTCCGAGGCCCGGGTGGATCTGCTCACCATCGACGGTTCCGGAGGCGGCACGGGCATGAGTCCTTGGCGCATGATGCAGGAGTGGGGCATTCCGACGTTCTACCTGCAGTCGATGGCTTATGAGTGTGCCAAGCGGTTGGCCACTCGCGGAGAGTGGGTCCCTTCCCTGGCTATGGCTGGCGGTCTTTCCACGGAGGATCACATTTTCAAGGTGCTCGCGATGGGCGCGCCGTATTTCAAGGCGGTCTGCGTGGGACGTGCCCTGATGATTCCGGGGTTTGTGGGAGACAACATCGAAGGCGTGCTCAAAAGCGGCGGCGCCGGAACCTGGGATAAGCTTCCGCCCTCGGTGAGCCAATTCGGCGATAGCCCGGAACAGATCTTTGCCACGTACGCGACGCTTACGGACAAGTACGGGGATCGGATAAACGAAATTCCTTTAGGCGCCATGGCGTTCTACACTTTTGTAGACAAGCTGCAGACGGGTCTGAAGCAGTTTATGGCAGGGGCGCGCAGCTTCCGGCTGGATACGGTCAAGCGCACCGACGTGGTGACCCTGACGGAGGAAGCGACCAAGATCTCCGGCATTCCCTATATCATGGACGCCAACCGCGAGGAAGCGGAACGGATCCTCGACGCATAGAAACTGAGAATCGGTATCTGGACCGCGAGGCGCGTGGTCCTCAGCTCGAAGTCCGTAATTCGAGATCAAGCGTGGTATCGCCATTGGTCCTTCACCATACAATGCGGGGAACGAGTTATGGGGAATCGTATGAAGATGGAAGAACTGAATCCTTACAAGATTGCGCTTCACCAATTGGACCACGCAGCAGAGCGACTGAAACTGGATCCCGGGGTGCATGAGAGACTGCGCTATCCAGAAAAAATCCTTACCGTTTCCATTCCCACGCGGATGGACGATGGGAATCTTCGAATCTTCACGGGACATCGGGTGCATCACAGTTTAGCCCGGGGTCCGGCCAAAGGCGGGCTTCGCTATCATCCGGGCGTGACCTTAGACGAGGTCAAGGCGTTGGCGATGTGGATGACGTGGAAATGCGCGGTGGTGGGGATTCCGTTCGGAGGCGCTAAGGGCGGGGTCATTTGCAATCCCAAGGAAATGTCGGATGGGGAGCTGGAGCGGATGACGCGGCGGTTCACATCGGAACTGATGATCATTCTGGGGCCGGACAGGGATATTCCTGCGCCGGACGTCTATACAGATCCGAGGACGATGGCGTGGATTATGGATACGTATAGCAGAAACGTGGGCTATTCTGTGCTGGGCGTGGTGACCGGAAAACCCCTTTCTGTGGGAGGTTCGGAGGGACGGGAGGAAGCCACGGGGCGAGGATGTGCGTTGGTGATCGGCGAGGCCATGAAGTATTTGAAGATGGACGTTTCCGGAGCGACGGTGGCGGTTCAGGGATTCGGAAATGCGGGCTCGGTGACGGCGCGTCTGCTGGCTCGGGAGGGGATGACAATTACGGCGGTGAGCGATTCGAAGGACGGCGTCCATCGGTCGAGTGGACTGGACGTGGAAGTTCTTGTCCAGCACAAGAAGGAGACGGGTTCCGTGGCGGGCTTCCCGGATTCGGACCGAATCACCAACGAGGAATTGCTGGCGCTACAGTGCGACATACTCGTGCCTGCGGCTTTGGAGAATCAGATCACGGAGCACAATGCCGGAGCGGTAAAGGCGAAGATCATTGCCGAGGCAGCCAACGGGCCGACCACGCCCGGGGCAGATGAGATACTGGACGACCATGGCGTATTCACCATTCCCGATATCTTGGCGAACGCCGGGGGCGTGACCGTGTCCTATTTTGAGTGGGTGCAGGGCCTGCAGAAGTATTTCTGGAACGAAGCGGAGGTGAACAAGAAACTTGAGGATATTATCTGCCGGAGCTTTTGGGAGGTTGTGAACCTGCACGAGCGGGAACGGGTGGACATGCGGACGGCCGCCGATATGCTGGCGATAGGGAGAGTGGCGGAGGCGATTGAAATCCGGGGGCTCTATCCGTAAAGAAAAGGCACGGAGGTCTGAGGCACAGAGACAAGAGATCAGCCTCTTGGGTTTTTGACTTCCGGGGTCTGGATCTCAGGAACTCCGCCTTTTTCCCCGTGTCTTTTGCATGGGGCACTTTTTCTCTGTTTTCGCGCGAATGTAATCTGTCTGAAACATGCCTGAAACATACCATGCGTATCTTTCCTTTCAAGAAATCATCATTCCAACACGAAAGGGGGGATATACATGAAGAAGGTCGTTTTATCGGTTTTGGCCGGTTTCGGATTGATTACTGGAGGACTGGCGTTTCCTGTATTTGCAGGGGAGGCGACCGCACAGAGTAATCAGGTGGCACTAGATACCGTCTGGACCTTGTTGGCTGCTTTTCTGGTGTTCTTTATGCAGGCGGGATTTGCCCTGGTGGAAACGGGGTTTACCCGGGCCAAGAATGCGGCCAATATCTGCATGAAGAATCTGATGGATTTCTCCGTGGGTTCGATTGCGTATTTCGTGGTCGGGTTCGGGATCATGTTCGGGGCAGACCAGATGGGGCTTTTCGGATCCAGCGGATTCTTTCTGAGCACCGGGGATCCTTCAACCGGAGACGGCCTGTGGCAGATCGCGTTCTGGTTGTTTCAGGCGGTCTTTTGCGCCACAGCAGCCACGATTGTCTCAGGGGCGATGGCCGAGAGAACCAAGTTCGTCGGGTATCTGGCGTATAGCGTGGTCCTGTCGGCTCTGATCTATCCGGTGGTGGGTCACTGGATCTGGGGCGGTGGCTGGCTTTCGAGCCGGGGCATGATTGACTTCGCCGGTTCCACGGTGGTGCACTCGGTAGGTGGGTGGGCTGCTCTGGCCGGAGGGATTATGCTGGGGCCTCGTCTCGGCAAATATACCAACGGAAAGTCCAACGCCATTCCCGGCCACAATATTCCTTTGGCTGCGCTCGGGGTCTTCATTCTCTGGTTCGGCTGGTTTGGGTTCAACGCCGGGAGCACCACCTCTGGCACGAATCTGAGCATTGGGACCATTGCGGTGACCACGAATCTTGCGGCCGCGGCCGGGGCGATCAGCGCGATGCTGACGATCTGGTTCCAGTTTGGGAAGCCCGATACGAGCATGACCTTAAACGGGGCCCTGGCGGGACTTGTGGCCATTACTGCGCCGTGTGCGGTGGTCTCACCGCTCAGCGCTATCATCATTGGCTTGGTGGCCGGGGTACTGGTGGTCCTGTCCGTTGAGTTTATCGACAAGGTGCTCCACATCGACGATCCGGTGGGCGCCATTTCGGTGCACGGTGTTTGCGGGGTTTTCGGCACGCTGGCGGTCGGTCTGTTTGCGCAGGCATCGTATGGGGAATCCAGCGGAGTGGGCGCGATCAACGGGCTTTTCTTCGGGGGGGGGTTGAGCGTATTCTGGACCCAGTTGCTGGGCGTTGTCGCGGTGGGTGTGTGGACGTTTGGCCTGGCCATCGGGCTCTTCTACCTGATCAAGAAAACAGTGGGTCTCCGGGTCAGTCCCGAGGATGAGTTGAAGGGATTGGATATCGTGGAACATGGCATGGAATCGTATGCTGGATTCCAGATTTTCGTGACGGAATAGAACAGGTCCATGAACAATCTGCAGGAGTGGGGAAGCGGAAGCGTGCAAGGGGACTCCTGCCCTTTCACTTTCTCACTTTCTTTCCTACAAGGAGGTCGTCATGAAACTGATTGTTGCCTTGATCCAGCCGCACCGCCTCCCGGAGGTGAAAAAGGCGCTCTACGAGGCCGAAGTTTATAAGATGACCGTGACCAATGCGTTGGGTTGCGGTCAGCAGAAAGGTTTCACGGAGACGTATCGCGGAGTGCTCTCCGAGGTGAATTTGCTGAAGAAGGTACGCCTTGAGATCGCCGTGAACCAGGACTTTGTTCAGCGCACCATAGATGCTATCATCAAGGGAGCGAGAACGGGTAATATCGGAGACGGCAAGATCTTCGTTCTGGATTTGCCGGAGTGCATTCGGATTCGCACCGGAGAGACGGGCGGCGAGGCGATTGGCTGAGGTCGTATGAACCCCAAAATAGAGGTTGAATAATGGCAGGGAAACTCATCAGGATGTGTTTGTGTTTGTCGATGTTGCTTGGAGTTCGGATCGTGTCCCTGGAGGCGGCCGAGGTCAGTACGTCTCTGGACATGACAAGCGCCTATGTGTTCCGGGGGGTCACCTTCAATGACGGGCTTGCAGCCCAGCCCGGGATTGAGATGAGTGGTTTCCCGATTCCGGTTACCGTAGGCGTATGGGGCAACCTGGATCTCGGGAACTACGGGGATGCCCTGGAGGAAGGTCAGTTCTCGGAGATCGACCTTTACGGCAGCGCTGACATCCCCCTCCCGATCGACTGGCTGGGCCTCTCCGTCGGGTATACGGAATACACCTACCCTTCCGGTGGTGGCAAGGCGGACCGGGAGCTTAATCTGACCGGCGAGTTGGGGTTTGAACTATCCCCCTCCCTTTCGGTGAACTACGGCCTGGGCGGAGCCATCCGGAACGCGCTCTATCTGGAACTCGGGTTGGGCCATGAGATCGAATGGTCTCCGTGCGTTTCGGTCGGGATCGATGCGGCCCTGGGATACGTCAATCCGGATGAGGGAGACGGGGGGATCTCGCACTATGCGTTGATCGCCGGTCTGTCGTACCGTTTCCTCAGCGCTTCGCTGACCTACATCGGGCAGGTTGACGACCAGGTGCTTCCCGACGGCATCGGATCTTACGACGCAAATGTTATCGGCACGATCGGTGTCTCCTATGGATTTTAGGTGGTTCTCCCTTCGTTTTCACATCGCAGAAGGGATTGTATCAGGTTGGTCCCGTGTCGGATGGATACCAGCCAGATCACTCATCAAACAGGAGGTTTTCCAGATGGCAACGAAAGACAAGGACTACGTATTGAAGTTCGCCAAAGAGCACAACGTGAAGTTCGTAAGACTTTGGTTTACGGATATCTTGGGTGTGCTCAAGAGCTTCGCCATTACGGTGGAGGAACTGGAGGAGGCACTCGAGGAAGGCATGGGCTTTGACGGCTCCTCGATTGAGGGTTTTGCCCGGATTGACGAGAGCGACATGGTCGCGATGCCCGATCCGAGTACGTTCCAGATTCTGCCCTGGCGCCCAAAGGAAGGCGGCTCGGTGGGACGGATGTTCTGCGATATTCTGACTCCTGACGGCAAGCCGTATGCGGGAGATCCGAGATGGGTGCTCAAGAGGAACCTGAAGCGGGCTTCCGACCTGGGCTTTACCTTCTACGTGGGGCCGGAGCTGGAGTATTTTTACTTCAAGGATTCCAAGGGAACGGAGCCTTTGGATAATGGGGGATACTTCGATCTGACGCCCCTGGATGTCGCGACCGATCTTCGGCGGGAGACGGTGCTGACGCTTCAAGAGATGGGGATCCAGGTGGAATACAGCCATCACGAGGTCGCGCCTTCCCAGCACGAGATTGATCTCAAGTACACGGATGCCTTGAGCATGGCCGACAATGCGATGACCTATCGCCTGGTTGTCAAGGAGATCGCACTCAAGCATGGGGTGTATGCCACGTTTATGCCCAAGCCCATCTTCGGGGAGAACGGAAGCGGCATGCACGTGCATCAGTCGCTCTTCAAGGGGAGTCGGAATGCGTTTTTTGATGCCAATGATCAGTATCATCTGTCCGAAGTGGGCAAGCACTATATTGCCGGTCTTCTGAAACACGCCCGGGAGATCACGTTGGTCACCAACCAATGGGTCAATTCGTATAAGCGGCTCGTGCCCGGATACGAGGCGCCGGTGTATCCCTCGTGGGCGCTCAGGAATCGCTCGGACCTGGTCCGCGTTCCGGTTTACAAACCCGGAAAAGAGAACGCCACACGCGTGGAATATCGTTCCCCGGATCCTGCGTGCAATCCCTATCTCGCATTTTCCGTCATGCTGGCCGCGGGATTGGACGGTATCGAGCAGAAATTGGAGTTGAGGGCGCCGGTGGAGCGCAATGTGTATCAAATGACGCAGGCCGAGCGGGATGAGATGGGCATCGAGACGCTTCCGGAAAATCTCTACGAAGCCATCAAGCTCACGGAGAAGAGCGAGTTGGTCCAAAAGGCGCTTGGCGATCACGTGTTCTCGAATCTCATAGAGAACAAGCACATCGAATGGGAGCGCTATCGGTCGCAGGTGACTTCGTATGAGTTGGAGAAGTATCTCCCGATTCTTTAGGAAATGGGCAAAGACAAGGGCAGTGGAAACGGCAAAGGTAGCGGCAAAGGCAAGGAGTATTTTCTGTGCCAATGCCGCTACCTGTGCGTGTTTATTCGGGAGCAACCATGGTGATAAACGAAGAGTCGGTGGCCTCTTTTCTGGGCGTTTATATCAACGAACAGCTGGAGGCTTCGGGACTGGATCGGGTGGTGGTGGGACTATCCGGGGGGTTGGATTCGGCCACGTCTGCCTATCTGGCGGTTCGTGCTTTGGGGTCGGCTCGCGTGAAAGCGTTCCTGTTGCCCTATCGGACGAGCAGCCCCCAGAGCAAAGCGCATGCCCTCTTGGCGGTGGCGGCTTTGGGCATCGAGGCGCAGGAGATCGAAATTGCCCCGGTAGTGGATCCCTACATCGAGCGGTTTCCCGAAATGGATCGCCTTCGCAGGGGGAATCTGATGGCGCGGGCTCGGATGATGGTGGTCTACGACCAATCCGCTGCGCATCGGGCGTTGGTTTTGGGCACGGGGAACAAGACGGAGGCACTGTTGGGCTATACTACCCTGTGGGGCGATATGGCGTGCGCGTTTACGCCGATCGGGGATCTGTATAAGACGGAGGTTCGGCAGTTGGCGCGCTATCTTGGCGTGCCGACGGAAATTATCGAGAAGCAGCCCAGCGCGGATTTGTGGGTGGGACAAACGGACGAGGAGGAGATCGGCCTCACCTACGAGGAGATGGATGCGTTGCTCGTGCGTCTGGTGGATCAGGGCATGGATGGGGACGAGGTTGCGCGCCTGGGCTTTGAGCCGGAAAAGATTGCGCACATCCAGGGGATGATTCGATGTTCGGAGTTCAAGCGCCGGATGCCGCTCTCTCCAAAGATTCCGGAGACGATGCGTAAGATGACGGGATACGGAGCGCGCATCGCTTAAGAGGACAATCGGCGGGGGAACTGCGATTTTTCCGTTCCCCTGTTCCTGTTTGGCCATGCACGCGCGAGGACATAAACACGATCTAAGCGGGAACCAGGCTGAGGACATCCGCAGGCAAACCGCAAATTCCGAGGATATTTCCCGATGCGGATTCTCCATGTCATTCGCGGAAACTAGCGCTATTCGCGGTGGGATCTTCCTCTTGACAAGGTGCTGGAGGAACTCTGAAACGCCCGAATTTTCCAGGTTACGATGGGAGAAAGAGAAGACAGATGAAAATGTTCGAACCTCAGATGGTGGTCTATTGTTGTCAGAACAGTGTGGATGAACAAGGGACAGCGGCCTTGGGGCGGCAATTTGGTGCCAGCATGCGTATGGTACGGTTGCCGTGCGGCGGAAAAACGGATGTGCGGTATCTGCTCAAGACCTTTGAGTCGGGGGCGGATGGCGTGCTGGTCATCGGCTGTCCGGAGGGGGAATGCCGTTCGTTGGATGGGAATCGGAGAGCAGAGAAGCGGGTGGGCTACGTGCAGTCGCTTTTGGAGGAGATTGGATTTGGAGGAGATCGGATGGCGATGGCGCATCTATCTCCCTGCGCACCGGAATCTCTGGGTGTGGTGGTGGCGGCGATGATCGAGAAGATTGAGGCGCTCGGGCCCAATCCGGCGAAAAAGGTTCGAAAAGAAGCGGGCGCCCCGGAC